>NZ_JBSYOP010000035.1:0-103723 GCF_058244685.1 Candidatus Thiodiazotropha sp. AKAK2 | reverse complement strand
AACAAGGGCTTGTCTCAGTGCGAGAGCTATGGATTAAGTTTCACTACGCTTGATGAACCGCCTAGTGCGGACCCGCATGCTAGGTGGTGTGGGGAGGGCGGGTTAGATACCCGCCCTTACCCGATTAGACTATTTTCCATATTCCAATGAAGCCATTCTGATGCCAGTTGATATCAGTGTGATACCTGCGGCTTTATTGATAAGTGTTGTGACCCATGATTTCAGTTGTTGCTTTGCTATGCGATCGCCCAACCGACTGAATACGCTGTACACGATAATATCAGCTATTAAGCAAGACGCGCCCATAAGTAGCATTTGAAAAAGTACAGGCTTCGACGGATCAATGAACTGCGGAAGTAACGCTGTGAAATACATAAGTGCTTTCGGGTTAGCTAGCTGGACTACTAATCCTTGTGAGAAGAGTTTTTTTCGATTACTTTCTTTTTTTTCTGTCGAAAGCTTAATTATTCCCGTTTTGCTGAATAGGGCCGAGATGCCAAGATAGAGCAAATAGGCTACACCGAACCATTTAATTACTGAGAACATTAGGTTGGAAGCAAGTATTAGCGAGGCGATACCCGTAGCCGATAAAGTAAAAAATAGGACATCGGCGCTTGCCACCCCGAGCACGCCAAAGAATGCTCGCTGAGAATTATGCGACGCCCCCTGTGCTGCGATTGTGATAGCGGCCGGGCCCGGCACCAAAATTAACATCACCGTAGTGACGAGAAATATTGAGTAAAGACTTATATCCACTTTTGTTCTCTTTTAGCCTAATGCCTACAGCAGAGGAAAACTGCAGCGTAGCGTAGGTTTTTCCTACTGACTGTACTTGTATGGTTGAATTTGATTTCAACTTCTACTCCAGATGACTCCAAAGTATGTCTTAACGCTTCTGCTTTTTCTTTATTATTGATTTCCAGTTTATTCAGTTTTGATAAATAATTAGCATGCAATTCTATTTAGCTCTGTACCATTCAAGTTTGTGCACATTTGGATTCGTTCGCAGTAAGCCTTAAAAGACCAGCTTCCATCACTTACCCAGGCTCGATCCTTTGACCAGTTTTTATATGCATTGTTGCCATATCTTTATTAGCCATAACATGTATTCAAAGGCACATTGCCTTCAAGTACGATAAATTACTTAATTCAATGTGCACACTTCCTTATATCCTGCAATATTCGCAGGATAGCAGGCTGTTTGCACAGGAAAAAACGGGCATTATTCCTTATATCTTAAAAAAACAGGGAGGTTATAAAGGTGTGGTTTTACCTCCTTGTATATACACTTTCTATACTAATTATCATAGATTTGCCAGTACTGAATGTATGAGGTCATCAAAACAAGAATATATTTCGGTAAACAATTCGTAAATGATGCCTCATATCTCCAAACGCTGACTAATTGACATTGGGGGTAGGATCTAAAATACTATAATTGAAATAAGAACAAAATACGGGCGTCAAATCTCACTAATCCAATACGTCCTGTTGCGCCTGAAAATGAGCCAATCAAGGCGCGAGGAGCGTAGTTTGGTTACTCCAAATGAGTGTCGAGCAACGCCGAGTGGCGCTTTTTCATGCGCAACCCGGAGGGCTCGGTCTGTTTTTGCGCCCAGCGGCGTTATCAATCGCTCGTGTAGAATAAATACACTACGCTCATTTTGCCTTGCTGGACGCAAAAACAGTCCCAACAGGGCGTATTGGATTAGTGTTAACAGGCCCTAGAGAGGGTGCGTACCCTGCATGAACGAGATCTAGCAGAGGGGGCGGTTTATCTGCCTATTGCCTTGTCCAGAAAATATCCCAATGCCGCCAAGGAGTGGAAGTGGCAATACCTGTTTCCGGCTATCCAAATTAGTGTCGATCCTCGCTCAGGGGTTACACGGCGACATCACCTTGATGAAAGCAGTGTCAAAAAGGCGGTTAAATATGCGGTACGCACTTCGGGAATCAGTAAAAGCTAGCTGCCATACGTTACGTTACTCTTTCGCCACCGATCTATTGGAACGGGGGCAGGATATACGCACGGTTCCGGAGCAACTCGGCCATAAGGACGTACGCACAACACATATATACACTCATGTGATCAATCGTGGTGGCTTTGCGGTTCCCAGTCCTCTGGGTGGTGTTTTGTCAAAACACTAGAAAATGGGTGATAACGACGTAATAACAGTTTGGCTCTATGGCCGCTTGTGTTCGCTCAATTGATTTAATGAGATACTGATAAGGTACCTAGGCTAACCGAGCCAGAAGCGCTGGACGATGAATCGGCGGCACTTTCTTGATCCCCCCAACGAAATACAACCCAGCACCATCATGGCAGAGAAGAATCGAAAAGAAGGCGCCTCCGGAGGTGACCAGGGCGATGATGTCCGTCGCCTTATTAGTCGCGGCTCGTTCGGCCACAGTCCAGGCATCAGCGGGATAGAAGCCGCTTGCGTCGTTTGGCAATGCGGCGCGGAAGGTGGTCTTTACCTGATTGTTGACAACTTGGTTTTCAACGGTACCCATGTGAAAGACCCGCATACCACCCTGGTAGGTTCCCCGGGCGATTAGGCAGCCGCTCATGAAACCGGTCAATACATCGGTACCCTGGGCGACATAGGCTGTACGTCCAGGAATGTAGTCGAGCCAATTGTGGGGAATTGGTGAGTTGAGGGGCATTTGATAGACCCTTGCCGGGCGTCTGAACAGCCCTCGCCGCGGCTGCTGGTTAGCGCATGGTACTGGCGGCGCTGACGCTCTGTACGATGGCGCCATTTTGCTGTTGCGCCACGGTGTTGGGCTTCTGCCAGCGGATCTTCGCATCTGCGACGAGTGCATGTTCGATCATCCTTCTCCCCTTTTTATATTTTTAGTCCGCAAATGAACGCAAATTGGATTTTATTCTCTACCGATAGAATAGAAGATAGACTGAAATCGAATGCTTGTGGGGTGATTGCAATATTTGCTCTTCTCTAACCGATTTTAATTATCCGTATTATTTGCGGACTGAATAAATATGCCAGTTTCACAAAACCAGCATGACTGGATGACTAAATCCTGTTCTGATCCCGCAATACCTTCACCTGAAACAGAGCGTTGCGCTCTTCCTCCTCCAGTGCGTTTTCGATGAACTTTATGGTCTCTTTGTATTGGGGGATGATGTTGTAGCGTAACGCGTTAACCCGCTTCTGGGCTTTCCGCTGTTCCGCGATCAGTCGGTTGAGACTCATTGAGACCTCGCCCATTTTCGCCAGCAGCAGGGAGGCTTCGCCGAAGTGTCGGCGGGTGTCATCAAAGCTGGGATCGGTACCCAGCAGGCCAACCGGGTTGAGGGGCTTCACTTCACCGCTCACCGAGGGAAACTCCACACCCAGGTTTCTGCGCGGGAGTACCTTTAACTCAAGCACCTGTTGTACGCCCAGCACCGTCTGGTTGATTGCCCGGCTGCCCATGCGCATCTGCAGCAGGCTCAGCCAGTGGTAGGCGAGTTTGACCGCCTGATGGGCCTGGTCGCGGATCTCCCGGTATTCACCGATCCGCTGATAGACCAGGCGGGTCAATAACTCCCGTTTGCGCTCCAGCAGGCTATGACCCTGCTGCAGAAAGTTGAGCTGTCGCTTCAGCTGCAACAGGGTGTTTTTGGTCGGTGCCGCCTTGATGCGTTTTCCGGTCATACGCTCTGCCGATGGTATTTTGCGATTTCGGTTTCGTTGACCCGGGTGAGTGCCTGGGACGGGAAGGTGGAGAGCAGATCCCAGGACAGGTTGAGGGTCTCTTCGATACTGCGATCCTCATCCTCACTCTGTCGTACGAAACGGTTTTCAAAGGCGTCGGCGAACTCCAGGTAGCGACGGTCCCGGGTTGAGAGCTCATCCGCACCGATGATGGAGGCCAGGTTTCGGGTCTCCAGGGCTCTGGCATAGAGGGCGTAGAGCTGGTTCGATACGTGGGGGTGGTCTTCCCGGGTGAAGTCCTTGCCGATACCGTCTTTCATCAGTCGTGAGAGCGACGGTGAGATGTGTACCGGTGGATAGATGCCCTGATTGTGCAGCTCCCGACTGAGCACAATCTGCCCCTCGGTGATGTAACCGGTCAGATCGGGGATCGGGTGGGTAATGTCATCACTGGGCATGCTCAATACCGGCACCAGGGTGATCGATCCATGGCGGTCCTTGATACGTCCGGAGCGCTCATAGATCTCGGCCAAATCGGAGTAGAGATAACCGGGGTAGCCCTTTCTTGCGGGGACGTCACCCTTGGCGGTGGCCACCTCACGCAGGGCTTCCGCATAGTGGGTCATGTCGGTCATCACTACCAATACATGGCGGTCGAGATCGAAGGCCAGGTACTCGGCGGCGGTGAGCGCCATGCGCGGCAGGGTGAGTCGCTCCACCGGGGGATCATCGGCCATGTTGACGAACATCACCACATTGCCCAGCACCCCGGAGGAGGCGAACTCCTCCTGGAAGAAGCGGGCATCCGCATAGGAGACACCCATCGCGGCAAACACCACCGAGAAGCGGCTGTCGTCGTCGGGCAGTTTGGCCTGGCGGACGATCTGAGCGGCGAGGCGGTTGTGGGGCAGGCCGGAGGCGGAGAAGATCGGCAGTTTCTGTCCCCGGACCAGGGAGTTGAGTCCGTCAATGGTGGAGATGCCGGTCTGGATGAACTCTTTCGGGTAGGTGCGGGCCGCCGGGTTGAAGGCGGCGGCGCTGATGCTGCGACGCAGGCTTGAGACGATGGGGGGACGGTAGTCCCGAGGCTCTCCAAGGCCGTTGAAGATGCGGCCGAGGATCTCCGGTGAGAGGGCGATCTCCACCGGCTCGTCGAGAAAGCGTACCCAGGTACTCTCAAGATCGAGTTCGGAAGTGCCCTCGAAGACCTGGATCAGTACCTCTTCATCAGAGCTGCGGATGACCTGGCCGTTACGGGTGTTACCCTGTTGATCGCGGATATGCACCCGGTCGCCGAAGGCGATGTTGGGTACGTTGGCCACGGTCAGCAGGCCGCCGCGGGCGGAGGAGGCGGTTCGATACTCCTTGGCGCTCATGCTGGCTGTTCTCCTCGTTGCGCGTATTCGGAATGGATCTCCTTGAAGTCGTTCAGGGCTTCTTCCCGGAAGGCTTTAAGTTGCTCGATCTGGTTGGAGTCGTAGAGCTCCTTGCAACGCCTCAGGCGGGCCAGGACCGACATCTCTGAGAGCTCCTGTACAGGAACCCCAAGCTCAATCAGGTCGGCCCCCGCATCGTAGACCGAGAGGATCAGATCCAGCAGCATGAACTGCTTCTCCGGTGAGGAGAAGGTGTCCACCGGATCGAGGGCGCTTTGTTGCAGTACACCCTCCTTGATCAATGCCGCACCCTCCAACACCCAGCGTTGGGCGGAGGAGAGGGCTTCCGGACCCACCAGGTTGACGATGCGCGAGAGCTCCGCATCCCGGGCCAGCATGCCCAATGCCTGGGAGCGTCTTTTCTCCCACCCACGGTCGATGTTCTCGTGCCACCACTCGGCGGCGGTGCTGACATCCGCGGAGAAGCTGTCGACCCAGTCGATCGCCGGGTAGTGACGGGCGTCCGCCAGCTCCTTGGAGAGCGCCCAGAAGGTCTGGATGATCTCTTTGGTGTGGCTGGTCACCGGTTCGGAGAAGTCACCGCCTGGAGGCGATACCGCACCGATCAGAGTAACCGATCCCTTGCCGCTGTCCATGGTGTCGACCCGTCCGGCCCGCTCATAGAAGGCCGCAAGCCGGGAGGCCAGGTAAGCGGGATAACCCTCTTCCACGGGCATCTGGCCGAGACGGCCGGAGACCTCGCGCAGCGCTTCCGCCCAGCGGCTGGTGGAGTCGGCCAGCATGACCACGTCGTAGCCCTGGTCTCGGTAGTATTCGGCGATGGTGATGCCCACGTAGATAGAGGCCTCGCGAGCCACCACCGGCATGTTGGAGGTGTTGGCAATGAGCAGCGTTCTGTCCATCAGCGGACGGCCGGTGTAGGGGTCTTTCAGTTTTGGAAAACTGTCGAGTACATCCACCAGCTCGTTGCCGCGCTCACCGCAGCCCACATAGATGACGATGTCCGCATTGGCCCAGCGGGCGACCTGGTGCTGAACCACTGTCTTGCCGGCGCCGAAGGGGCCCGGTACGGCACACTTGCTTCCCTTCAACAAGGGGAAGAATGTGTCGAGAATACGCTGTCCGGTGATCAGGGGTTCGATACCGTTGTCCCGGCTCTGGTAGGGGCGGGGTCGTCTTACCGGCCAGCGGTGGTAGAGTTTCAGGTGGTGTATTTCGCCCTGTTGGTCCCGTACCTGGCCGATGCTCTCCTCCAAGTGGTAGTCGCCTTCCGGAGCGAGTTCGATCAGCTCCCCGGAAATGTTGGGCGGCACCAGGATTCGGTGTTCGACGGTCTCGGTCTCCTGGACCTTGCCGAGTACCGCGCCGTTGATGATCGGCATGTTCGGTTCCAGGTTTTCAGAGGGTACGAAGTGCCAGGTCTTGTCCCGATCCAGCGGCAGCGGGCTGAGTCCTCTGGGAATCTGATCGCCGGCCTTGAGAAACATCGCCTCCAGCGGGCGCTGCACACCGTCGAAGATACCGCCGATCAGGCCTGGGCCCAGCTCCACGGAGAGGGGATGGCCAAGGCCTTCCACCGGCTCACCGGGGCGTACCATCTCGGTGGACTCATAGATCTGCGCCAGAGCTTCGTTCCCCTCCAGCGAGATCACCTCGCCATAGAGTCCGAGACTGCCGATGCGGACCTGTTCGCCGTTCTGCACACCGGGCAGCTCAATGGTGACAATCGGGCCGTTGATGTCTTTGATTTTGCCTTTTTTATTGGATATCGTGTTCATGATTAGAGTGCCTGTCCGTCACCAACTGGGGGCAGCAGCCGTTCGACCAGTGCCTGATGCACTTTACGCTCCAGACGGGTAAGCCGACCCTCGAAGGTGTGGTCGATCTGCACCCGCTGATCCGCGGTGGTCACCAGGCATCCGCCAACGGTGTTGAGCGTCTCCTCCAGCAATTGAAATTGTTTACCGGCCACCAGGTTGTCGGTCAGTTTTTGCCATTCGGGCTTGAGCCGGTGCAGATCCTCCGGGTTGACCTTCACCAGCAATTGATCGTCGTCGATCTGCGCCGCCTGTTTCAGCAGTGCCTGCAGCAGTTCGAAATATTGTTTCTCATCTTTGCAGTATTCAGCCATCTGCTGTTTCAGCCGATCCACCACCACCTGCACCAGGTTCCAGCGCATGTGATCCATCTTGCTGTGCAGCTTCAGCTCATCCGCCTGGACCTTACGCAGATAGGCCCGGTCGGCCTGGGATTTAGCCAGCAGGGTCTCCTTCTCTTCCCGCAGTTGGAGTTTGTCGCTGGCTTCCCTGAGGATGTTTTTACGTCCCGCATCGGCGCGGCTGTGGCACTCGCTGGCCATCTGTTCGGCGCGATCGATGATTGCTTTTTCAAGGGCTTCGACCTGGTTCACTCGTGATCTCCTGGTTAACCGCCGGTGAGTTGTTTCAAGGTTTCGTCGAGCTCGGACTGAAAATTGTCCGAGTCATGCAGTGAAGGCACTTCCGAGAGTACGATGCGTCCCCCTTCGTTGCGGATCTGCTGCAGCAGTTTCGACTCCAGCCGGTTGACTGACTGCTCAATGATCAGCAGCGCCCGCTGCTTCTGTTGCAACAGACCGGAGAGGAGCTCATCCAGTGTTGCCGTGTCGGGCTCGGTCAGGGTCTCGAATCCGATCAGACGAAAGCCGTCGCCTAGGGTATGGCTGCCGACGAAGATGTTACGGACGCTGTGGCTGCTGGTCTCTGTCATGGTTTCAGATTTTGTCGAGCAGCAGGATACTCATCACCAGGCCGTAGATGGCGATACCTTCAGCCAGCCCCAGATAGATCAGGGTTCGGCCGAAGATCTCCGGTTTTTCCGCCAGTACCGCCAGCGAGGCGGCGCCGATCGGCCCCACCGCAATGCCGGCGCCGATGGTACTCAGGGCGGTGGGGATACCCACACCGATGATCCCCAGGCCGAGGCCGATGGAGATCTCTCCGCTGGCTTCCACCGCCGGTTCCACGGCGGCCATGACATCCTGGGCACCGATGAAAATCAGTGCCGCCTGGGCACACACAAAGATCACCAGGTTCATGGCGATGGTGGGCTTGAACCAGGGTTTGGTAACTTTGGCCGGCTGCATCTCCATGACGATGCCGGTGGCGATCAGGCCAACGATGCCGAGTGTCATTACCACGATAAGCCAGTACATAGTGTGCTCCTCTTGCTGTTTTTCAGTTCAATCATCATGCGCTCCCGAAGCCACGGTTTCAGGAGAGTGTCAGGGGTTTGAAGGCCTTGCCGTCGCCCGCATAGAAACGGGAGAAGCCTTCGTAAAATTCCAAACGCAGCACCTGGATGGCGACAATCAGCCCCTCCAGCACCAGAATGAATACATTGCCCAATATCACCGTGATCCAGTGGCCGGTATCCCCCATCATGCCGGCCAGGGTGAACACCGCGATCGCCAGCGCCACATGGTTCAGGCTGAACGCCGCGACACGCAGGAAAGAGAGGGTGTTGGAGGCGTAGCCGGTGATGGTCTCGAAGGTCTCGATGAAGGCGACCAGAATGCGTTCGCCGATGGAGGCCTCCTGCTCGATCAGCTTGTGGGCAAAGATGCCGATCAGGGTGAGGATCGCCAGGGTGGCCCAGAAACCACCTACCGATCCCTCCGCGTAGAGAGAATAGCCGGTGCCCAGCATACCGGTGTAGAGCAGCAGCGAGAGCAGGCCGTTGTCGCCGAACAGGGCGCCCAGCCGATCTCCCTGCACCAGGTGGTTGATGATGTTCAGCAGGGAGGAGATGACGATGAAACCGATCCCCCACAACAGGGCCACGGTGAGCATGTAGAGGGGGTCGCTGAGCGGGGCGATCCACCAGGCGTGAAACAGATGTTCGAAGCCGAAGATGCTGCCATAGAGGACGCCAAAGACCATTGAGGAGATCCCCGCGGCCACCCCGAACGGAGTGAAGCTGCCCAACTTGCGACGCCAGATCAGCGCAGCACCGAGGATCACCGCACCATGCCCCACGTCACCGAACATCATGCCGAACATCAGGATATAGGTGAGGGCGAACAGATGGGTCGGATTGACCTCGCCGTAACGGGGTACCCCATACTGCATCACCAGGGATGAGAAGGGTTTGAAGAGGCGGCTGTGGCGCATCACCGAGGGTACGATGGCACGCTCTTCGGAGAGTGGATCACGGCTCTCCAGGACGAAGGCATTGGGCAGTTTCTGCAGTAGAGCCTCTTCCACCTGAGCCATATCCTCGGCAGGTACCCAGCCCTGCAGGCGTGCCAGTTTGCCGCTTTTACGAGCCGCTTCGCCAAGTGCTACATAAGGGGCGGCCAGGTGCAGGGTCTGGGCAGCTTGCTCCAGTCCATCCAGCGCATTGGCTCGCCAGGCAACGATCTCCAGGTTGAGCTGTTGTGAGTTTTCATCGACCGCTGCGTGGCGCTCAGCCAGTCGGCTCTTGGCAGTCTCCGGCTCGGTGTGCAGCTCCGGTGGGATATCCAGTGGCCGAAAGCCGGCGGTATCGAGGACCGATTTCAGCTTTGAATGCTCTGTCCGCTTGGCGCCGATGATCAACACATGGCTCTCTTTCTCACTCTGCAGAAAGGGGAACAGCAGATAGCCGTCGAGGCCGATGGCATCCTTGAGTTGTTCCACCCGGTTGCTGGATACCATGCCGATACTGGATTCCAGGAAGGGTTGATCCTGCTGCAGTTGACCCAGGTCCACATCCAGATTGCTGAAATTCGCCAGACTGGTCTCGAGCTGGCTGATATTGCGTGACTCTTCGGTGAGGCGGCGTTGCCGTTCTTCAAAGTCGGAACAGGTCTCCCAGGCCTCGCCCAGCCACTGATTGGCCTGCTCCAGTTCAGCTTCGGTAATGGTGGTCACTTCGCCATCGAAGGGGGCCGGGGTGTAGCTCACCAGAGCGCTGATCTTGTCCAGCCGGCTCTTCGCCTGGTTGAACTGCTCGCGAAAGTGCTGTCCAGGAATCTCGGTCAGGGCGTTTTCCGCATAGGGACGGTTGTCCGGGCTGAAGTTGTTGAGACCGGCCAGGATCACCGATGCGCCGGGCAGGTCCTCGTTGAGTACCTTGATGCTGATCTGTTTCATCGGCAGGGGGCTAAACATCAGCGGTCCCTCGATCGGCTTGAAGCGGGTAATATCTTATTAACGGCTGGATGATCACGCCGCCTCCTCAGAGGATGAGGAGCCTTTGATGCCAGAAACGGCTTCATCCAGCAGCTCGTTCGTCATACCCAGCAGCTTGCCCTGGATGATGGCGTAGAGACGCCAGATGTCCGTGTCCCGGCTGATCAGATAGCAGAGCGCAGCGACCACCCCGTCCCGACTGCCCAGCATCAGTTTGCGTAACTCATCGGAGACCCAGAAGTCGAGTCGCTGTCTGGCATCGGTGATGTTGGCGCTGCCGGTGAGCAGGCTGTGAAAGGGGTCGGGCAGCTGCTCGACAATGGTATCCAGCCCCTCCACATTGGCCAGCTCCATCAGTTTATCCCGCTGTATCTGTCCGCCGTACGGGATCAACAGGTAGTAGACCTCACTGGGTGCGAACTGATAGACCAGGCGATAGCGCATCAGCCAGAGAATGTTCTGCCGGTCCACCATGCAGCCGATGGCCTTTTTCAAGCCGCGCTTGTCGCTGCAGTCGGTGATGTTGGCCTGGGCCAGCATGCCGGTGTAGTAGAGCCGATCGATGGCGGCGCCCAAGGAAAAGTTTTCATGCTGTTCTTCATAGATGTTGCGGGCCTGGCTGGCAATCTGGGAGTAGGGCCCCCGTTCCAGCTGGCGCAACATTTCCTGGACGTTTTCCGCCTGCAGCAGGGCTTCATGGGGCAGCCGGATGTTCTCCGGCAGGGCGTAGAGATTGTGGCGTATCTCCTGGATGCCCAGGTTGTTCCACTTGCCCTGGATCAGGGTCTTCAGATTGTAGAGCTCATACTTGCGTGGCCAGTAGAGGATCAGTCCCCGTGAGCGACCGCTCAGAGGTCGAAGCAGAACCTTCAGTTCATTCATCAGCTGCTGCAGCAGCTGGTGCTCAATCAGGCCGCTCTTCTGGCGGGTTTCGATCTCCTGTTCGAAGATCGGCAGCAGATCGAAACGCTCACCAAGTTGATGCAGTGACATCTGCTTCAGTATCCGGATATCCTCAGCGGAGAGCAGTCTGGAGGCGTAGATACCGACCCGGGTCTTGAGGTAGGCCTGATCCCGTTGTGAGTTCATCGGTTAGGCTTAGTCCTCGTCGGCATTGGCGTCGATTATGACGGCAAAGGCGGCGTCCAGTGCATCCTCTTCCCGCGCCTCGGCGTATTCACGCAATTGGGCGTGGCGCTCATCGAAGCGTTTTTTCAGTTCGGCAATGGTCTGTTCGGCGCGACTCTCCGCCTTTTCCATGAAACTGTTGTGAAGCTCGGGGATGCGGGCTTCGAAATGTTGCTCTTTGGTCTTGGCCTCCTGCAACGCTTCCTGAATGATGCGCTCCCGCTGCTCTTCGGCCTTGTTGTGGATCTGTTGTGCCCGGTTTTCGGCTTCGAGTAAGCGCTGCAGTGACTCTTCCATTAACCCCTATGCCCCCATGGTTTGTTTTGACTGCAAATTGTTTTCAGAGGTTGTGTGAGGGAGACATTTTTGGGTGTCTCCGAAGCACATAGATAGTGTAGTCAATTTGACCGTTCCATGTGGACTAATATCGTCATGGCTTGGTTGAGCTAGATCATGAACCCTATGGATTTTGTTGTTTGCCCGGAGGGGGGATCTGATGGTGTTTTCTGTTGGCACGATTGGTGAGTGTCGGCTGGTAAATTCGTTGTGGTGATCGTTGTCTCGGCCGCCTTCCCCCTCTCCCCCGGCCCCTCTCCCGCGAGGGGAGAGGGGAGCTACTCTTTCACTGTCTGTGCTATTTCGATGTTTGGTGTTTCTAACCTTAACCGATGGATTGCGGCACAGTCGTTCAGAGTTGTTCTATTTGGATTTAATCATTGAATTTCTTTTTGCGGATCTGAAAACTGTTGTCAGTATGTGGAAATTCAGACGATTAACCGCTGTTGCGGTTGAAGATAAGGCCGGTTTGATCAAGCCTTGGCGGTAGCCTGTAGGATGTTTGTTGTCTTGGGCAATTCCAGGCTCAACCTGCGTTTAATTTCATTCAGTTCGGTTTGCTTGTACGCCCGCCGTTGCGCGGTACCCCAGACTGTACCGGGCCACCAGGGATCACTGGTCTTGCGCCCCATGATATGGATATGCATCTGACGCACGATGTTGCCGATCGCTGCGGTATTGAGTTTATCGATGCTCTGGTCGGTTTTGATGAAAAGGGAGATCTGGTTGATCTCTTCAAATAGCTGCTTTTGCTGCTCGTGACTGAGTTGGTGTAACTCATCACAAGCGACCCTGGGTACCAGGATGTACCAGGGTAATAGAGCATTGTTCATCAGCAGCAGCTGGCTCAATTCCATTTCCGCAAGCAGATGGCAATCTGCCGCCAGTCTTGGGTCGAGGCTGAAGTCTGGGTTGTCGGCTGGCATCTCTCTTGTCAGGCTCCACCATCACGGGGAATCAGTTCAGGTTCCTGTCGCTGATGGCCCACCGCTTCAAGCTTTTCCAGGTAGGCCTGCCACAGCTCATCCTGGTGCTTGCCCAGGTTGTAGAGATACTGCCAGTCGTAAAGGCCTGAATTGTGGCCGTCATCGAAGTGGATTTTCACCGCATATTGTCCGATCGGCTCGATCTGGGTGATGGTGACCAGCTCTTTCCCTTTCTCCAGTTTTGCTGTGGCCGGGCTATGCCCCCGGGTCTCTGCCGAAGGGGAATAGACCCGCAGGTATTCACAGGGCAGGGCAAAGTGGGCGCCGTCATCGAAGGCGATATCGAGAAAGCGGCTCTGTTGATGGACTTTGATATCCACCGGACGGGGTGTAGAACTCATGTTGATATAAGGTCCTGAATTGTATGTTGTTGGCTGCAATCGCTCTTTCGACCGCTCTGATTCCTGGGAGAGCGTCTTGTGTGCGGAGTGCTATCGATTGTTTTGAGATCGTCACCGACAGATAGTTTCAAGGATTTGTCTGCATCCCGCTGAACACTCAGTCACTGCTGGTTGATACCGGGGGAAGTGGATTGGCCTCCGGCCAGCCCAAGGCGTGACGGTGGATCAGATTGGCGAACATTTCGATATGTTTCGGATCATCATTCAGGGCCGGGATATAGCGGTATTCCGCACCGCCACCTTGAAGAAAATAGTCCCGGTTCTCCACTCCGATCTCCTCCAGGGTTTCCAGGCAGTCGGTGGCAAAAGCGGGGCAGACGACCTGCACGCTTTTGATCCCCTCGGCCGCCCACTGTTTGAGGGTCTCATCGGTGTAGGGTTTGACCCACTCCTGAGCACCGAAGCGGGATTGGAAGGCGAGCAGCCATTGCTCCTCGTTCAGTCCCAACCTGTCGACCACGGCCTGAGCCGTGGCCCGGCATTGATCCGGATAGGGATCCCCTGCCTCATAGTAGTCTTTAGGAATGCCATGGAAAGAGAACAGCAGTTTGTCCGCGCCTCCGTGGGTCATCCGGTAGTCGGCGATCTGGCTGCTCAGGGCATCGATATAGTCCGACTCGTGGTGATAGCGTTGAATGAATCTGACCTCGGGTATCCAGCGCCACTGTTGCAGTTCGGCGGTGACCGCATCGAAGATCGAGGCGGTGGTGGTTGCCGAGTATTGGGGATAGAGGGGCAATACCAGCAGCCGCTGAATATTCTGCTCACGCAACTGTTTCAGGGTGTCGGCGATTGATGGATTGCCATAACGCATCGCCAGAGCGACACTCACCTGGCCGGTAAATCTGTGATCGATCGCTTGCTCGATGGCATCCCGCTGCTGTTTTGAAATCACCAGCAGCGGCGATCCCTCGTCGGTCCAGATCGAGGCATAGGCCTTGGCGGAGCGCTTGGGTCTGACCCGCAGGATGATGCCGTGGAGAATGATCCGCCAGATCAGTTTCGGAATCGATACAATCCTCGGATCGCTGAGGAACTCCGCCAGATAGCGTCGTACCGCGCTGGGGGTCGGGGCGTCCGGTGTGCCTAAGTTGATCAGTAGAATAGCCAGTCCGCCATCCGGCATCGAGAGTTGTTGTTTTTGATTCAGGTATTTCATGGTGTTCAGGGTCAGTTCCGGTTGGCTGAGCGAATTCTTGCTTCAACCCGTGCCCGTTTCAACAGGTCTTTATTGTGTATTTCCGGATAGAGGGGCCAGAAGCGGTCCATCTTTACCGGTTGTTTCACCGCCAATTGTTCCAGCCTTTCGCGACAGCCGCCACTTATATAAGAGAGCATCAGTAGCTGTGGCGCCTTCCAGGTGATGTAATCTTCGATCAATGGGGCGGTATCCGCATCATAGCCCGCTTCGGCAAGCAGTAGAGCGGGAAATTCGAGATGCCGCGGCTGACTTTCCTGATACGGCATCATCTCGTTCTCCTCGTTCCGATAGTACCAGGCTGTGCAGGATTCGGATCCGGCTCTGTGCCGAACCTCAGCCTCAAGTATCGAGGCGTGTACCCTGGGGTTGTCACCGTCATGGTTGGGCCGATCCCGTTGATTCAAATGAGACGAGATGAAACTGAAATCGTCGGGTTCTGTCGCGATCCATTTGGCTGGTCGGTCGTTGAGTGCCATTTCGTTTTCTGTGCGACAGCTCTGCAGCAGTGCCAGCGGTTGCTGATCGGTTTCATCCAGCAGCCACTGTTCATAGCGGTCAGCCATCGGGAATGGCAGCTGGCCCAGTACGGGTTGCAGAGATTCGATGAGCCTGTCGCTGGCGGCGATCATGGTGCGGATGTCGAACAAGGGATTGACGGGCACCTGTTGGAGACCGCTGGTTTCGGACCAGAGCCCAAAGGTGAAATATTGCTGGGCGCCCAGCGGAGTGTTGGCCCACAGTCCCTGGGGGGAATCGCTGAGTACCTGGATCTCCCAAACCTGGCCGTTGGCACTGAGTGCACGGGCGGTATCAAGTTGGAAGACCTGCAGTAAACCGTTGAACGGGTTGAGTCGCCGGATACTGAATGCGTTGTTCTGAACCTCTTGCATCACTACAGCCTATCAGCAGGTTAACCGCCAATAAACGCCAATCACCGCAAAATGCCGCAAATCACCTTTGCCCTAGGTCCGGTTAACACGAATCCAATGCGCCTTGTTGCGCCAGAAAAAGCGACAATTAAGGTACGAGGAGCGTAGTTTGGTTATTGCAAATGAGTGACGAGTAACAGTTCGTGGCACTTATTCAGGCGCAATCCCCCACAACGATACAAAAGAGGCGGCTGGGTCGAATGGCACTTATCTTACGTGCCAAGACACGCATCGCATCTAATAGATCAAAGGGTTTTGGTGGGGCATGGCCCCACCCTACGGTTGAATTCAGAGTGTAGGGTGGGGCCATGCCCCACCAAATACGGGTTAAGTTAGTGCCATTCGCGGCTATTCTCGCGATCGTAGCCTACCGCATCAGAAATGGTGTGGCGCCGGTGACTGTGAGTAAGCCCCATGCATCCCTGATCGATGCTTATCGGTTTAATCGCAGCTGGCGGAGAGGTCCCAGTATTTTGGCGAGTGGTACAAGCGTGCCAGTTGCAGCTCCCGCTCAAGCTCCATCTCCCTGGGCAGGTGATCGCCAAAACGGGTGAACAGCTCCTCCTGGTCAACGGTTTCGTGGCGTGCAATCTCCCGATCGATATTCATGATTTCAAAAAAATCATCCTTATTGAAATCGAGTCCCTCCCAGTTGATCGCGGCATGGGAGGGAACCCAGCCCAACGGGCTTTCCACCGCATGGCCGATGCCGTTGCAGCGGTCTACCACCCACTTCAGCACGCGCATGTTTTCGCTGAATCCCGGCCAGATGAAACGACCGTGCTCATCCTTACGAAACCAGTTCACGCGGAAGATGGCGGGTGGTGTGGCAACGTTCTTTCGGCCGATTCGCAGCCAATGTTTGAGGTATTCCGCCATGTTGTAGCCGCAGAACGGCAGCATCGCCATCGGATCGCGTCGCATCGAGGCCTGATTGATCGAGGCGGCGGTAGCCTCCGAGCCCATGGTAGCCGCCATATAGACCCCGTGTTCCCAGTTGTAGCTCTGAAACACCAATGGAAAGTTGTGGCTGACTCGACCGCCAAACAGAAACGCGGTGATCGGTACACCGTCCGGATTCTCCCATTCAGGATCGATCGATGGACAGGCTGAGGCTGGTGCGGTAAAGCGTGCGTTCGGGTGAGCCGCTGGGCGACCGCAACCGATCACCCAATCATCACCGCGCCAGTCGATCATGTGTTCCGGGGGATTCTCGGTCAATCCCTCCCACCAGATGTCGCCATCATCGGTCAGGGCACAGTTGGTGAAGATGCAGTTCTCCTGCAAGGCGGCGAGCGCATTGGGGTTGGATGATTGATTGGTTCCCGGGGCGACGCCGAACAGACCGTATTCAGGATTGATGGCGTAAAACTTACCATCTTCAGGGTTGGGCTTTATCCAGGCAATGTCGTCACCGATGGTAGTGACCTTCCAATCCTCAAAGCCTTTGGGCGACTTGAGCATGGCGAAGTTGGTTTTACCGCAGGCGCTGGGGAAGGCGGCGGCCACAAAGAACTTCTTCTTCTCGGGTGTCTCCACACCCATGATCAGCATATGCTCGGCAAGCCAGCCCTCATCCCGGCCCATCACCGAAGCGATGCGCAGGGCAAAACACTTCTTGCCCAACAGGGCGTTACCGCCATAGCCGCTGCCGAAGGACCAGATCTCCCGCGATTCGGGGAAATGGGTAATGTACTTGTCCTCGATATTCCCCGCGCAGGGCCAGGGGACATCCACTTCACCCGGCGCCAGCGGGGCACCGACCGAATGTACGCAGGGTACGAATGCACCATCGTCCCCGAGTACATCGAGTACCGCTTGCCCCATCCGGGTCATGATGCGCTGACTTACTGCCACATAGGGTGAGTCGGAGATTTCGACGCCGATGTGGGCGATATGGGAACCGAGTGGCCCCATGCTGAATGGGATCACATACAGGGTCCGGCCCCGCATGCAATCCTTGAACAATCCCTTGAGGATCTTTTTCATCTTTTTCGGACCCATCCAGTTATTGGTCGGACCGGCATCCTCTTCTTTCTCTGAGCAGATATAGGTGCGTTCCTCAACGCGGGCCACATCGCTTGGATGGGAGCGGGCCAGATAACTGTTGGGTCGCTTTTCAGGATTGAGGCGGATAAAAGTACCGCCTTTCACCATCTCATCGCACAATCGGTCGTACTCTTCCTGTGATCCGTCACACCAGTAGATCTGGTCCGGATTACAGAGCTGGGCGATCTCATCAACCCAATTTAATAGTTTTTGATTGCTTGTGCGCGAAGCGCCATCATGTTTTCTGGTCATGGTGATTGTCCAACACAGATTTTCGTGTGTTTACGAGTCGTTAACTGTCCAGGCTTTTGGCCTTATTGCGATACAGACAGGGGGTGGATCTGCATCGGGTGATGAAGCAGGTTTTCCAGTATAGGAAACCAACAAGAAATCCGCTATCCACGTATAAATATAATTTATAGGATTTGATTATTTCGGTTATCGAAGGTTCCGGCTTGGTTGGATGTCGGTTGACAGGGAGCGAAATTTCAGGGTCTTTGGGTGTTTCATTTCAGCATTCTGCCCCTTACCGGGCATCAAGCATGCCCCGAAACCGTCCGATTCAGTCGCCGGGTTAATAATGGCCCCGATTTGATCTAGAATGGCGCGGGTCCACCAGCCGCCTAACCTGCTTCATGAATAAACAAAAACGCCAGGCCATCTTTGAACGACTTCAAGCGGCCGATCCCAATCCCACTACGGAACTCAATTACCAATCCCCTTTCGAACTCTTAGTGGCGGTCATCCTCTCGGCGCAAGCGACCGACAAGGGGGTGAACAAGGCGACCGATAAGCTGTTTCCGGTGGCCAATACCCCACAGAAAATCTACGATCTTGGGCTCGAGGGATTGAAGCAGTACATCAAGACCATTGGTTTGTTCAACAACAAAGCGAAGAATATTATCGAGACCTGTCGTATCCTGATGGAGACCCATGGGGGAGAGGTGCCGCAACAGCGTAAGGCGCTCGAAGCGCTGCCCGGTGTGGGAAGGAAGACCGCCAATGTGGTTCTTAACACGGCGTTCGGTCATCCGACCATGGCGGTGGATACCCATATATTCAGGGTATCGAACCGAACCCGGATTGCCCCTGGCAAGACACCGCTGGAGGTGGAGAAGAAACTGCTGCGCTTCACTCCTGATGTTTTTTTACAGGATGCGCACCACTGGCTGATTCTACACGGGCGTTATACCTGTGTGGCGCGTAAGCCGAGATGTGGAAGCTGTGTGATTGAAGATCTGTGTGAATATAAAGAGAAGACGGAATAGAGATTGGTCAGTCGACCAACAAAGGAGCCTAAAATGAAAACCCTAACGATCCTGCTGGTAAGTCTGTTTTTTACTTCTGGTCTGGCCCGGGCGGATGGCGGTTTGGTGACGCTGCCCAGTCAGTTCAGTTTCGAGGAGACGGTCAATCGTTTTGTGGCCGCTGTGGAGGGGGCTGGACTGAAGGTGTTCAGCAAAATCGATCATAGAGCTGGGGCGGAAAAGGTTGGTCAATCCCTGCGTCCCACCCTGTTGATCATCTTTGGCAGCCCAAAAGTGGGTACGGCCCTGATGACCAGCGATCAGCGGGCCGGTATCGATCTGCTGATGAAGGCGCTGGTGTGGGAGGACGATCAAGCCAAGGTCTGGCTGGGTTACAACCATCCTGACAAACTGTTTGACCGGTTCGCCATCAACGACCGGGAAAAGGTTAGAAGGAAAGTCACCGGCGCCTTGCAGAAGTTTGCCAAGAAAGCCACTCAACCCTAGAAATCTGATGTTTAGTAACGATCGCAACCAGCTGCGCCAGGTCTTTTTCGAGGCCTGGCGAAAGTACTCTGCAGGGGATGCCCTGCAACCTCTGGAAGAGATGGTCGCGACGGTGATCCGGCAACATCCGGAGTACCACGGATTGCTGAACGATCGGGAGCAGGGACTCGACCGGGACTATCTGCCGGAGGGGGGTGAGACCAACCCCTTTCTGCACATGGCCATGCATCTCACCTTGATCGAACAGGTCTCCACGGATCGTCCGCCCGGTATCAGTGGTTTATATCAAAGGTTCTGTCAGCGCAAAGGGGATGCCCATGAAGCCGAACACCAACTGATGGAGTGTCTGGGGCGTATTCTCTGGGAAGCCCAGGTTGAGAATAGAATGCCGGATGAACAGGCCTATTTTGATTGTGTCAAACGTCTGATCGAATCATGAGTACACAGCAGAACTTCAGCAACTGCACCCTCTGCCGGGTTATGCGCGGTTTGGCGTTCGGCGGCATCGGTGCGGCACTGGGTGGCTATGGTGCGCTGTTTTTCGGGGTTGATAGAAACGAGGCCGTTTACTATGCATTGTTTGGGGCATTCGCGTTAACAGTCTTTATTTTACGTAAGCGAAAACAGGATTAGGCTGTTACTGTTAAC
The DNA here is from genome assembly GCF_058244685.1 of Candidatus Thiodiazotropha sp. AKAK2. Classification (NCBI taxonomy): domain Bacteria; kingdom Pseudomonadati; phylum Pseudomonadota; class Gammaproteobacteria; order Chromatiales; family Sedimenticolaceae; genus Candidatus Thiodiazotropha; species Candidatus Thiodiazotropha sp. AKAK2. The sequence continues at coordinate 84,079 of NZ_JBSYOP010000035.1, read as the reverse complement.
AGGCCCGATTCTGATCCGTGGTTGCGGTGAGTATCGGTCCGTAGCGTGAGGAAGTGAGTATGCCATCCGCTTGGTTTCACTCATTCCTCAAACGAGGCTCTTTCATAAGCACACTTCGTGGATTGATCCGCATTCGCCGGGATGACAAAGGTAATACCATCAGACCCTGTTTGGTACTAACGATGGCTGGAGTCCATTTATGGCCAATGGCTGTCTGTGTTACTGATTTTTCTTCACCACCTGACAGACAAGACTTCCTTTATGCAGTCTGGCCTGCAATTCATCCCCAAGCTCAACTTGAGCGGCATCGGTGATGATGGCATGGGTCGTCGGATTGCTGACAATCGCATAACCCCGTCCGAGGGTGTTCAGCGGACTCAGATTGTGCAGATCCCGGCCAAGCTGTGTGAAGCGGGTCTGTTCCCGGGTCAGGCGCAGCGTCACGGCCCGATGCAGTCGTTGTTCCAGATTTGTGGTTTGTTGAATCAGCCGCTTGAGTCGCTGTTCCGGCGTCTGCCTGGCCAGGCGGGTGTCAAGCCGATCGACACGCTGGTGCTTTTGCAACAGATTGAAATGAAACTGACGTGAAAGACGGTCGGATAGTTCATCCAAGCGCTGAGCCTGTTGTTGCAGACGTCTTTTCGGGTGTTGGATTTGCAGACGTTTGACCAGCGCAGAGAAGTGCTGTTGTAGCCTTTGCAGCCGTTGCTGCTGGTTTTGCTGCAAGCGTCTGGTGACAGCATGCAGACGCTGTTGCCACTCCAATTGATCCGGGGTGACCAGCTCGGCCGCCGCCGAGGGTGTGGCAGCCCGTCGGTCCGCTACAAAGTCGGCGATGGTGAAATCGATTTCGTGGCCGATGCCGGTTACCACCGGGATGCCGGCCTCATGGATGGCCCTGGCAACCTGCTCTTCATTAAACGCCTGCAGATCCTCCAGGGAGCCGCCACCCCGGCTTAAGATCAACAGGTCGCACTCCTGGCGCTGCTCAGCCAGCTTCAGCATCTGAACAATCTGTCTTGCTGCATCCTCACCCTGTACCTGGACCGGATAGATAATCACCGGCAGGGCGGGAAAACGACGCTTCAGCACGGACAGCAGATCCCTCACGGCAGCGCCGGTCGGTGAGGTGATCAGGCCAAGCTGTTTGGGTGGTACGGGGATTGGTTTTTTTCGCTCAGTGTCGAACAGACCTTCCGCTGCCAGCTTCTGTTTCAATTGTTCGAAGGCGAAACGCAACGCCCCTTCACCGGCCGGCTCCATATGCTCGGCAATCAACTGAAACTCGCCCCGCGCCTCATACAGGCTGACCTTGGCGCGGATCAACACCTGCTGCCCGTTTTCAGGTCGAAAGCGCAGTCGTTGCCGTTTCATACGGAACATGGCGCAACGCACCTGGGCCGCTTCATCCTTGAGGCTGAAGTAGATATGACCGGAGGCGGGTTGGGCCAGATTGGAGATCTCTCCACTGACCCAGAGGAGCGGGAAACTGGCTTCCAGTACTGCACGGGTCTCCCGTACCAGTCGGGAAACGGAGAAGATCTCTCTGGCACTGTTATTGGCAGGGGGTTGCTGATTCAAGCGGTCTCTTTACTCAGATAGATTTCAAATTGATCCACCGGCAGTGGATGGCTGAAGTAGTAACCTTGGAATATCTTACACCCTTTGTCACGCAGAAATTTCAATTGAGCATCGGTCTCCACACCGATGGCGACCACTTCGATATCCATGTTCTGAGCCATGGTGATGATGGTCTGTACCAACTGTGCGTCTTTCGGATCGCTGGAGATGTCGCGAATGAAGCTTCGGTCGATTTTCAACTGATCCACAGGTAAGCGGCGTATATAGGCGATCGAGGCGTAGCCGATGCCAAAACAGTCGATGGAGAATCTCACCCCCAGTTTTTTCAGTTTCAGAACCTTTTCCGTGGCCTCCTCAAAGTTCTCCACCAGGGTGCCCTCATGAATCTCCAGGGTCAGGCGTCTGGGATCGACCCCGGTATTGGTTACCAGCTCTTCAATCTGGTCTGCAAAACTGGCTTGATGGAAATGAACTGCACTGATGTTGATTGCCAGGTTGAGCGGCTCCTGCAGCTGTTCAGACCAGTATTTGATCTTCTGCAGCGCCTGGCTGAGCACCCACTCACTGATCTGCAGGATCTGCCCTGACTCTTCAGCAACGGTTATGAATCGGCGGGGTTCAACCTGTCCATGGTTGGGGTGGTACCAGCGCAACAGGGCTTCAACGCTGATCAGGTTGCCATCCAGGTCGACCTGGGGTTGATAGTTGAGCGACAGCTCATCATTGATCAGAGCGTTACGCAGATCGTTTTGCAGCCTGAGTTGTTGTTCTGCAGCGTCCTGCATGCCGGGCAGGAAGAAGCGGATGGTATTGCGGCCCTCCTCCTTGGCCCGATACATGGCAGTATCCGCATATTTGAGTATATCGTCGGCACTGGCATCATCCATGGGAAAGATGACGATGCCGATACTGGGTGTGATATGCAGTTCATTGTCACTGATGTTGTAGGGTTTCGACAGGGTCGACTGAATCTTTTCAGCACCTTGGCGGGCTTGTTGAGCCGCTATCTGTGGATTGCCGTCGAGTTCGGTAAACAGCACGATGAACTCATCCCCTCCGAGTCTTGATGCGGTGTCCTCATCCCTGATCTCACGGGTCAGACGTTCGGCAACCTGCTGTAGCAATATATCGCCGATATTGTGGCCCAGTGAGTCATTGATGGTTTTGAAATGGTCCAGATCCATGAACAGGACGGCACCGCGGTGGTTATGCCGGCGGCAGCGGGATTGAGCTTGTCCCAGACGATCGATCAGCAAACGCCGGTTGGGCAGGGCGGTGAGGGCGTCGTAGGTGGCTTGATAGGCCAGCCGCTCCATGGCTCTCATGCGCTCGATTTCAGCGCTGATCCGGGCTGCGATGATATCCATCACATCGGCCCAGTCAGGCGGCATGAAGAGGGGCTTGCGGGAGACCACCCAGACAATGCCGATGACTACATTGTTGCGATCCCGAATCGGTGAGCCGGCGTAGCCCTGGACATCGAGCAATACCAGATCCTCATCCTTTGGAAAGAGGTCTTGAACACCCTGGGGAAAAAGACAGGCACCCTGCCGGATGACCTTGTCACAGGGTGTTTCGCTGATATGGTAGGAGAAATCCTCGATCACCCGGCCATCGATGATGTTGGCCAGGGATTTGATCTGATTCCTGCCCACCAGTTCGCCGATGTTCGCCCCATCCGCACCGAACCAACGACACAGCTCTCTGGCTACATGTTCAAAGAAACCCTCACCGGTGATGCCGACCATACTCTCCATCAAGGTGTTGAGGGTCTCTGCCGCACGCTTACGCTCAGAGATTTCCTGATGGGTACCGCAGGCCCGGGTCGGCCGTTGGGTGATCGGATCGAATTCGACCGCTCCACCTGAACCTTCTATCCAGACCCATAGGCCATTCGCGTGTTTCATGCGGAATTCGACTTTATAGGTCTTGCCCTCTTCAATCCGCTGATTGATGATCGGCATGATCCGTTCCCTATCCTTGGGATGGAGGCGGTCCCGCCAATCATCAATGCTATGTTTCATGGCGGATGGTTCCAGACCAAGCTGATCCAGCCAACGTTGATTGACGGTGAATTGATCTGTGATCAGGTTCCAGTCCCAAAACCCCAGAGAGGCGCCTTTGACCACCAGCGAGAGCTGCTTTTCGGTTTCTCGCAGGTGGGAGACGTCCACCAGGGTTACCGGCATATGCTGTACCTCTTCGGCGGTGTCCGACAGGGGAAAGCTGATCATCACCTGGATCAGTTGGCCCTTTGCAGTCAGCAGCGGTACTTCACATGTGAATACCGTCTGTTTTTCACTGGATGCGATCAGAAACTCTTTGAAGGCGGTGAACACTTCCGGGGTGATGCTTTTCGGCAACCAGTGCTGCAGGGTCTTCAGGCTCTTCACTCCGAATAATCTGAAGGTGGCCGGATTGGCGTTGACCACCCGGATCAGGAACAGCATCTCACGCAGTTGATCTGGATGGTTGTCGAAATAGGTTCTGAGGTCTTCCACACCCGAGTCCAGCAGTTGATCCAGTTTGACCAGCGCTTTTGAGCTGTCACCCTCACATAACGCGGTGGCGACCCCATCGAAGAAGTTATGGTACTGGGCCTCGGTTTCGGCGAGTTGCTGGGTCTTGACTCTGACCCGCCATCTGAGGATTTGTGCAATCAACACCAGAGCCGCCACCAGGATGCCAATCGCAAAGATGATCTGGTAGAGCAGGGGAGGTTGTGGCTGTGGAGGTGTGTGGGTTTCGAACAGTGTCTTGAGCCGCTGATGGTAGATCGAGAGTTCATCGCTCTTCTGGTTGGCCAGATGAAAATCGAGTCGCTGCTTGATGGTGTGCGCTTTGGGGCTCTGCTGGGATATGGCAAAGCGGATATCCAGGGGGATCAGAATGATCGGACTGGCCACCGGACTATAGAAATGACCGTGGCTCAAGCCGTACAGGCGACTGACCAGGCCGGCATCCGCCCGGCCGCTGGCAATCGCCCTCATCACCATGTCATAGGTGGCGTATTTCTGGGTACGACACTCAATCCTCAACGACTTGCAGATCTCCTGCAGTCCATTTTTTGAGGTCAGGTAGACGTCATCGGCCAATACGGCGATGTTTTTGTCATGAAGGTCGTCAATGGCCTGCATATCCGATTTTTCAGGAACGTAAATCTGCCCCCAATTGGCAATGATGGTCTGATCTGAGAAGAGGAAGCGTTTTTCCCGTGACTCATTGACCGCAATCGCGGGCAGCAGGTCGATCTTTCCGGCAGAGAGTCGGTAGAGCTGGTCACTCCAAGTGCCGACCACATAGCGCACCTTCCAGCCTTCCTGATGGGCGATTTGCTCAAGGATGTCGATGAAAAGCCCCCCGGCCGGCCCATTGAATCAGTATCGACCAAGGGTGGGTTTTTGTAGACGCCCACTCTCAGGGTCATGGGGGTATTGCCCAGTGCAACACCCCAGTTGATCAGCAGGCCAATGGTAAAAAGGAGGAAAAAACTCCTATTAAACACATATTTGTGCATTTGCACTTCCTGACTTCATTGTCCGAGTTCCTAACCCTTAGCATAGCGCCAGAACTCCTGCAATGCAGGTTGCTGCGAGGATTGGTAAGAGGCGGAATCATCAAGCATTCAAACCGATGAGCGGCTGTATCACAAAGGTGAATGAAACGACTGCCGGTCGACTCGCAGTATCGTGAAATACGATGTGAAATGGGTTTTAGAGCCAGTGATCAATCGATATGGCCTGCCGAACCGCTTGCCTGTCTGTCAGGTGGATCTGGAAATGGCCGAAAATTAAGCCAGTTTTGTGGCCATGATGACTTGGCACGGTTTTTTTAACATATTGAAATGTCAATGAATATGCCTTCGGGGCTCATGTGGTTGGCTGCAGATTGGCCGCTCCTCAGGGGGTGCTCGGCGTTGTGCTGAGCCTGTTGCAGGTTTACCGGTTAGACTGCAACTTCTATAATGCCCGGCTACTTCATCCCTCCAGCCGGAAAAAAAGCTATGCGTGTAATCGAGGAAGCCCTCACATTTGACGATGTACTCCTGGTACCCGCCCACTCACAGGTACTGCCAAAGGACGTCGATTTAAGGACCAAACTGACCCGCGAGATCGATCTCAATATCCCGTTGGTTTCTGCTGCCATGGACACGGTTACCGAATCCAGATTCGCCATTGCACTGGCACTGGAAGGGGGTATCGGCATCATCCATAAGAATATGGATGCCGTCACTCAGGCCCAGGAGGTGGAGAAGGTCAAAAAGTATGAGAGCGGGGTGATACGGGATCCGATTACCGTTGGTCCCTACGTCAGCATTGGCGAAGTGGTTGAACTCACCCGTTCCAGGAACATCTCCGGTGTACCAGTGGTGGATGGTAAAGAGTTGGTTGGCATTGTCACCGGTCGGGATCTGCGGTTTGAACGCAAGATGGATGATCCGGTACGCAATATCATGACTCGCAAGGAAAACCTGGTGACGGTCAAAGAGGGAGCCAGCCGTGATGAGGTGATGAGCCTGCTGCATAAGCACCGTATCGAAAAGGTTCTGGTGGTCGATGACAACTTTGAATTGCAGGGAATGATCACCGCCAAGGATATCCAGAAGGCAAAAGACAATCCCAACGCCTGCCGGGATGATCAGGAGCGACTGCGGGTTGGGGCGGCGGTCGGTGTGGGTGAAGGTACCGAAGAGCGTGTGGATGCATTGGTCCAGGCCGGTGTCGATGTGGTGGTTGTGGATACTGCCCACGGTCACTCACAAGGTGTATTGGACCGGGTGGCCTGGGTAAAGAAGACCTACCCTCAAGTACAGGTTATCGGCGGCAACATCGCCACCGGTGATGCCGCTCGCGATCTGGTCAAAGCCGGTGCCGATGCGGTGAAAGTGGGTATCGGGCCTGGTTCGATCTGCACCACAAGAGTGGTTGCGGGCGTCGGTGTGCCCCAGGTAACGGCGGTTTCCAATGTGGCCAAGGCGCTGGAAGGCACCGGTGTGCCATTGATTGCTGATGGTGGTCTGCGCTATTCCGGGGATATCTCAAAGATACTCGCCGCCGGCGGCTACTCAGTGATGATTGGCGGTATGTTTGCCGGAACCGATGAAGCACCGGGTGAAGTGGAGATCTATCAGGGGCGTTCTTATAAGTCTTACCGGGGTATGGGATCCCTTGGCGCCATGTCCGGCAAGGATGGTTCCAGTGATCGTTACTTCCAGGAGTCCAATGAGAAAGACAAGCTGGTGCCGGAAGGTATTGAAGGACGGGTGCCTTACAAAGGTCCGGTGGTGGCGATCATCTACCAGGTGATCGGTGGCATTCGATCCAGCATGGGCTATACCGGTTGTGCCAACATCGACGAGATGCGCACCAAACCGGAGTTTGTAAGGATCACCAATGCGGGTGTGACCGAATCCCACGTGCACGATGTAACGATCACCAAGGAAGCGCCCAACTATCGGCGTGATTGATTGTTTGTGATCCACTTTCCAGGTTAAGTCTTAGCAGGCCCTAGTAATGACAACTGATATTCATGCCCATCGAATCCTGATTCTGGACTTTGGATCTCAATACACACAACTGATTGCACGTCGGGTGCGTGAAGCCGGTGTCTATTGTGAGATCTATCCCTACGACAATGCGGATGAAGGGCTCTCCGGTAGCAAGCCTGCCGGCATCATTCTCTCCGGTGGTCCGGAGACTGTCACCGCCGATGAGGCGCCCGCTGCACCACAAACTGTGTTTGAGCTTGGGGTGCCGCTGTTGGGTATCTGCTACGGCATGCAGACCATGGCCGCACAACTTGGTGGTGAAGTGGCGTCTTCCGACAAGCATGAGTATGGCTATGCCCAGGTACGTGCCAGAGGGCACTCCCGCCTGCTCAAGGATATCGAGGATCATACCAGCCCGGAAGGCTATGGCCTGCTGGATGTGTGGATGAGCCATGGGGATCGTGTCGAGTCCCTGCCCGAAGGTTTTAAGGTGATCTGTGAAACCGAGAATGCGCCGGTAGCGGGTATTGCGGATGAATCACGCAGCTATTACGGTCTGCAGTTCCACCCTGAGGTGACTCATACCCGTCAGGGCAAGCGTATCATTGAACGTTTTCTGTTTGATATCTGTGGCTGTGAAGTGCTCTGGACGCCCGGTCAGATCATCGAGGACAGTATTCACCATGTGCGTGAGCTGGTGGGTGATCAACAGGTAGTGCTGGGGCTCTCCGGCGGGGTTGATTCATCGGTGGTGGCTGCGTTGTTGCATCGTTCGATCGGCGATCAGCTGACCTGTGTGTTTGTCGACAACGGACTGCTGCGTTTGCATGAAGGGGACCAGGTGATGGCCACCTTTGCAGAGCACATGGGTGTGAAAGTGATCCGTGTCGATGCGGAAGACCGCTTCCTCAAAGCGCTGCGCGGTGTCACGGATCCTGAACAGAAACGCAAGATCATCGGCAATCTGTTCATCGATATCTTCGAGGAAGAGGCGAGCAAGCTGGAGGATGTCTCCTTTCTTGCTCAGGGTACCATCTATCCGGATGTGATCGAGTCTGCCGGCGCCAAGTCGGGTAAGGCGCATGTGATCAAGTCGCACCACAATGTGGGTGGTCTGCCGGAGTACATGAAACTAGCCCTGGTTGAGCCTCTGCGTGAGCTGTTCAAGGATGAGGTGCGTAAGATCGGCATCGAACTGGGGCTGCCCTATGAGATGATCTACCGCCACCCCTTTCCTGGACCTGGGCTCGGTGTGCGGATACTTGGCGAGGTCAAGAAAGAGTATGCAGACGTGTTACGCGAGGCCGACCACATCTATATCGAAGAGCTGCATAAGCACAATCTTTATGATGAAGTGAGCCAGGCATTTACCGTGTTCCTGCCAGTCAAGTCGGTAGGCGTGGTTGGGGATGCTCGGCGCTATGAGTATGTGGTGACCCTGAGAGCGGTGAAGACAGTCGATTTCATGACGGCCAAGTTTGCCCATCTGCCGTTTGATTTTCTGGAAGAGGTCTCGCGCAGGATCATCAATGAAGTGTCGGGTATCTCCCGCGTGGCATACGATATCTCCAGTAAGCCGCCGGCGACCATTGAGTGGGAGTGACGGGTACTGGCAGGCAATGTCTGGAACTGACTGGCAAAAGCAGGCAACAAGCAGTCATCTATGCAGATAGAGAACAATATGAGAACATTGAGCGCTCCATGGAATGGAGAACGCTATGCCTCAAGCCGCGATCACGGATCGGTCGCTACAAAGCCCACCATATAAACGTCATCGACCGGAACAGACACTTCTCTATCAAATCATCGAGCGGCATTATCCGGAGTTCAGGGATGTGATGGCCATGCAGGGCAAGTCCTTGCCCCTGCATGTGCAACAGGAATTTGCGGATTACCTCAAATGCGGAAGGTTGGAACACGGATTCCTGCGGGTGCAATGCACCGAATGTCATCATGAACACCTGGTAGCATTCAGCTGTAAGCGGCGCGGATTTTGCCCCAGCTGTGGTGCGAGACGCATGGCCGAAAGCGCCGCGCTGCTGGTCGATGTGGTGTTACCGGAACAGCCCATACGCCAGTGGGTGCTGAGCTTCCCATTTCAATTACGGTTTATTCGTCGCTTCGCTCCTCACCCTTCGGGCCAGCTAAAGCTGTTCAACGCTTCGCTTTTGTCTGTTCGCCAGCCGCCCGCAACTGATGGGGCGGGTATTGGGGATCGTGTACCGGGCCATATCATCCCATCTGATTCACAAGGCAGGATTCACTCGAAAGACCGCACAGACCGGTGCGGTGACGCTGATCCAGCGGTTCGGCAGTGCGCTCAATCTCAATGTACATTTCCATATGCTGTTCCTGGATGGGGTTTACACGGAAACCAAACACGGTCGAACACGGTTTCGGCGAACCAACGGGCCGGAACAGCAGGAACTGAAAGAGCTGGTATACACGATCAGCCACCGCGTGGCCAGGTTTTTGGAGCGCGAAGGCATCCTCGAGCGCGATGAAGAGAATGGTTACCTGAATCTGGATGATGCGGATGAGGACCCCATGCAACAGGTATTGGGGTGCTCGGTCAGTTATCGCATTGCCGTGGGGCCACAGCAGGGGCGCAAGGTATTCACGCTGCAGACCATCCCGTCCTGGGAAGATGATGAGCGCTTTGCTCAGGTGGCGAAAGAATCCGGTTTCAGCCTGCATGCCGGAGTCGCGGCACAAGCCTGGGAACGGCAGAAGCTGGAGAGGCTTGCGAGATATATCACGAGGCCGGCGGTATCAGAGAAACGGCTGTCACTGACACCCTCAGGGAATATTCGCTATCAGCTCAAAACGCCCTATAGTGATGGCACGACGCACGTCATCTTCGAACCGCTGGATTTCATTGCCAAGCTGGCGGCACTGGTGCCGAAACCCCGAGTGAACCTGACCCGGTTTGTTCGTATCTTCCCTGATACTCACCCACTTCGTGGGCCAGCTGAAGCTGTCCAAAATCATTCCAGATGATTTTGTCATGGCGTATTTGCCCCCAACAGCAAACACCGTGTCGAGGTGACGCCGGCCAAACGCGGCAAGGGGCGACCCCGACAGGAAAACGAAGACAAAACGTCGGGACAGCGCCACCAGGCCATGACCTGGGCACAACGGCTGAAACGGGTATTCAACATCGATGTGTCGGTGTGCCCAAAGTGTGGCGGTGATTCCAGGGTGATCGCCTGTATTGAGGATCAGGCGGTCATCGACAAGATACTGGCTCACCTCATGAAGAAAGGTGCATTACCGTCACCACCCGAGTTGCTGCCGGCAACGCGGGCCTCACCAGATTCAGACTGGTTTGCATAGTTATGGGTTTCACACTTCTCTAAACGGCACAGCAACAGAAAGATAGGTTGCCTGGAAGCCTGTTGCCTGAGCTATGCCGGAAGGCCAGAAAAGCCGTGGAAGAGGGCGGATTCAACCGAAAATCCAGTAGATTGATTAGATTGAGCCGGATAGACGGGTGATTCAAGCATATCCAGGTCCCAGTTTTCTGCCTTGATATACATGGGTGATAGCGGCTATTCTCCTTATACTTCTCAATGCAGGCTGAGAAGGTATTCAGTACTCTCAGCGTTGTGCCTGTTGCCAATGCACTGGTTCATGAACATGCAAGGGAGATGCCGTCTATGACTCTACTTGATCACGACTACCTGCAGGAGGTCGGCATTACGGATAGGCTAGAGACCTGGCAGTCGCTGGTCAGTAGTCGAGAGGAATAGCTTCCGGCAAATATCATACCCATCATACCGATTTCTCTATTGGTAATTATTTATAGGTATAACTTCAATAAAATCATGTGACTGGCCATCACATTCGCCCATGATTTACCCATAACCTGTTCGCTTCCTGCGTCAGCTGGCGCATATCACTCAGTGTACAGCGCAACAGTTTCTCGACTACCTGCACTCTTATTGAGGTAAATAACTGTTTTCATCTAACTTAAACTATCCTTATCATACAGCCACGATCCAGTTATTAACCCGGTACCTTAATACAATCGACATTGCGGGCTTTGAGCAACTACTGAACAAAACTGAACACGAACGTTATAAAAAATCTAACCACAGGATACTCTTGCCATGAAACGCCTGACAGCCGCACTATTACCTATACTCTTGATTTTGACTCATACCAGTCACGCCCAGAACCTTAAATCAATACCGATCCAGGAAAACGGTATAACTACAGCTTATGTATCAGTACCTGCTGATGTTCGTTGCAACGTGAAGATTCCAGATGTTCCAACGGCTTTCTGTGCCGGTAGTGGAAACCGTATCTATCACCTTACAGGCACTTTCCTGCAAAACCCGGTCAACCCTCAGCAGTATTTTAACTCAATATTACAGCAACTCACCGCTGAGAACCCTGAATCGGAGATCATCAATCAATACAGAGTCCCGGAGATCACTCAGCACATGATGCAACGTGATTCTCAACTGATCTATAAAAATGGACAGCAAGTTGTTACTTATGCTTTTGATATCCTGGACGCCCAGAGCAATGAAAAAAGTTCAGCGGCAATTGTGATCAGCTCCCTACCCAATAATGGCGCTCCAGTAACGAATGTGGATATCATTGGCTTTACTGCACCTATGTCCGGCTCACGTGACTTTACTGGTGTGCGCCGAGAGATGATCCGTTTCGCTCGCACCTACCAATTTGATCGCGGTTGGGTTCAGTCTGCCAATTCACAGCACCAGCAATTTCTCAATAATCAGACTGTAAAACAAAATGCCTTCATGGCTAATCAACAGCGGATACACCAATCCAATATGGATGCGCTCGATCGAAGCCACAACAGCTACATGGAAAGAAGCGCGGCGTCTGATCGCGCCCATAGCAACTACATGAATAACAGTGCGGCATCCGATCGTTCTCATAGTTCCTATATTGATTCCATTCATGAAAGGGAACAGATGATTGATACGTCTACAGGCGCCAGGTACGAGACAGAAGGATACTATGATAACAACTACGTAAACCCTAATGATTCAACCATGTACTACCAAACCAATGATCCCATGGACAATCCCAACATGAATCTCAACCAGGGTGAAAATTACAATCGCTTACAGCGCTATGATGGTAATTATTAACCCGGCACCTTACCGTCCTATCAGTTTAGTATTAAACACCGTGGTCATGAAGCATGCCCCTTCACCACGGTGTTTTTTTAATATCATTTTTCGCTAGGGTTTGATAGAAAAGAAAAAAGATAGATCAGTTGAACTGATATTTTTCCCTGCATACTCTGCGGCAAAACATCTTAGCTTTTAGATATTCTGACTTTGATTTTTTACGAAGGATACCAGTCACACTATTGAGTTACATTGAGCACCATGCTCTATCGACAATAAAGGAATGGTTATGATTGTTACAAATATTGAGATTCTTCCCGACAAGCGAATTGTGGAACACCTGGGGCTAGTTCAGGGTAGCTCAGTTCGCGCCAAACATGTCGGGCGGGATATTATGGCGGGTCTTAAAAACATTTTTGGTGGTGAACTGAAAGGCTATACGGAGCTGCTTCAGGAGTCCCGCACCGAAGCCGTGGACCGTATGATTGAACAGGCGGAGGCAGTCGGAGCCAACGCTATACATGGGTGATAGCGGTTATTCTCCTTATACTTAGCCAGCAAAACTCAAATATCCCTACTATAGTTGTTGTATTCAGGGTATTGCCGACGTATTAATGACATGCATGAAATTAGAGATGCGGCTTCCATCGACATTTTTTAGGGGTATGTATGGGGGTAAGCGTCTATGACTTTTCTTTTAAATACTATATATATCAAATAGTTAATGCATAAGTTCGACGCCGGCCCCGGGCACCACTCGTAACAAGCATCGTGATTAAGCGTGAATCCGTTGCCTCGATTGCCGCCTGACCTCCAGACCAGGCGGTGCTCTAAACAGATCCTCATGCCTGATCGTATCAGCTACAGCAAGCTATATTTCACAAGTTAAAACTGGGCACAGCGGAAACTCACAACCACAGATGTTTGTGAAATTATAGCGATGCTAGCGCGTGATGGTCGGATGCTTCTTCCCCAGGTCTTGAGCAATAATTCATAGCCGTATCTTTTCCGGTAGCGTGTCACTGGCCAAGATGTTAAAACTCCGTTCTTAACATGAATATTTACAATAGATGGACTATCAAACGAGCTGCACAAACACAATCTCTACGATGAGGTGAGCCAGGCGTTTACTGTGTTCTTACCGGTCAAATCAGTGGGTGTTGTGGGCGATGCACGGCGCTATGAATATGTGGTCACGCTGAGAGCGGTGAAGACAGTCGATTTCATGACCGCCAAGTTTGCTCATCTGCCGTTTGATTTTCTGGAAGAGGTCTCGCGCAGGATCATCAATGAAGTGTCGGGTATCTCCCGCGTGGCATACGATATCTCCAGTAAGCCGCCGGCGACCATTGAGTGGGAGTGACCGGAACTGGCAGGCAATATCTGGCACTGGTTGGCATCAGCAGGCATTCCACCTTCTCCCTTCTTGTTCAATCAGGGAGAAAATATGTGATGATATCCATCTCCTTATGCGGGATGCCGATAATATCTATGCCTTCCTCTCCAATCATGTAGAAGACAACATGTTCGCCTTGGGGGAAACTGTAATAGCCTTGACCCACATCCGTGCGGTGTTTGCCCAATTGCGGATTTTCCGCCAACCAGCCAATGCGTTTCTCGAGTGCTTTCAGGTAGGTATTACGTTGGTGTTTACTCCATTGCTGTTCAGTATATCGACCGATATTTTTCAAGTCCTCCAGTGCTCTCGGGGTGACTCTGTATCCAGACATCAGGCTTCGTTATCCAGATCATTGATCAGCGCATCCATGGTGAAGTTATCAGCGAATTCGCCGGATGTGGCCTGTTTAGCACCCTGTGCCAAATGACTTCGTAAAGCATCGAGTTTGCTTTTACGCTCTTCCATCGCGCGGAGAGCGTCACGCACGACTTCACTGGCGGAACCGTAGCGCCCGCTGGCAATTTCATTCTTGATATAAACTTCCCAGTGCTCACCCAGGCTAAGACTTGTGGTTGCCATATTGGCCTCCAAGTATTCATAATTAATAAATATGAATATAAGTCAGGGTAAAATGAAAGGCAACTGGTTAATAATCCTTGTGATTTTATGAGCACATACAGCAATTTCTGAGCATGGTATTTTCATGGTGTTACCATTTGCCAAGAAGATAAGCCATTGTATATAAAAGATAAAAGGCTTGTTTACAAGCGAGTGGGAGTGACAGGCACTGACTGGCAACAGCAGGCATCAAGCATTTATCTATACGGAAAGAGAACAATATGTGAACATCGTGCACTCCATGGAATGGAGAACGATATGCCTCAAGTTGCGATCACGGACCGGTCGCGACAAAGCCCTACCTTTAAACGGCACCGGCCGGAACATACACTCCTATACCAGATCATTGAACGATAATACCCGGAGTTTAGGGACGTTATGGCTATGAAGGGCAAGTCCTTGCCCTTGCATCTGCAGCAGGAGTTCGCCGATTACCTGAAATGTGGCTGCCTCGAACACGGATTCATAAGGGGGCAATGCACGCCTCGTCACCACGAACAACTTGTCGCCATCAGTTGCAAACGACGTGGGTTTTGCCCAAGTTGTGGTGAAATTAGAGTGCACACAACACAGTGTTCGCTACGATGGTGCTTATATATCGATTGCCTACCTCATGTGGCGGCAAGGATGGCCGGCCGGGACGTGGATGCGGGTGGTTACCAGCGTCACCAGCCCGAGCAAACCCTTCTCTATCAGATCGTTGACGAGTATTTTTCCGCATTCGCTGCGCTTATGGCAGCGCAGGGCAGGTAATTGCCGGGTACCTGAGTAACGGGTTGATTCGACCCGCCAGACGGGTGATTTGTGCGGTTTCGCGGCGGTTTACCGGGATGGAGGACGGTTCAGTGCCGGTGGGATTGGCCCTCGGCTATACCAGTGGCAGGGCGAAAAGGGTGTTAATATTTCCTATACTCCTTTAACCCATTCCCGATCAATGAAACATGCGATGTTTCATGAAACTTTATGAATTTATAAGCTTCAGTAACGATGATTTGCTTTTTTCTATAGATAACTGTCTTAATTTTTTGATGGAGGAGGTATGCGTTTATTTTTTGCTCTTTTCACACTGATCATCAGTGCATCCGTTTCTGCTGATCAACTAAGAATCGCGACCTGGAATATTGAAAACCTGGGGACTTACGGCAGGGGATCTGATGGCGGTCATGGTGAAGCTGATCTTCCCCTCCGCACCAAGGAGCAGCTGAACGATATTGCCGATTTTATCCGTGATGACCTTGGTTCTGATGTAATTGCCTTGCAGGAAATCGGTATTAGCCATGCCTATGGCCCTGTTTCTCGGAATACGCAACTTGATGCCATCGTTAAAAAGCTTGGATCAAGCTGGAAGTATTACTTGCCCCCAGTTCCATACAATCATACGCCTGATTCCATGTATGTGGGTTACCTGTGGAACACAGAGAAAGTAAAGGCAATTGCAATCGCTCCCATGAGGGTTCCCCAGGTATCACTTGCCGGTGCAGCGCTTTTTTCCCGTACTCCAGTCATCGGTTATTTCGAAGCGAAAGACAAAGACGAAGAAAGTGAACTGAATGACTTTGCCCTGGTAAACGTCAACCTGGCACCAGGCCAGCACAATGATGAAAATCACCTCATAGCCATGACATTGATTGAATATCGTCTGGATGATGCGCTCACAGCCATGAATATTAATGAGAAGGACCGGATTATTTTGGGTGACTTTAATGACAACCCTCAAAAAGTATCCGAAACAGGCACTCTGAAATACTCTCCAGCCATGTATTACCACATGGCCTTTAAAGGTTATATGGATTACGTGCCAGCAGACTTTAAAAGCACGCGTATGGACACCGACCTGAACAGCATTGTCGATCACGTGCTTGTCAGTCAAGCAGCTCAAAGGCATCTATTTGGCAATCGGGCATTTCTCTGGCTGCCAGAGAATGCTCCAGATTCGTTTGCTGAATGGCGCGAAACTTACAGCAATCATTTCCCGGTTTCGGTTGTTATGAATATCACCGAAGATGATGATGAAGATTAAACCACCACTCCAGTTCGTTAACCCTTTATAAAGGGTCTCACAAAACCGATAGTTTCTTTTCTGACTAAATCAAAAAGGGCTTTGGATTTACCCAAAGCCCTTTTTGATAATCTATCTATTTCTGAAGATGCAGCAAAAAATATTCACTAGCAATACCATCAGGCACCAGCCCCTGTTTCTGCTGATATGGATTAAAGTCAGAGCCCTTTAATTTTGATCGAACAGGATCTCATTGCCAATGGCGATCAGGCCGAAGCTGTCCGGAGAGGATGGCCTCATAGCGGGGCAACAGTTGTAGTTACAGGACGTGGGTCAGAACGCCCCAGCTCAACATGAGATAGACGATCAGCGGTATCACCGCGAAGGCGAGCAGGGTTTGCAAGGTAATGATCGAGGCCATGGTCTCGGTATCGCCCCCCAGCTGTCGGGCCAGGATGTAGGCGGACGGGGCGGTTGGTGTCATGAAGGCGATCACCAGCGCGCCGGCGGCGGCCCCGGTGAGGCCGGTAAGCAGGACCAAACCTGCTGCGGCCAGGGGTTTGACCAGAAACTGCACCAGGGAAGAAGCCAGGGTCGGTCCCAGGTGACCGTGCAATGCCCTGGGCCGCAGGGCGGCGCCCACCGCCAGCAGACCGAAGGGGAGGGCGGCCCGACCGATGATCTCCAGGATCTCCTCACTGGGGCCAGGCAGACCGATGCCGCTCAGGCTCAATGCCCAGCCGATGAGACAGGCGATGATCAGGGGGTTGCCGAGGATATCCCGTGCCAGGCCACCCTTGGGTCGCTGGTGCCTCTCCCCCCAAATCGACAGGGCCATGATGCAGAGGAAGTTGATCAGCAGGATCATGAAACCGGCTGCCACCACACCCAGGGCGAGCCCGGTGGCCCCGAACAGGGATTGGGCCAGCGCCAGGGCGATATAGGTATTGAAGCGCACGCCCCCTTGAAAGATTGAGGTAAAGGTGGGGCCCGAGACCTTTGGCAGTAGGCGATAGCCGATCACAAGCAGAAGCGCGCTCAACAGCAGCACTCCCACCACCACGCCAAGTATGGCCAGCCAGGGCAGGCCGTCGGTCTGCTGGCGACTCAGGGTATGGATCAAGAGGGCGGGAAAGAGCAGGAAGTAGGTGAGCCGCTCCATCCCCATCCAGGCCTCATCCGGGATAAAGCGTACCTGCTTGAGCGCCAGTCCTAAAAGGATCAGCGTCAGGATGGGCAGTAGGGCGGTGACGATGGATTGCATGGGTGGTGTGACTCTGCAGCTCAGATGTGGTTACGTAGACCCAGTTTGTCCGGGTGGGGTTGCAGGTAGACCTGCTTCGCCATGTAGGGATCGGGGTGGCGCCGAAAGTAGTGATGCTGCAGGCTGACCGGAACCACCAACGGCGTCTCGTCTCGATACTGTCTGTCGTTCAGCTTCGGGTTGTCGTTACTGTCGATTTCACGCTTCAGGTATCCATTGATGTGATGAAGGACATTCACGTGCCGTTTACGCTTGACGCCACGTTTGAGCGCCAGTATGAGTTCATTGATAACACTTTCAGATATAGCATTGATTTCTTTGCTTGATATATTACAAATAATGACTGTCCCGGTTCTCCACACCTATTTATAAACGCATGGAGCTACCCCTGGGCAGCTGCGGTCAAAAAAAGGTCTTCAATCTAAGTTCAAATACCGCTCCCGAGGCCAGGAAATGAATATCCACATCCAGTCGCAGTTCAATCTTGAGCTTCTTGAATGCCATCCCCTGACCACCCGTATAGGCGATATCATGCCTGATTTCGCCTTCTTCCTTCTCGACAAAGCGCCGTATCACCCAGTCAACGAATCTGGAGGCGATATCGTCGCCATATTCCTCACCCATGTGTGACTTCTTGGGTTTTGTGATTTTCGCCCCAAAGCCGTTATCCACCACAGCCAGAATCATCCGCTTGTTGGCCTGGTCCATCAACAGGATGATTTTTACTCCAGGAAAACGACTGATGAACTTTTTCTGTAAAAACGCTGCATGTGAAAAACTATCTATTGCATTCTGAATAGCGTCCTTCACCACACCCTTTATAATTTCTGCATCACCGGCCGTTACACCAAGAGGCATGATCAGTTCATCATAGACTTGCGGAAATATCACCTGATCAGAGAGTGAATCACTTTGCTCAGACTTGCTCAATGTGTGCCATTCAGAAAACTTGGGGTCATTGAACAACAAAGAGAACTGGCCCACGATGGATATATCTTTTTTTCGGATACCGCATTCCTGCAGGTACATCTTGAAGACATGATTGAGTTCGGCCAGGGTAAGATCCTTTTTTTCCCTGTTGTCTTCTAGCAGAAAGTCCTCGGACTGACAGATAACCGGACCATCTTTGAGCGACCTGCCTTTTGCAAAATATGAGATATTTTCTTTCACTTTACGGCTAACGTTCTAGGGCCTGTTAACACGAATCCAATCGGCCCTGCTGGGGCTATTTTTTCGTCCAGCAAGGCAGAATGAGCGCTGTGTAGTTATTCTACATGAGCGAATGATAACGCCGCTGGGCGGAAAAATAGCCCCAGCCCTCCGGGTTGCGGAACGATACCGCAGCGGTATCATCTCACCGTTGGCGCTCGTATAAACACCGATCCATGGAATATTTCCACTGAACACCACATCGTGATGCTCAATACCGCCTACATTCGACCAAAGGGTGTCATGTCGTGTGAGGGGGGTATGACCAACGAACAACTCCGCCTTACCACTCAGTTTCAAAGTACGTCGAAAGCGTTTCACGTCGCCTTTGGTGTAACCGGCCGGTCGATTCGGCCGGCTAAGCCGATTGCAGGTAACCTCCCGGATCAAACCCGGATACTTGTGTATATTGATCAACATATCCATATCGACTTTCCCTCTCGGGGGTGCGGCATGACATGCCACATAGCTCTTAGACAAAACAACGAAAGGCAACAACTCGTAAAAGCGGTCCATGGCCTTTTTATAAGCATCCCCTCGTGCCTCACGCAATGCCCTGGCCCACAGTAGTCCCTGTGGAATCCCCTCTTTGCCGATCTCTTCTGCAAAGCTGTCATGGTTTCCACGCACGTAGAATACCTGCTGCGGAAACCAAAGTTTCAGACGTAGAATCAGGTCCATTATGAGAAGAGAGGATTCCATCTCTTCCATGTGTCCATCCATTTCGGAGTGGACGGCATCGCCCAGAATCACCATAGTGGCCTTGCCTTGTGACATCGCTTCGAGAAACTGATTTTGGGTAAGCAGGGTGAGTAGATTGTCTACCTGGGCGTGCAGATCGCCAACAATAATGGGCACCATTTTCTTTGGCAGACTTACCACACCGCCCGGTCTCCCCCGGGTATCCCTGGGCCGCAGCGGTTCTCTCTCGAGCAGGTCATTGACCTTGTTGAGGTCCTTTAATGCCTGTTCTGACGGCAGCGGCTGGATAGGGCCGCCGTAAATTCTGTAGATCTCTCTTAGATTCGCTATACGCCTTGCAGTGATATTCAGTTCGTCTTCGTCGATCGGCGTCAGGATGGTACCTGGATCTCCGGTCAGATCCTTGAATATTAGTACATCACCTTCGTGTGCAATGGAAAAGAGCCTTTGCGCCCCAGAAGCGGGAAGATCCAACATCGCCTGTTGGTGTTCATCTTCGAGCCCCACAATCAGATGATCGCCTGCAGAAACCCGCACAAAGCCACTGATCCGGGTTTGAAACTTTTTCGGGTTCAATAATAGAAATGCGGACCCGTCACCACCGTGTGCGTCGCCCACAAACTGCTCCCGGACGAGACTCAGGGTCCTTCCTCCGTAGTCCAGTGTGATTCCGGAGATACATTTTTCCAGCGGAATCTTCGCGCTTTCCTTGCTTAGATGGAACGCTTCTGTCAGGGCAATTTCCGGGCATTGTTCGGGATTGCCGAAAACCGATTTGAGTCGGCTAAAAAAACCTTTGTCAGCAGTAACCTTTTGTTTCATTTTCAAAGCCAATGTGGTCGCTAGGATACTCCAAACTGAAAGTGATTTTACCACATCCAGCATTGAGACAGTCCTTGAGGACCGGATATTCATGCATTATCGAGATAATTGTCCGTAGTTTGGGTCCCTGCGAGCCCCCAACTGACATGAATTTGTCAGGGAGATGATGCGTTTTGCTCCACGCTGCATCAGGACCTGTTCTCCGGATGCATCAGGTTTAACAGCAGGAACAGCGAAATGCATGATGACGGCAGGGACCAGGAAAATAACAACTGCCGGGATGAACAGAGCGAAAAAAGTCCAAAACTCAACGATTCCTTTTTGCCAGACCATCATTGTTGTTATATCACCAAAAGGTGAGAAAGCGCCTCAAGCATTGGCTCCGACTACAATATTGATGCATGAGAGAGTGACAAAACGGCTGTTATCACCACCTACGGCCAGCACCACGGCACACATTATTAGTGCAGTGTTAAGATTGTCTGCGATTGGGAATATGAAAAATGCCAGGGTACCGGTAATCCAGAACAGGGAGCGAAAACCGAAGCCGCTCCGTACCAATCAGACACGCAGTGCCTCGAATACTCGCCGTTCATTCATTGCATTAATGTAGGTCATCGAAACCAACAGGAAGAGTATCAGTTCCGAGTATTCCAACAGGTTATGCCGTACCGCGTGTTCAACGGCCGTGGGCAAATCATGCTGAGATTCACCCTATCACTGATACTGTTGGCGACGTCTACAACCTGTATATCTACAACATTTGAGAAGGATCTGATAGCTGCCGCGTTACAGCGTACACAACACACTGTTCGCTACGATGGTGCTTATATATCGATTGCCTATCCTGGTGGTGATGTTCCAGATCATATAGGTGTAAGTACGGATGCGATTATCCGTACTTACAGAGCATTGGGTACGGACCTGCAACAGTGAATCATGAGGATATGGTTGCGAACTTCAAAGCCTATCCATCGCAGAGATTATGGGGTCTTACAAGACCTGATTCCAATATCGATCATCGACGTGTTCCCAATCTACAGGGATTTTTTCGAACGTAACGCCATACAGCTATCCGTCAGTCACGATGGTGGTGACTATAAATCCGGTGATATCGTAACTTGGCTGTTACCTGGTAATCTCCCACATTTAGGCATAGTCACTGATAAACTCAGTACCCAGACAGGCCTTCCTCTTATCGTTCACAATATTGGTTCGGAACCCGTGGTTGAAGATATGTTATTTCACCATCAGATTACCGCGCATTATCACTATCTGCCGCAAAGCAGAACAGCTGATATTGACTGATTCGCTGGATAGTCAAATGCTAGTAAGTTGAGAATAACTTATTGAGTCTGGTTCCAATACGCTCCAGTTCCCGTATTGAATAGTCGTAATTGACCTTATCCTGTAGAAATCTGGACTGGCCATTGTTGATACTGGAGCGATACTCATCCTCATCATCCTTGAGCTGGCTGCACATTGATTCGAGTGCACTGATTACCTGACTCAATATGTGCGTATACTCAATCAAAGAGTTGTGAAGGTCAGCCGAGTTCTTTAGTGGAAGATCCGTTTTCCTGATACTACTGATATGCGCGCCCAACTCTTCCTGGAGACCCTTTAATCTACGCTCATAATCGCTATACATTGAGCGTGATTCCCCTTTCAGGGCATAGAGAACCATACGATAGGATGTAATACCAAATAGTGCGCCGTGTATTTCTGCATAACGGCGGTGAATGTCTGAGACATCACAGCCCAGGTTGATAAGGTTTGACATATGTAAGCGTTAATCCTTGGTATTGTCTATCTGTTTTCCTTCAGGTTCCTGGCTGATATGGATTTGATAACGTGATTTCAGCCAGACACCTAATACCATCATTCCGATTGCAATGGATGTCAGAATGAAATCCAGTTCCTTATTAATGAGGTACATGACAACAGCAATTATTCCTGTCACCCAAAAAGCAACCACGACAATGACCCACCGAGTCTTGAGGCTATCTCTCTGTTTTGACCAAGCCAGCCACTCTACATCCGGTTTTGTCTTATGTTCTCCCATGAAATTCCAACCCCTATCGAATATCCTCAGTAAATCAAAAGTCAGGTGTAACACTTACAGCGCGATATTACACCCAACCCATCCAATCGGTGAAGAATAGAAGCCATTTCACACTATGTCCATTGATATTCAATGACCTTCCTGGCTCGGCCGACACTGTTCTCACTTGTTGGCAGAGAATCACGTGATTGATCAAGCATCTAATGGGAATTCAGTCACTATTAACCTGATTCTGAAGCTCTAAGAATAATAGAGTGCCGGTAAAATCCAACTATAAGTAAGCCACATAATCAGAATGAGCGGCAAACCAACCCGCATAAAATCCCAAAATTTATAGTTTCCTGCACGCATGACCAACAGATTTGTCTGATAAGCCATGGCTGTTGCATAACTCATATTGGCACCACCCGGAACGGACACTTCTTTACCAGATCATCGAGCGACTCTACCCGGTATAGGTGTCGAATACCCTCGCTGGTTTGATCGTCTATCGTTTTCGGTACATTCCAATCGAAGGTGATGCCATGACCGGGGAGGGTCATCGCCTCACGGTTATGGAGACGGCTACCCGCTCAGTTATCGAGGTAAGGGTGTAGCTCCTCTAAACAACTGATAGATTAGTCTTTGAGTGAGTTGATCAGAGGGGTCAGTGGCTCCACCATGTACAGCAGCGGCCGTAGTCTGCCGGCTACCATGGTCAGCGTGCTGATCCAATCATCGTGGCTTCCGTATACGATATAATGATTCTCGATGTCGCCAACTCTCTCCCACAGGCTTTGATCCAGGGATAGCGGGGTATGACCGACCACCACGGGGGTGTCCGGGGAAACGTCCAGGCATTTACGTAACCGCTTGATATCCCCCTTTGCGTAGCCGCCTGGTCGATGTGGTGCACGTAAGCGATTGCTGGTGAGTTCCGTGTGTAGCTTGTTGTTGCCTATGCCGTTCACCAGGTCATCGATGTCAATCTCGGAGACTGGGGGCGCGGCGTGGCAGGCGATGAAGTGTTTTGAATAGGCAACCAGGGGCAGTTGTCCATAGAAATTTTCCATCTCTTTGAAATATTCCTTGCCCCGAGTCTTGATAATCGCCTTTTTCCATAGCAGCCCTTGCGGGATTCCTGCCTTGCCGATCTCGTTGGAAAAACTGTCGTGGTTTCCGCAGATGTAGAAGACCTGATCCGGGAAGCGGAGTTTGATCTTGAAGATCAGATCCATAATCAGCAGAGAACTCTCCATCTCCTCGTAATGCCCCTTGTCTTCTCGGTGTACCGCATCGCCGAGAATGATCAGGCTGGCACTGCCGTCTTCAAGGGATTCAAGGAAGCTGTTCTGGGTGAGCAGGCTCAGAAGGTTGTCAGGCTTGGCATGCAGGTCGCCCACCAATATGGGGTTGAGCTTTTTAGGTAAGGCGAGCACGCCGCCGAGTCTGCCCTTCTTGTCTTTTGCTCGATAGGCTTCCTTTGTATTTCGCTCATTTACGGACTTGATGAGTGCCAGTGCCTCTTTTTGAGGCAGCAA
Source organism: Candidatus Thiodiazotropha sp. AKAK2 (assembly GCF_058244685.1). Lineage (NCBI taxonomy): Bacteria > Pseudomonadati > Pseudomonadota > Gammaproteobacteria > Chromatiales > Sedimenticolaceae > Candidatus Thiodiazotropha > Candidatus Thiodiazotropha sp. AKAK2. Next base: position 60,301 of record NZ_JBSYOP010000035.1, on the reverse strand, counting down.
CTCTATCGGCCCACCGAAAATCGCCCGGATGCGCTTCAGCTTATCGTAGCGCCACTTATTGATGCGGTTGATTTTTTTGCCACTGGTCAGCGGTGATATGCAGGAGCCTACCTTTCCGGAGTGATTCTTGAAAACAAGTTGCCCATCCCGGTTGGTGATGCTAAGTAATCGTTCAGATGGCGGGTCTATGCCCAATTGGGCGAGATGGTCCGCTTCCTTCGGTCCGATAGTGATTTTATCCCCCCCTTCCAGTCGAAGGAAACCACTGATGCCGTCGTAAAACTGTTCCGGATCGAAAAGGATGTAGCTGGCCGGATCATCGTCGTGATGGTTTGCGTTGAGTGGATTTTCCGGATAGAGGTGCAGAGCTCTGCCGTCAGGCCTGAGACTAAGCTGAATCGGATATTGCTTGATAGAGACGCGAACTTTCTTTTTTTCCGGCAGGCGATAAGACTCTTTCAGATCCACGTCCTGACATGCTTCGAGATCCTCAAGGCTCTCCCGTATCTGCTTCAGAAAACTCTTCTTCGGTTTACTGGTCTGCATCGCCATTTAGTCGTTCTCCAGGCCGACGATCCGCAATGGAGGCTGATCTGTGCCTTCACGTACGTAAACATTGAGCCCTGATTGTTGTAAGTGGTGTGCGATTGTGCTGTAGGTGATTATCTGCCTTCTCACCAGTTCTTCAGTGACGCCCTTGTCCACCGGGTGCGTACCGCGTTTGCCCCTCTCCATTCGTTGTCGGTAGAGCGTATCCACGGGAGGAAGTATGAATTCAAACACATAGCGTTTGTGCCAGTTGACGGACCAGAAGTGGCGTTTGACGGGGGGTATGCGGATGCGATCCAAATCCAGTCTTAGCGGTGGATCCGCCTCTGTCCACTCCGCTTCGAAGATGGCAAGAGATTGTTTGAAGCCCTCGAACGGGAGCCCGAGATGTATCTCCCGGGGGCGGAGAGATAGACATTGGGCTGTCCACCACTTGTTTACCGCCAGGTCCACATAGCCCTCTTCGGACCAGCCGCTAATCTTTCTTACCAGAGTGCTCTTGCCTGCCCCCGGTGGTCCGGATATCAGCAATTGGCGAAAGGTGACATCGGAGGGGAAAGGAACCTCCTTGATCAGCTTGAGTTCCGTTATTGGCTCGGTCTTTAAGAAGAACATTCCGATATCTTATCCCTGGAGTTGTGCCGGACAAATCCTGTTGAATGGATACCCCCCGTGATAGCGGGGGGTATCATCCCGGTTAGCTGAAGATAGCCTTGAAGAGGAAGAAGAAGGCTGCAGCAAGAAAGGCGCCTGCCGGCAGGGTGATGAGCCAGGAGACCACGATGTTCCCCACGACCCGAAGGTCCAGAGCGCCGACGCCGCGAGCCAAACCAACACCCATGACACACCCAACGGCAATCTGGGTGGTGGATACGGGCAGGCCGGTCTTGGAGGCAACGACCACGGTGATGGCTGCGGCCAGGGTGGCTGCGTAGCCTCGGGTGGGGGTCAGCTCTGTGATCTTGGTGCCGATGGTTTGCATCACCTTATAGCCCATGGTGGCCAGACCGACCACGATGCCGGCACCACCAAGGAACAGAATCCACAGGGGCAGCGTTGCCTTCTGTGCCACCTCACCACCACTCTGCACGATGGAGACGACGGCAGCCAGCGGGCCAATACCGTTGGCCACGTCATTGGAGCCGTGGGCAAAGGCCATGGCACAGGCGGTGAATATCATCAGCGGGGTAAATACTTTCTCCACGCTGGCATAGTGGTAGTCCTTGTCTGCTTCGTCATCCACCTTGACCTTGTTGACCAGCATCTTGCCAATGGCTGCCACAATCAGGCCAACTACGGTTGCGGCGATGAGGCTCTCGATTACGCTCAACTCCAGTTTGAGGTGCTTTAATCCTTTGAACATCGTGACCAGTGAGACGATCCAGCCCACAAGGAATACGTATACAGGAGCCCATCTCTGTGCTGCCCGGAATGGATTCTCTGTGTTCAGAATGAGCTTGCGAATACTGATCATCAGCAGCAGGGCGAAGAAGCCGCCGACCAGCGGGGATACGATCCAGCTGGCGACGATTCCACCGATCTTGACCCAGTTGACCGCATCAATGCCGATGCCGACAGCGGCGAAGCCCACGATGGCACCCACTATGGTGTGGGTGGTCGAAACGGGCCAGCCTCGGGAGGAGGCGATCATCAGCCAGATGGCGGCCGCTAGCAGTGCTGCCAGCATCCCGTAGACCAATAGCTCGGGTGACCCCACGATAGAGCTGGGATCAATGATGCCCTTGCGGATGGTCTTGGTGACTGCACCGCCGGCAATGAAGGCACCGGCGAACTCAAAAACCGCTGCGATGACGATGGCCTGTTTGACGGTGATGGCGCCTGAACCCACCGAGGTGCCCATGGCATTGGCCACGTCATTGGCGCCAATACCCCAAGTCATGTAAAAGCCAAAAATGATGGCCATGATCAGAAAGATGAAACCCCATTCGGAGATAATGTCCATTGCGGACTCCTTATTCATGCGAGAGCTGCCAAAGCGCATAAAATGCACTGGAACTCGAAATATCAAGTTATGCGGAATGTGCCTGGAATTCGGCGAACCGCGTGAGATGATTGCTCTTTAACGGGCGATCAGCAGGCTCATTCGGTTGCCAACCTGCTCTGCAGAGTCAGCTAGGTTGCCGATCCACTGAATCATCTGGTACCAGAACATGACCGATACTGGACTTATCTCATCCTCTTTATCGAACAGCATTCGGGTGAGCGCAATGCCCATCTGATCGGTTTCATTTTCGGCTTCGCCAAGCTTGGCAACCATCTCTTCTACCCGGGTTGCCTCTTTTCCGCGGAAGCCGGTCTCGATCAGCTCGTCAAGTTCTTCGACAATGGTGGCGGCCTGGTAACAGGTCTCCACGCAGCGCTGCACCATGGCGGCCAGAGGCTCTTCCATTCCTGCGGGGACAGCCATGTCCCGCTGCATCATGAGTCCGGCAATGTCCTGAGAGGTATTGGCAATGCTGTCCTGCCGGTTCAGTAGTTCCAGCAAGTCGCGCCGATCCACCGGCATGAACAGGCTCTTTGGCAGGTGCGCCCGAAGGTTGTTTTTCAGGTCGTCGGCTTCCTGCTCCTTGGCAAAGATCTTGTCTTTCTGGCTCAGCAGTTTCTCCTGGTCCTTGGCGATCAGGGCGTCAAATAGAGCTGGAACCTCAGCGACACACTCTTTCGTTATTCGCATGTGCTCCTGCATAGGCTTGAAAGGGGAGTGCCCGAGTAGCGATGCGATGGGGTTGGTTGATCGCATAAAACCTCCGAAGTATTGGTAAGTGGTGTAACCAGTGGTTAACCCATGTGGACAAAAAATCCAGTTCCCGGTGGTGACTGCTGGGGTATAACCACCAAAGTAAGCTCAGGAAGTCACTCAAAGCACACTTAGACCTTAGCTTCTTCCTGCAAAAAAACCAGTTGTAAGCTCCCCCGTTACGGCAGTTTGTTGCGTTGGGTACAGCTTTGATTGTGCGTATCTTTAATCGATAGTTCAGATCTCCAAGCGGCCGTTTCTCAGCAGTTGCGCCTGCATGATTTCCTGCTCCCGGGCACCAGATATCACCACCGATGGGTCGGTTGTCAGGTCCAGATTGGTGTCTACGCGCTCGTAGGGCACCGCGTTGAGGATGGCCTTGATGGCATTGAGCCTGGCCAGGTGCTTTTTGTCCGAGCGGATGATCGTCCAGGGGGCATGATGCGTATGGGTCCGGCGCAACATTCGATATTTCATTTTGGTGAATTCGTCGCGTTTTTCCTGGATCTGTATGTCGGCCTCGTCCAGCTTCCACTGGCGTAATGGATCGATCCTGCGTCGATCGAAACGCTTCTGCTGCTCCTTGCGACTGATGCTGAAGTAGAGCTTCACCAGGATAGTATCCTGTCGTACCAGGTCGTTTTCGAATCCGCTCACGCCCTTGATGAAGTCTCGGTACTCCTTGGCAGTGCAGAAACCAAGCACCGGTTCCACCATGGCTCTGCTATACCAACTCGTGTCGAACAGCACGACCTCTCCGGCACGGGGAAGTTGACTGATATAGCGTTGAAAATACCATTGGCTGCGTTCTTCATCACTCGGCTTACCGAGAGCGACGGTGCGATAGTGTTTTTCGTTCATGTAGCGGGTGATTCGCCGGATGGCGCCGCCCTTGCCTGCGGCACTGCGGCCTTCGAAAAGGATAACCACGCGCTTGTTGTGATCTTCCAGGCACTTCTGCATCTTGATTAGCTCGGCCTGGTAGGGTTTTAGTTCCCGTTCGTTTCGATAACGCCGGATAGCGGGTTGATCATCATTTTCCGATCTGCTGATCTCTTCCTTCAGCGCTTGTATTTCGGCGACCAGCGTCTTCGGTGAGGCTATCTCTACCGTTTCGTTTTTCTCAACATCAGGGGTATCGCCACTGGGAGGAGCGAGTAAGGGGGTGGTGGGTATACTCCCCTCTAGATGAAACAGATTGGACTGTAGGTCGTTGGTCATTACTCGTTGGTCGTCCTTTTTTCCCTGCATAGTAGGGGTGGGACGTTTTTCTCCAGTTTTATTATATGTATATGCGAGATTACTAATATTCATCTACGCATGAAGCCCTTGGTTGGGGCTCTCCGGGTCTTGGCTCGCCGATCGGTGGACTCTGCCACGCTTTGATTGAACCCGGATTCCGTCTGCCCACCATCCTGGTATGTTGCAGTTTTGTTACTGATTTGTTACAGCATACGCCTGTGGAACATATGTTTCACGGGCGGATTTGTGGTTTATTGCTCTTTAGATGATTTGGGTCAAATACCTGATCTATTACCTGGTTGCGCTCTGGGTAATTACCAGGCTTCCCCCATTCGGTGCCAACCGGAAAAGGACGGGTGTCAATCGCGGTCCGACTTCTTAGTATTCACCGTTTCCGTAGCATTTTTCCCGATTTTTTTATGACAACCTGGGCAGAGATCCGCAAGGCCTCCCTGGCCTTCTGATTTTATTCGGGCAACAGTTCACCAGACAGCCTGTCCTTGATGTTGTTAACCCGCCAACTTCTGTAAGCCCCAAGCCATGGGCAACGCCGAGAGCTGCATTCACAAGTTCTCGATCCGCAACGGATCTAAGTTGATATCGTTAGTGTAGCGGTGAAGCCAAGGTGATCGACCGCATCAAGGGCCAGCGGATTGAATGGATTCGGGTCAGTTAGACGTGTGTTTCAGATATATTCAGGTAGCGGTTTTCAGTCTAGTTCGATAGCGGGGCGGTGATTCTCCTGGTACCTTATGCAAATGTGGCAACACAAATGTGTGCTATACACCTGTTACCGGCCAGTCTAGGCTCAATGAAACCTCTTTATCACCCTTAATGAATCGGACATGCGGCATGTATGAATGTGACATTCCCCGGGAACTCGATCAATTGACCGTAGATGGGTTGCACCGGTTGGCAGGGGGCATCAGGGGGGTGGGGGATTCGTAATAACGCCACCGTACGGCCGATGACGGGCCGTCTGCCTGCGCAACGAGGTTGCACTTAAAAGGAGAGCCATACATAGCTATACCTGAACCAGGCTATATTCAACGTAGCTCCATCGACATGAGACAAAATCCTGCACCTCGATTCTCGTGGGTTGAAAATAGCAATACATTCGAGATATCCCCCATGTCCATTGAGCGATATTTCGGCCCATGTGCTATCTCGCTCAGTGGAAAGGAGAAGTGATTGTGACCAGGTCGCGCAAGCAAGTGCAGATTGTATCGATCATCATATTGCTCATTGTGGCTCTGATCAAACAAAATCCGACAAAATCAATGCAAAATTGCAATCAAGGACACCCCAACTTTGCACCAACTTTGCATCGACAAAATCAATACAAATCAAGGACACCCCAACTTTGCATTAGCTCTTATCTACTGTATATAGAAACCGTAGAAATATTCCGCCCTACAAATCCTATGCGAGACAATAATTGTTTTTCGCTGCATTTTGCCCCTGGAACCAGTGCTTTTTGAGCGCAATAGCATAACTCTTGATATGTTCAAATGAACCCACCGCAGTGAAATAGTCTTTGTTATAGTTATTGATGCTTTTCAACCAGACGTCAGGTTTTAAATTCAACCGTTCAAGAATTGGTGCTAAATCTTCTGGAATCGAACCTCTCTTATCATTTCGTATCGCTCTACCTGTCCAGTCCAGCAGCCGAAAGTAGTCCTCTTCAGCAAAATCGATTCCATTGAGTGGTTCATTTCCTTTTGTTTTTGCAAATGGATACAGCTTCGTACGAGGCTGGCTTACGTTATCTGATCGCTGTTTCTCAATATAGACCTTGATACGCTCTTGTATGGACGTAAAGTCTGATTCTTCTGGTGTTTCAGCCATTGACGCCCGAATTGGATTGAGATCTACATAACTCATACAAGTCAGAACTGCACCCTCATCAAGTAAGGCCTGACTCTTGAAGCGGCCTTCGAAAAACCTGCCTTTACACTTATCTTCTTCATTTGCTTTGTGCGCTAAGTGTTCATTCAAGCAACGCATGAACCAACTGATATCATATAAGCGAAGTCGCCACTCTTCGATCAATTCAGACAGAGCAACTCGCTCAGCTGTAGTCATTGCATCACCTGATAGATAACGATCAGCCAATAAGTGACCCTTATAGAGTTGTGTCCAATTTAGAATGACCTCTCGCTCTGACCAGGATTTGGCCTTTTTACTATCTACATGTACTACAACATGATAATGATTCGATAGAATCGCATAGGCACAGATATCAATTGCAAATAGTTCAGATAGTTCCCGCAATCGATCCAACACCCATTGTCGACGATGCTCAAAGTTCTGACCGGTATAGGGATCTTCACCACATAACCATGCTCGACGAACACAGCGGGAGATGCAGTGGTAGTAAGGCGTGGATTCCAGGCTCACAAGCGCTTTACGTGCTCTTGTCATATCAACCTCCTTGTTGATTTGTTTCTTTCGATAAACCCTATATCACTTACTGTGATTTTTCAATATTTGTTGGGGTGTCCTTTATTTATTTTTTTATTTTTTAGGGTGTCCTTTATTTTTCTCCTTTATTTTTCATTTATTTTTTCACTTTATTTTTCCGCTAGCACGGACCTCTCCTGATTCGGGTCGATTTTGGGCGCTCTCAACAGGATTCCGGCTATTGATACACTGATACAACATTAGGATGCATTGCTTGGTGGCCTTTTGCCTGAACTAAACCGGAAGTCTAAGTAGGCAGTGGAAGCGGGTGGTTCAGGCGGAAATCCAGGGAGGTGAATAGATTGATGTCAGATAGGCGGATATTTCAAGTATACCCAGGCTCCAGTTTCAGCCTTGATATTCATGGGTGATAGGGGTTATTCTCCTTATACATATAGGCGCACTGACTAAGGTTGATCTGGGGCTGCCCAGTTTCTATATTTTATTTGAATAATCATGAGCAAAGGAGTTTCTCATGCCTAATACAACACCGCTTGAAAATAGATTGAAGTTTGTTATTGAACCGCAGTATATCTATGCGATAACTGCAAATGTCAGAGAGTCAGGGAGTGACGATGGTGTTTCTGAACTCTACGGTACGGTCTGCGTTAACAAAACCGCCGATTCACAATCCGATGAGTTTATCTCCTATCCCGTTTGTCTATTCACCATACACTGCTTAGGTCAAACCTTTACAGGAATGGAGGGAGTACTAAAATTTCAGCAGCATACTCCGGGTGAATATCACAATGAAGGTTACGAGTTCAGAAGCAGTGACGGCAGTTTCAGCTTTGGTAATAGTGATATCCTGACCACCAATGATATGACCTTTCCAGATCCGCCGGATTTTATCGACTATGCCAGCGGAGGTCACGGCACCTTGAACGGAACTAGCATTAATATCAACAATGTCAAATTGATCCGTATACAATGCAATCTTTGCTGAATTAGGGTTAATCAAACGCACTTGCGGACAGAGAGTCAACGACTTCGCCCGCAGTGCCGGTCAGCGGTTCCGATGAAAGAAACAATGCTGTAGCAGCTTACTAACTGCCACGGTCGGCGCCAGTTTGAGTGCCATCTCCCGATAGCGGTCGGCGCGCACTCAGCTCCGCAGCGCCTATGCAGATCCGCCATCACACAGGCCCAAATACAGGAGTTGGCCAACCAAACCGGAGGTTCGTGCTGCTCAAGAGATTCAGCGCCCGGCTGATAGCACAGTTATCTATTCAAGACGCTACCGGTTCAGCACTGCATGCCAGGCCGTCAAAATCGCCTGCCACGGCTTTGACCTGCCGTTTCAGGTGGTGCTTTTGCGCATCGCTGAGTTGTTGGACAATGGTATAGAGCATGTCGATCGTCACGTCGAGATTATGATCCAGGCGCTGTTGGTAAACCGGGGTGCGCAGTGTGCCCGGGTTGGTCAGCAGTTCAGCGAATTCGCGCTGGAAAGCCTCGGGATCATTGCGGGCGTTCATGATCTCCTGCAGGCGTGACTGCCAGCGCCGCCGCACTTCCAATCCCTGCAGGCCCAGTGGCTGGAACCGCCTGCTCCAGACGACCAGTAGCTGTTCCTGCCGTTCGTCCAGTTCGCCGAACCAGCGCTGCAACTCCTTGCTCATGCGTTCCCGGTAGTCATCGCGCAACTCCTCGTCACTGGTGGCTTCGAACTCCTCCAGCCACTCGCTATTGCGTTCCTCAAAGCCTTTGAAGAGTTCCCTGATCTGGGTTTCATCCGCGGTGAGCAGGATAACACCCAGTGCCGGGCTGCCCTGCTGCAGGATGCCCGTCCAGGCCTGTTGGACACGATCGTTGAAGGTTATCAGTTCGCTTCGGATCAGATCGTCGCTTCGGAAGCGTCTATCGACTTCGCGCAACAGATGCGCATAGTTGGTGACCTGGGTGCTGCAATGCCAGTGGAGGAAATTCTCGACGCCCGCTTCCAGCAGGCTGTCCTGGTTATCGGACAGGGGCATGTAAGAGCTGAGGTAATGCGGCAACAGCCAGTCGAGGTTGTTGTAAGCCAGCTGGATACGACTGCAGGCCGACAGTAGCAGCGCCAGCAGGAGTGCTTGTAAAATTCGCAACAGCTGGCCCGGTCTGCTGCTGTTGCCGATACGCAACGGATTGTACTGCATATCACCTGCTCCGAGCGGGGTTATTGCGAGGTCTTAAGCGATATGCGATAACCGGCTGCTGTGAGTATCCAGCCGGCCACCAGCGCCGCCATGATCGCTTTCATCTGCCCGATGGCAAAGCCACGGCTGCCCGTGGCCAGCATTTTTTCCGGATCCAGGGCAAAGGACGGCATGCCGCCAACGCCGCACAGGTTCCAGGCGACAATGGCGAAGCAGAGATAGCCGGCGCCCTGCAGGTCCGCGCCTAGTCGCGCCTCGGGTGGCAGGCTGGCCCGATGCCTGCCCCAAAACCAGAGGGTTGCCAGCACCAGCACCAGAATAATATAGCCGCCGGTGCCGAAAAAATAGGGGCTGGGTGCCCGCCCGGCGATTCCCGGCACCAGTATGGCCGACAGGGCGACAAGCAGTGCGGTGAGCGCAAACAGCAGGCGTTTTCCGACTGCGGGTTCACTCGCCATGAACATGCCGGTGGCACAGACCGCCATGCCTAGCGGAAAACCGAAGGCGAAAGACATAAAGGCCAGCCAGCCTGTCGCGCTGTGTTTGGCCAGGAAGGCCCGGTCTCCCAGGCTGACAAGTTCGTCCTGGATGAAGTTTCCCGCGAGCACGCTGGTCAACACTACGACCAGCCCGATCGCGAAGACCCACTGTCCCTGACGTTGAATGTGCATGGCTGTATCCCCAAACTGCAAATTTCCTGCAAGTATAACCGAATCTTGTAAAAAACTGACTTGCCGGTGCCTGGTGCAGTTGCAGGATGGCAGGGTGATCCAGGGCTATAGCCTGTGCACGCAGACAGAGAATGAGCTCTTCCCATGATTAGCAGAGCGTGGTCGCTGAAGATATGGTTGCAGAATTGTTGATTTTACCGATGTGTCTCACTGGATGAAAAAGTGGCGTTTTCACACCATGCATGCAGATTCGGCAAATGGTATGACACAGTGGTTGTTTCTGAACTGGAGCATTTGCCTGATTTCTTGAAGATTGAAGCGCCACAAAAGGAACTGCACGATACGATCAAACCTATCAGTTCAATTGATATACCAGGGTGATGTAGAAGGCCCTGACAAAGACATTTGGATAAATTGCCCCGCTGCCCCGGTAAATTGTGGTGTTGATCGGTTAACTTGGAAAGCAGTTTCCAGAAAAAACACTCGACCTTGGCGGGCTGGTTTTTCGGGGTAAATGCAATACAAACATTTATACCGCTGACCAGCCATTTTTATGGCTTTAATTCATTCCAAAGACGTGTGCTCTGGTTGGTGGACCAGTTTGTACTCTTATTCAGGAAACGCTCTTCGAATTCCTTAGCAGCCACAGGCTGGCTGAAATAAAACCCCTGGAATGTTTGGCAGCCAAAATCGATCAATTGCTCAAGGACATCCTTGTTTTCAACACCTTCAGCCACGGTTTCCATGCCGAGTTGGGTGGCTAGCTTGATGATGGTCTCAACCACCGCAGTATCATTGGGATCATCAAGCATGTCATGAATAAATGAGCGATCGATCTTGATTTCACTGATGGGCAGACGCTTCAGGTAGGCCAGGGATGAATAACCAGTGCCAAAATCGTCAATGGAAAAACGTACACCGGACGTTTTCAGCTCTTTCATCTTTAATGCCGTTGCATTGATATCATGCAATAACATGCTTTCAGTAACCTCAAGTGTCAGGACAGACGGGTCAGTGCCTGTTTGGCTGATGATATCCAGGATATTTTGCACAAAATCATTCTGGTTGAATTGAACGGCACTGATATTGACCGAGATGCGTTGAACTTCTTTCTCGGCATAGGTTTTTTTCCATTCCAACTGCTTGAGCAAAGACTGGCGCAGGACAAAGTTGTTGATAGGCTGGATTAAACCGCTTTCCTCGGCCAGGGGTATAAAATCTCCCGGCTGTATGATTTTGTCGTCTGCATTTTTCCAACGTACCAAAGATTCCACGCCGACTAATTGCATGGAGCTGTCAAACTGAGGTTGGAAATAAACCTTGAACTGGTCTTCTTTAATAGCATGATGCAGTTCATCAAGCAGGTACATGCGTGCCTCAATATTTTTCTGCATGCTTAGCGAGAAGAATCTGAATGTATTTCGTCCGGCTTCCTTGGCTTGGTACATGGCGGTATCAGCCTGGCGTAAGATGTCATCGGCTGTTTCATCCGACGTAGGAAAGACACTTATACCGATACTGGTGGTTGTACGAATCTCATGTCCGTCAATTAGATAGGGCTGAGCGATATTCTCATTAACTTTATCCGCAACCTGTTTGATATCGGCTATTGCTTTTTCCAGCGTGTTGCCTGATTCGGATAGTAATACCACAAATTCATCGCCTCCAAGCCGTGCTACAGTGTCTTCATCACGGACATATTTAAGCATTCGCTGAGCAACTTCCTGCAGCAGTGAATCTCCAACAGAATGACCAAGCGAGTCATTGACCTGTTTGAAATTATCCAGGTCGACGAAAAGTATTGCACCTAGGTGATTGTGACGTTTGCAACGAGAGATGGTCTGTTGTAGGCGAGTCAGCAGTGTACGCCGGTTCGGCAGGTTGGTCAGGTGATCATAAGACGCCTGGAATTTGATCAGTCTTTCCGCCTCACGCTGACGAGTCACATCTTCTATCATCAGGATATAACCTTGCAGTTCCTGATTATCCTCCCTGATTGGCGATATCCTGGCGTCCAGGTTTCGTGTTTCACCCTTGATTGGCAGGTTCAGTTGAAAACGATATTCTCCCTTTTCCTGTGCTATCTGCATGGCTGCTTTAAAACGTTGTTTGCTTTCAGGGCCGTGTCCTGTATGAAATATGTGGATGCTATGATCTTTCAGCTGGTTGGGCTCCATTCCGAAAATACGGGCGGCTGATTCGTTGAAATAATTGATCATTAGGCTGGTGTCTGTGGCAATTAAACCAATATTGACCGAAGCGCTGAGTACGCTGTTGAGGTAAGTGGTTTTTTCACGCAACCCATTTTCTGCATTACGCCATTCAGTAATGTCGCGCCATATACAAAACAGGGCAGAGTCATCCTCAAAGGGAATGCGCGTCAGTGATACCTCGATCAATAGCGGGGTGCCATCTTTCTTTAAATGTTGCCATTCAAATCTGTGGTAGCCGGTTTTATAAGCCTGTTCCATCATGTTATTGGCTTTGTCGACTGATGGCTGGCCGTCAGGCTGCTTTTCGGGCGACAAAACGGACGGGTGTATTTGCTGCAGTGCCAGTGAGCTTTCGTAGCCTAGAAGACGTGCGGCAGAATCATTGGCGATGACAAAGGTGTTTTTACGAATAACCAGCATGGGTTCTTCGGGGCGTTCGAACAACAAGCGGTATTTTTCCTCACTTTGGCTTAACTGCTCTTTTTTCAATCTGAGCAATTCTGATTGCTGTTGCAATTTTTTGTTTTTCTTTGAGGTAAGCCAGGTATACAGGATAAGGCTGGCAATCAGTGACAGGAACAGAATAACAATGGTCGATATAATGACTTGTTTGTAACGTCCATAAAAACCGGTTCGTGGATTTAGTATGGTTACATTGTTAGCGATGGTTGCGGGTAATTTAAGATTAAGTGCCTGCAGAGTGGGGTCGGAAAAAATATATTCGTTTGGACTTTTTGTAATTGGCGGCAGTTCTGTGATCTCTACCCCGTTTATAAAAGCTTTTACCAGGGAAGCTGCTGCCATTCCCTGAGCCTTTCCGCTGGTGACATAACCTCCGAGTACGCCATCAAACAGGTAGGCATCTTCCATGCTGATGACAATCTCTGATCCGGAGGTAACGATCTTTTTTATCGTGTCGTTGAGTTTCAGGGTTGATCCCCTGCTATCCCGCATGGCACCGAGCGTGGTTAGTAACACCAGTGGTTTTTCTACCGAGCTGAGAGGTTTGGTGATGTTATCGATGTTGTTGTCGGCTAAAAAAATCGTTTTCGGGAATTGTGCTGTTGACAGTTTTTTTCGCAGTTCACGCTCGATCGCCTGGTAGGTGTTGGAGTTGTCCCCAACGATGAAAATCTGATCAGGCTGGCCGAACAGCTGTTGCACCAGTTCCAGGTTGGGACCGATTTCCTTTTTTTCGAATACGCCTGTCTGTAATGCAGGGTCGAGTCTTTCCTGTATCGAATAGTCGTTGACCCCGGAAAAGACCAAGGGCGTTTCCGGAAATAAATTCACCAGGTGTGTCAAACCGAAATCCAGGCTGTTGTCATCGGTGACATAAATGATATCCGGCCTGAAGTCTTGGTATTTAATCTGAAGATACTGCTCGAACCAGTCGGCATAGCTGTTGTTGTAGTCGGTGCGTTTGCTATCCAGATATTCAGTTTTGACGATGGTTTGTGCTGGCTGCTCTTGTTGCAGTCCATCGATAAAACCTTCATGCTGGCCTTTGGTCCAGGGGTATTCCTGGCTATACGAATGTATGATAAGTATTCGGCTGGCATCCGCTGCTATCGCCAGGATCGGGCAAAAAAATAGAAGAGTGGTCGCTAAAATAGAAGCTGGCATGAAATTTTTTGGGGAAAATAGCATTTTTGTTTCTGAATAAACAATAATGTTTTCAATCGTTCCGGTATTTCCGGTTACTGCTGGACTCAGCCTGGGGGTTTTGAAAAGACTGAAAAGCTTTTAAATAATGTGGTTATTAAATAATAGCAGACCTCCTGACACTGTTTGAATCTTCAATTTATTAACAGACGTTCTCCTGAGTGAAATCAATATTGTTTAGTCTTCTTCAATCGATACAGTTTATTTCAGTATTTGCTAATGTACTATACCTGGCCTACGTCTTTCTTGCAGCCCCCAAAGGACAGGCGTGTTACCCAATTCGCCGGGGCGAACCAACGAGGATTTTTCAACCTTAAAACCTAAAACCAACCTCCCGGTCACCGATAGAGACGTCACTTACGGGCAGGATGAGCGAACCATATCGACCACCGACCTCAAGGGCATCATCATTTCTGTCAACGACGTGTTTGCGCGCATCAGCGGCTTCAACCGCGAAGACCTTATCGGCTCCAGTCACAACATCATATGCCACCTCGCTACATTACGAAAAATCGCCACGCAATTTGCCGACAACGATCTCATGGAATTTGACTACTCCGGCAGGGGACAGGAAACATCCACAGTGGAGCATTTCTTGCTGATGCAGCAGTCAAAGCTCAACTCCGTGGTGGGGCAGCTTCAATAGGTTGCCCATTCTCTGATGCAGGCGGTCACCTCCTCGACCAGTTGACCGAGAATTTCCGCAGTTTCGATAGCGTGTTGCGATTCATTGATAAGCTCTCTGAGCAGACCAATCAGCTGGTATTCAACGCCCCCATGGAGGCCACGAGAGCCGGGAAGCTGTTCGGTGGCGGTTTGTTGGGGAAGACGGAAGTTGTGAATCCGGTGTTTGGTTCTGGGGTGGATAAGCGGTGGATTAAAACAAGTGGTGTACTTGCAATATCCGCTTTTCGCACTATTCCTAATGATTTGGTGCGTTCGTTGAGTATTTCAAAGTGTCCCCGATAAGCCCTACTGCAAGCGTTGGAAGTACAAAACAGGATTTATATTTTCAACTACCTTGGGAATAATGCCCCGAGGTATTCACTGTTTTGGCAGCTCCTGAGAATATCTGAGGATATCCACTTGCTGTTGTATATTGAGTGCGAGTACCGAGATCATCTGCTCACCGGGGTGGCCGTTACGTATCTTGTGCAATACTTCCCACGGATTCCTGTTGGCCACGGTTCCAACGAACTCGGGCTTGTTGAACGTCTTGAAATTGATCTTTCTACCCTTGGTACCATGACAGATAGCGCATAGGGAGTTGTACAGGGGCTTGCCCTTTCCCGGTGTTCCCTTGGCCTTTCCAGTATCACGGTCAATGTAGGCGTTCATATCCACTTGGCCGCGGCTGATGAACAGTGCCAAAGCGGATAAGGTGCCATCGTCAATCATGCGCTGATCGTAACCATGGCTGTCGCCACGGATGATCGCAGCGATGCTGTCGAGACTTGCCCCCTGCATGTCTCGTATACCCTTGATGCCCGTGTAATGAGAACCTGAGCCATAGGCTCCCTGGTTGCCAAGGTAGTCCCAGCCGTGGCATTCCTTGCAACGCCATGTGGTCAGTCCCCGTTTCTTGCCAGCGGCTGGGTAGAGGGGATGGTTGTGGTGGAACTCCTGAATGCTCAGGCCGCGCTGCTTCCGTTCTTTCTTATCAATCAGGTTCATCCAGTTGTCGTAGGCACGCCCTCCCAGTGCCAGATAATACTCCTCGTCTTCGTGCTCGGAAGTGGCGACAGCAATAGTCTGTATGATCAGTCCAATGCAGAACAAGAGTGTTGCGCTCAGTTTGATCCAGTCCGTCATGTTTTGTCTCCATCGTCCGGTTGCTGATCGCTATCTCTCGAGAATGCGAGGACAGCACGATTACGCCCCTGGTTTTTCGCCTCATAGAGCGCCTGGTCGGCCTGCTTGATGAAAATATTGATGTCGCGGATGGGTTTTTGGCCAAGGGTGCAGGCCACACCCAGACTGATGGTGACCTGAAGTTCGTCAACCCGGGCCTGTTCCACACGCCGACGCAACTTCTCGGCAAACACCATGGCTCCCTCCTTGTTGGTATGCGGCAGAATGATGCAGAACTCCTCACCGCCGTAACGGCAGGGATGGTCGGTTTCACGGCAGACGTTCATACATAGACCACCCAGGGTGGACAGCACCCTGTCGCCTTGGTCGTGGCCATAGGTGTCGTTGAAACGCTTGAAATGGTCCACATCGAACAAGACAATGGCCAGCGGGGAATGGTGCCGGTTTGCCAGGCGCAACTGATTCTCCAGCGTTTTTTCCAGGCTGCGCCTGTTGTAGAGGCCGGTCAGCTGGTCATTGTAGGAGAGTTGAAGAAGCTCGGATTCCAGGCGCTTTTGTTCTGTTACGTCCTGAATCAGGGCAGCAGAGCCAATGGGTTCACCGTCGCTACGGCGTATACGGGCCGCGTAGACCTGCAGTAGCCGGTCATTGAATTTGAGGATTTGGCTATCCTCGACCTTACCGTCCATCAGCTCCTGCAGCACGTCCGGCTGATCCGCAAGATACTTGAAGCCCTCGCGAATGATCTGTCCCATGCTTTTGCCGAGCAACCGCTCGGCCGCCGGATTGACCAGCACGACGTTGTCGTCGTGGTCAGTAACCACGATTCCCTCGCTGGAGCTGAGGATGATAGTGGTGAGCTTATCCTGTTCCCGTTGCAGGCCGGTATAGGTCTGTAACAGTCTCTCGATCATGCTGTTGAAGCTGAGTGCCATGCGGCCGAGTTCATCGTTGCCAAGCACAGGCACCTGTTGAGTAAAATCACCCTCTTCAACCTGCTTCATGGCCTTGGTCACTGACTGGACCGGCACAATGATGGCTCGGCGCATCAGTACCGTAGTAATCAGTAGCATAATCAGCAGAAAAATTCCGAGGACAACTAAAGCGGTTTGCCAGGTCTTCTCTATTTCGTCATGGGTGGCCTGCAGGGAGGAGGTCAGTTTGATGACACCAAGTACTTGATCCTCCTCCTCATGGCAACGATGGCAGTCCTCGCCATTGATGAGTGGTTTCAGAAAGGTTATCAAGGGAGCCCCATCGCTCACTTGCTCGTTGTATAGAACGATCTGTTCTTGCAGAATTGTTCTGCGGAATTCAGGGGTTCCTGGATTGATAACCTGTCGCTCGGTTTCCTCATCCCTGGGGGTGAACAGCTCCTCACCCTTGTTCCAGTTGACCTGGTGAATGGTGTTGTTATCGAGGAAGGCCTGCTTGCCGTCTGTTCGGAGAATTATAAATTCGGTGACATCTGGAGCTTCCAATAATTGACGGGCATACTTCTCGGCGGCTTCAGCGGAACCGGTGATCATGATGAAGTGCAGGCCCCTGTCAACGCTGTTCAACAGCTCCTGGCGCCCCTTGGTGTACTGTTCGAGAATGCTCTGTTTCTCGCTCCAGGTGTAGAACAGCACCATACCGAGAAGGCTGACCAGCGCGGAAACCCCAACCACAACCAGAATCTTGTTTCCGATGTGATCCCGAATGAGTCGCACGATCTCCTCCTATTCTGATTGTGTTTTAATAGTAACTATACATAAAAATGTGGAAATATCTTGAATAATGGCAACATGCGGATGATCCGTTATTTGCTGTGGTTTCATTCGGCCTGACTGAAATACCCTTATTGATTCAATGGAGGGTCTTCGGATCTCAGGATTCTCCGTCGGGCACGACTGATAAACGAATCCCGGCTTTTTTTGCGAAGTTGCCTGGGTGTATTCCCTGTGAAACTTTTATAGGATTTTCTGAAAGAGGCTGCTGATTGGTACCCACATTTCCCGGCGATTTTCTCGATACTGAGCGTGGTGTTTGTCAGCAGGTTGGTGGCTTCCTGCATGCGCCATGAGGTCAGGTATTTGACTGGCGGCATTCCCACGTATTCATGAAATTTTTGGGCGAAGGCTGTACGGCTCATGCCAATTGTGCGGGCTAGCTCTTCCAGGGTCCACTCCTCATTGAATCGAGTATGGATCAATTGCAGGGCGTGGCCAATTTGCGGAGTGATCAATGCCTTGAGGTAACCCTGTGACAGGTTGGCGGAAAAACAATTGCGCAGCAGGTGCAGCAACAGCAGGCGCGCCAGGTCACGAAGCGCGATATTACGCCCAGGGTTGTTATTCTTCAATTCGATAAGGATTGTGTCTAGGACATGGGCGATGCCGTCAGTCGTTGGGTTGTTGCGTGCATCAGTCAGCAGAACGATGTCGGGCATGTCATTTAACAGTAACTGTGCAGCAACCGATTCAAATTCATAAAAGCCGCATAATACGCTGGTTAAACTTTCCTGTTTTACACAGTCTTTTGGTTGGTTGATGTTTTTCCTGTCCTGCGGTTTCTGACTGTTGGCAAGTACATGGTGAGAATCATGCGGAAACATGACCAGGTCACCAGCCTGGATTAACCTGGGTTGCATGCCGTCCATATGTATCCATGCCTGACCATTGTCGACTAGGTAGAAAGGAACCTGTCCGGTGCCTGCAATATCGATGGCCCATTCTTCGCAATAGCTGCGGTGCATGAAAATTCGTGCCTGCAGGTGTGTCCTGGTCAGAAAATGGGTTAATGCATCATCTTTGATGTCGTTATTGGGGTCATGCATTTCCATATTGATTAAATGTACGTTTGGTTAAATAAAGTGGACGATGGGTATCGAAATTATCTGTAGAAATCATCACTGAAAATATATCATATAAAGCCAACTTAAGATCCTATGCGCAATAATTAGTTGACGGTTTCAAACAAAATCAAGAATAAAAATTACGTTTCCGCGCCTATTACAGATTACGTTGTATCTGCATTAATAATTCAAAAAAAGAGGACCATTACATGAATAAAATCCCAATTGCCCAGTGGTCTGAACTAGCGCCGGAAAAACCTGCTTATGCTTTGGTGGCCGATGTGGATCTGGTGATCGTGCGCTGGCCTGATGACGAGCAGATCTCAGTGCTCTACGGCCGTTGCGCGCACCGCGGCGCACTGATGTCGGACGGCCGAATCGAGGGAAACAATATTGTCTGCGGCCTGCATGACTGGGACTACGAATACAAAACCGGGATAAGTTCTTACAAGTCATCGGAAAAGCTGCACCGTTTCAATGCCTGGATCGAAGCTGGCCAGGTCTGGGTGGATGAAGACGAAATTCGCGAATGGACGCAAAACAATCCGCAACCATACAACCGCGAAGCCTACCAGGGACTGTATCAGGACATTCACGGCGCACCAGAAGAACCGCATAACAAATACATCCAGCATCTGGCCGAACACGGCCTGTCCAAGGTTGGTCATCACGGCCGTGTTGGTGCCATGGGCGTTCCGCGTGACCTGTTGCCCAAGTGGGAGCAGATCCAGATCCTCACCGCACAACTGCACAAGGTGCCGATGCTCGATGACGATCCGGTCGGTACTGAAGTCGTCATCGGTCCCAATGCCGAAAAACCGCTGAAACTGGATCGGCCCTTGTTTGTGTCGGACATGAGTTTCGGTGCCCTGTCGGAAGAAGCCAAGGTGGCTTTGGCGACGGGGGCTGAAATGGCTGGCACCGGCATCTGTTCCGGAGAAGGCGGTATGCTGCCCGACGAGCAACAGGCCAACAGCCATTATCTGTATGAACTGGCCTCGGCACGTTTCGGTTACTCCATGGAGAAGGTCAAACAATGTCAGGCCTTCCATTTCAAATGCGGCCAGGGCGCCAAAACCGGCACTGGCGGTCATCTGCCTGGTAGCAAGGTCAAGGGCAAGATTGCCGAAGTGCGTGGTCTCAACGAAGGTGAGTCTGCGATTTCGCCCGCGCGTTTCCCCGACTGGGACAACATCGACGAGTATCGTCGCTTCGCTGCGGAAGTGCGTGAAACCACCGGCGGCATTCCCATCGGCGTAAAACTGTCGGCACAGCACATTGAACGTGATATCGAAGCGGCACTGCAGATCGGTGTGGACTATATCATTCTGGATGGGCGCGGTGGTGGCACAGGGGCTGCGCCATTGATTTTCCGTGACAATATTTCCGTGCCAACCATTCCTGCTCTGGCGCGTGCGCGACGTTATCTTGACAAAAAAGGGCGTAACGATGTGTCACTGGTGATTACCGGCGGGCTGCGCCTGCCGGCAGACTTCATCAAGGCCATGGCTTTGGGGGCGGACGCCATTGCCGTGTCCAATTCGGCGATTCAGGCGATTGGCTGTCTGGGCATGCGTGCCTGTCATACCAACAACTGTCCGGTCGGTATCGCCACGCAGAAACCGGAGTTGCGCAAACGCCTCAAAATCGAAAAAGGGGCCAATCAGCTGAATAATTTTTTTAGGGCTTCAACCGAGCTCATGCAGGTCATGGCGCGCGCCTGCGGCTATGATCATATCAATAAGTTCTGCATTGATGATCTGAGTACATTTGACCGGGACATGGCGCATCTGACCGGTATTGAATACGCGGGTGTTAAGTTGGGCTGACTTTAGAAAACCAAAGCATGGGAGCAAAACAGATGGCAGACAAAGATCTCGTTTGGCACAAGGTCTTGAGCAAAGACGAATTGCCGGAAGGTCGGGTCACTTCGGTTACCTGTAAGAAAAAAAACCTGTGCATGAGTCACCATCAGGGGCAATACGGCGCGCTCGACAACAAATGTCCGCACCAGGGCGGCCCGCTGGGCGAGGGTAGTATCGAAAACGGCCTGCTGCGTTGTCCCTGGCATGGCTGGGATTATCATCCCCTCACAGGCAAGGCACCGGGTTTTGACGACGGTGTTGAAACCTTTCCGGTGGAAATTCGCGACGACGGCATCTATGTCGGCTTACCGCCGGAAGAGACCCACATCGGTACCGTCGGCGATCTCATGATGGAAACCATGACCAACTGGGGCGTCAAGCAGGTGTTCGGTATGGTGGGCCATTCCAATCTGGGCGTGGCCGATGCCCTGCGCATCCAGGAGAAGGCTGGCCGCCTGAGTTATTACGGTATCCGTCACGAAGGCGCCGCCGCATTTGCGTGCTCGAGTTATGGCAAACTGACCGGCCGTCCGGCCGCCTGTCTGGCGATCGCCGGTCCCGGGGCCACCAATTTGCTGACCGGATTATGGGATGCCAATGTGGATCGTGCTCCGGCACTGGCATTGACCGGCCAGGTCGAGACCCAGGTGCTGGGTCCGGGCGCGTTCCAGGAGATTGACCAGGTGGGGGCATTCGGCAGCGTCGCGCAGTGGTCACAAACCGTTATGCATGACAGCAAACATACTGAACTGATGAACCTGGCCTGCAAAAGCGCCATTCTCAACAGCGGCGCGTCGCACCTGATTTTCCCCGATGAAGTGCCCAAGCGTGAACTGGACAACCCGCCACCGGCCGGCACACCCGAAGGTCGTTTGCCGTCGCGCGAAATCTCACCGCCGGCCGATGCCCTGCAGGCTGCGGTGGAGCTGTTGTCCAACCGCAAAAGGCCGGTCATTGTGGTTGGGCATGGCGCGCGTTTCCAGATGGATGCCGTGATTGCCCTGGCCGAACAGCTTAAGGCGCCGGTCATCACCACCTTCAAAGGCAAGGGTCAGATCGCCGACAGTCATCCGCTGGCCGGTGGC
This sequence comes from Candidatus Thiodiazotropha sp. AKAK2, assembly GCF_058244685.1. Taxonomy (NCBI): domain Bacteria; kingdom Pseudomonadati; phylum Pseudomonadota; class Gammaproteobacteria; order Chromatiales; family Sedimenticolaceae; genus Candidatus Thiodiazotropha; species Candidatus Thiodiazotropha sp. AKAK2. The sequence goes on along the minus strand of NZ_JBSYOP010000035.1, from coordinate 39,004 downwards.
GTGCTGGGTCGCAGTGGTACACCGATTGCGAGCTGGCTGATGAATGAATCCGACAGCCTGTTGGTGTTTGGTGCGAGTTTTTCCAACCATACCGGCATCACACAAAAACGTCCGACCATCCAGGTGGACTACGATCTCATGACGCTGGCCAAGTTCCATGCCATTGATGTGCCGGTATGGGGTGAGGTTGGTGTGACTGCCAGACTGTTGTCTGAGGCTTTGGCCGGTTACAGCGATAGCGAGGACCAGACAGATGATGTCGCCACACGCTGGGCCATCTGGCGTGAAGAAAAACAGCGCCGCACCCTGGATGACCGTGGCAGAGGCATCAACTCGGCCATCCTGTTTGATAAGCTCGCCAGCAGCGCCGACAAAGATGCCATCATTGCCGTGGATGTTGGCAACAACACTTACGCGTTCGGTCGTTATTTTGAATGTGAAGAGCATTCAGTGCTGATGTCGGGTTATCTCGGCTCCATCGGTTTCTCCTTCCCGGCAGCCATGGGCGCCTGGGCCGCGACCCAGGAAGATGACCCGCGCTTCAAAGGCCGTCAGGTTATTTCGGTCTCTGGCGATGGTGGTTTTGGTCAGTATCTGGCCGAGATCAACACCGCAGTCAAATATGGCATGAACATCACTCATGTGCTCATGAATAACGGTGAACTGGGCAAGATCAGCAAGGAACAGCGCGCCGGCAACTGGGAGGTCTGGCAGACCAGCCTGCACAATCCCAACTTTGCCGAGTATGCGCAACTTTGTGGAGCCAAAGGCCTACGCGTGACCGATGCCGCCGATCTGGAAGGCGCATTCAATGAAGCACTGGCCCACCCGGGGCCAGCCCTGGTGGAAGTGTTGACTGATGCGGAACTGGTTTGAGTCATGAATGAAGCCAGTCTGTTACTGGTGTTGGCCGGCATTGCTTTGTTCGCACTGTTTTCCGGGCCGATCAGCCGCGGAAGCCTGACGCCGCCAATGACCTTTACTGCCCTGGGTCTGCTGCTCAGTCCAATTGCGCTGGGTTGGATCAATCTCGGACTGGACAATGCGGTGATTCATGCCATTGCAGAGATCACTCTGATTCTGGTTTTGTTTACCGATGCGGCGCGCATCAAACTCAAGAGCCTGTGGTCGGACCATGATGTGCCGATGCGCCTGCTGCTGGTCGGGATGCCGCTGACCATCGGTCTGGGTACGGCGCTGGCGCTGGCCGTGATGCCGCAACTGCTGCTGCTTGAGGCGCTGGTGCTGGCTGTCATCCTGGCGCCGACCGATGCGGCCTTGGGGCAGGCTGTAGTCAGTAGTCCCAAAGTGCCGGAACGCATACGTCAGTCGCTTAATGTGGAAAGCGGGCTCAACGACGGTATTGCCTTGCCAGCTCTGCTGTTTGTGATTTCGTTTGCCGCCGGCAGTCATGGCGGTGAACAAAATACCGACTGGCTGAACTTCGTGTTGCTGCAACTCACGCTGGGGCCGCTGGTTGGCGCGCTTATTGGCTGGTCGGGTTCCAAAGCCATCAATATGGCGATTGATAATCGCTTTCTCACACATGAATTTTGCAATATTTATTTGTTGAGCATGACGTTTATTGCCTACCTGGCGGCCGACCTGGTCGGCGGCAATGGTTTTATCGCCGCCTTTGTCGCCGGTGTGGTAACCGGCAATACGCTCAAGCATGTCAATGAGGAGATTTACGAGTTTGCCGAATCCGAAGGCCAGTTATTGAACCTAGTGATTTTTTTCCTGTTCGGTGTGGCTCTATTGCCGCAGGTCTGGCTGCGCATCAGTGGCGAAATGGTGGTTTATGCCCTGTTAAGCCTGACGGTGATCCGTATGCTGCCGGTGTTTATCTCGTTACTGGGTAAACAGCTGCGCTGGGAAACCGGACTTTTTTTGGGCTGGTTCGGGCCGCGAGGCCTGGCGTCGATTCTGTTTGTCTTGTTGGTGCTTGAGCATGCTCAACTGCTGAATCAGACGTTGGTGTTCGATACGGTGATTGTCACGGTATTTCTTAGCATCATGCTGCATGGCCTGTCGGCATTGCCCGGGGTGAGCCTGTATGCCAGGGTATTGAAAGCCTGCCAGCGTCGTGGTGATGACATTTCATCGGAACAGGCCAGTGTCGAGGCTATGCCATTGCGACTCTCTTCCACCTTCAAGGAGATGGAGGATAGGTCATGATCGATGTGATTGAATCCTGTTGAGGCGCTGTAAGGAGACTGATTACTGCTATGTCAGGATTCAAGTCAAAACTCTATGCGTTACTGGAAGCTGTACCCCGCCACAGTCGTGCTCAGCGTATTTTTGATCTGTTTTTATCACTGTTGATCCTGGCTAATGTACTGGCGGTGATTGTGTCGACCGTCAACAGTTTTGCTGTCGAATATGAACGTTTGATTCTTTGGTTCGAGATTTTTTCAGTGGCTGTGTTCACGCTGGAGCTGTTATTGCGCTATTGGGTGGCGGATATGGCCGGTGCTGAAGGGGAAAAATCTTTCCGTTTTAAATTCTGGGCCAGCCCCTACACCCTAATTGATATCCTCGCAATTGCACCCTTTTATTTCGGTTTTATATTGAATGCCGATCTGCGTCTGTTGCGACTGCTGCGTCTGTTCCGCGTGTTCCGTTTCAGTCCCTATTTCCGCAGCCTGGCGTTGCTAAGCAATGTGATTCGCCAGGAATACCGTCCTATGCTATCGGCTCTGACGGTGATTGTGATCCTGATGCTGATTGCCGCAGGTGGTATTTACCTGCTTGAACGAGAGAACCAGCCGGACACCTTTGGTGATTTGCCCTCGGCTCTATGGTGGGTGGTGGTGACTTTATCCACCGTCGGTTACGGCGATGCCGTTCCACAAACAGGGTTTGGTCGGATGCTGGGTGCCGTGATCATGATTCTCGGCGTGGGTATGGTGGCCTTGCCGGCCGGCATGCTGGCGTCACGTTTTTCCCAGGTCATGCACCGCCAGCAGGATCTTTTCCGCATGTTTGTTGAAAAACAAATCGAGAAACGGGGGGCTGTTGATGAGATGCAAGTGGAACAACGCCGCCAGGAACTGTTCATCAGCCGAGCGGAGGCCCGCTCTATTATCGCCAGTAGCATTGAGGCGCTGCAGTCGCCACTTAATTTTTGTCCGCATTGCGAAAAAAAATTACCCGATCATAATTTTTAAAAAAGGATATTACCGTGTCAGTAACGCTTCCCACTTTAAAACTCGCCGACTGGTTTGAAACCCGTGATGCCATACATCAATACGCCCGCATCATAGGCAAGATACGCGGATTTTACATGTCCAAGGCAAAACACTGGTGGCATATCACCCTGACGGTGAATGCACATGGCCTGACAACGACGCCTTTTCCTGTAAAAGGCCGGAACCTGGAAATGCAACTTGATCTAATTTCACATCAGTTATCGATTTTTAGCGATACAGGGTGGAGTTGCGGTATCCCTTTCAAGGGAAGCAGTGCCGCCGGGATGTGTCAGCAGATCACACAACTGCTTGCCACTCAGGGCGTCGATCTGGATGAGCAGCTGCTGAGCGCTTTTGAGGATGAAAGCGTACAGGCTTATGATGCGGATGCCGCGGATGATTTTCGCCGTGCCCTCAGTTGGATTGATGTGGTGTTCAGGACTTTCAAAGGCGGCTTGCGTCAGGAAACCAGTCCGGTGCAGTTGTTTCCGCATCACCTCGACATTTCGATGAACTGGTTTTCCGGCAGGCTGGTGCCTGGCGTGGACCCGGCCAACGAGGAAAATGCGGATGAGCAGATGAACTTTGGTTTTGTCAATGGTGACGCTTCAATTGATGAAGCTTATTTTTATATCACGGCTTATCCCATGCCCGAAAACTGGTCTGGCCTGGTATTGCCACAAGGGGCATATTGGCATACCGAAGGCTGGGTCGGAGCGATTCTGCCGTATGCCAGGTTGTTGGAGGTGAACGATCCGCAGGCCATGCTGCTTGAGTTCCTGCAGCAGGTGCAGAACCATGGCGCAGCGTTGATGAAGTAAGTTTGTGTTCAAGGAGTTGACATGCAAGTAGCAGTAGACCCAAAAATCCCTGCTCGTGAGAAGTTGATCAACCGCTTCCTCGAAGTGCGGACATACACCGAAACGTTGTGTCGTCCGTTGCAGACGGATGATCATCAGATCCAGTCGATTGTGCAGACCAGTCCGCCCAAGTGGCATATTGCCCATGTCACCTGGTTTTTTGAGGCTTTTGTTTTGCCGCATTTTGATCCGGCTTACACACCCTTTAACCCGGTCATGGATTTTCTGTTCAACAGCTATTATTACACGCACGGTCAGATGCATCCGCGTCCGAACCGCGGACTGCTGTCAAGGCCGACCGTGGCTGAGATTTATGACTACCGCGCCTATGTCAATGAACAAATGCTGCAGTTGATGCATAACATTGATGACTCCCGCTTTGAGGAGCTGGCTTTTCGAGTGATCCTTGGCTTAAACCATGAACAACAGCACCAGGAATTGCTGCTCATGGATGTCAAACACAATTTCTCGGTCAATCCGATCAAGCCGGCTTACCGGGACGATCTGAAAATACCACAGGGTCAGAGCCGATCAGTGCGATGGCTGGAGCAGGCCGGCGGCATTCATGAAATCGGTTTTGCCGGTGAGGGTTTCGCCTATGATAACGAGACACCGCGCCACCAGGTCTTGCTGCGGGACTATCGCCTGGCCGACCGCTTTGTTACCAATGGCGAATACCTTGAGTTTATCAGGGATGGGGGATATGACGATGTGGCATTGTGGCTGTCAGACGGCTGGGCCCTGATCAATAAGGAAAACTGGGCACACCCCCTATACTGGCAACTAGGTGACGACGGCTGGCGACAGTTCACTTTGGGTGGCTCGCGTGAGCTCAATGAGCATGAACCGGTTTGTCACCTGTCCTATTTTGAAGCCGACGCTTATGCGCGCTGGGCGGGCAAACGCCTTCCGCTCGAAGCGGAACTGGAGCAGGCGCTGTCGATGATGCCCGTTACAGGTAATTTTACCGACTCTGATTTTTTACACCCCGTACCTGCATCAAAGCAAGGCCAGTGGTTCGGCGACCTTTGGGCCTGGACCTCGTCACCTTACACGGCGTATCCAGGTTTTAAACCCCTGGAAGGCTCTATGGGTGAGTACAACGGCAAGTTCATGTCCAACCAGATGGTGCTGCGCGGCGGCAGCGCCGCGACACCCGCCGGGCACCCCCGTGCGACTTACCGTAATTTCTTTTACCCGAATGAACGCTGGGCCTTTACCGGCCTGCGTCTGGCGGAGGATGTCTGATGCGAAACGTCACCTTTCATGATCACAAGCATCAGGCTTTGAGTTTCCTGGATGCCGTCGTCGAAGGTCTGTCGCAGGAGAATAAGAGCATACCGCCGAAGTTTTTTTATGATGAGCGCGGTTCCGAGCTTTTTGACCGGATCTGTGAACAACCCGAGTACTATCCGCCATCGGTTGAGCGCAAGATGCTGTGCGAATTGTCCGCCGAGATCGCGTCATTGACTGGTCAGAATCGTCTGCTGATCGAACCGGGAGTGGGCAGCGGCGCCAAAGTGCGCCTGTTACTGGATGACCTGAAGCCATCGGCTTTTGTGCCCATGGATATCTCTTTTGATTATCTCAAAACCATGGCCACTCAACTGGCGGCTGAATACCCATGGCTGCCGGTGCATGCCGCCTGCGTGGATTTTTCTCATTCCCTGCTGCTGCCGGATGAGGCGCCGGACAGCCCAAGGTTGGTGTTTTTTCCGGGCTCGAGTCTGGGTAATTTTGATATGATTGAAGCGGAAGCATTTCTTAAACTGGTGCGCGAGGTACTGGGCGAAGAGGGCATGCTGCTGATCGGCTTGGATACCAAGAAACCCGAGTACGTGCTGAATGCTGCTTATAACGACGCGGCTGGTGTGACTGCTGAATTCAATAAAAACCTGTTGCATCGCATGCGTGATGAACTCAAAATCGAGGTCGATCCCAGATCATTCGATCATCATGCTTTTTATAACGCCGCAGCCGGACGTATCGAGATGCATCTTGTCAGTAAACGGGATCAGTTATTGCACCTGAATGGATTTTGCTTTGAATTTGAGCAGGGTGAGTCAGTGCATACGGAGAATTCCTACAAATACGAACCGGAGGAATTCCTGGACCTGGCATCAAAGGCCGGCATGGTTAAGGTACGCCACTGGTTAGCGGAAGAGGGCTTGTTCGGCATCTATCTACTTGAGACTGCTGCGTTCGGGTAGGGATGAGGTTTCAAATCTGCCCCCCCATGCTGTTTGCACGGGGAGCCAAATCCTATCTTTTTGCAGTGACGAGCAGATTTGGTTCTCGACTCAATAGGTAGTCGGCTGGACGTGCAGATGCCGATCTGCTTGTGGATCTGATCCGTGCCGGTGCGTCTGTGCAGCAATTTTCGCTGGCACCATATAGAGATATCCATGTCGGACGACGGGCTGAGCGATAGTCGCATTGGAGAAATGTACGCAAGATTGAAACAGCCACCCACCATGAACGCTGCGATATCCCTACAGTGCCCGTCCTCAAGATATATCCTCATTTACCTATATTATTCATATCAGCACTTCCTGATGCAATGTGCCTAGCACCCTTCTCCCTTGAAGCACCTAAGGGCAGGAGTGTTACCCAATTCGCCTTGGAGCACCAAAGATCTATTGTCTTAACGCTTACCAGAAGCAATAAGATTGCACTGTCTTTGTGGGGTGATTTGGGCTCTGCAGACGTTCGCAAAACTCTGTCATTGGCATAACCAAACCGAATCTGCTTCTGGAGTCTGATCGCTAGATTCTATTCGACGATACAACGAGCGTCCGGGCCGTTATACTACTTCGAAATCTGAACATCCATTTCATCAGGAAACATCCGAATGTCTGAAAACTTTAAAGAAAGTGCGCTGAGATACCACGTCAGTCCGGTACCTGGAAAGCTGGCAATACAAGCCACCAAGCCGCTTTCCAACAAGCGTGATCTCTCAAGAGCCTACTCACCGGGCGTGGCCTATGCCTGTGAGGCGATTGTCGAGGATGAGAGTCAGGCTGCGAAGATGACCGCGCGTGGAAATCTGGTGGGTGTTGTATCCAACGGTACCGCAGTGCTGGGCTTGGGCAATATCGGTCCGTTGGCGTCAAAACCGGTGATGGAAGGTAAGGCGGTACTGTTCAAGAAGTTTGCCAATATCGATGTATTCGACATCGAGGTCAATGAGAGTGATGTTGACCGTCTGGTCGATATCGTTGCGGCCCTAGAGCCAACCTTTGGCGGTATAAACCTTGAGGATATCAAGGCGCCCGAGTGCTTCCTGGTGGAGCAAAAGTTACGTGAGCGGATGAGTATCCCGGTTTTTCATGATGATCAGCATGGTACAGCGATTGTTGCGGCGGCGGCGGTATACAACGGTTTACGACTGGTAGACAAAAAGATCGAAGAGATAAAACTGGTGGTCTCTGGAAGTGGCGCGGCCAGTATTGCCTGTGTCGATCTGCTGGTCAGCATGGGTATGCAGAAAGATAACGTCACCTTGATCGATCGCAGTGGAGTCATTTACCAGGGGAGGGAGTCTGGCATGAACCCCTGGAAAGAGAAGTATGCCCGTGAGACAGAGATGCGTACGCTGGATGATGCCATCAATGGCGCTGATCTGTTCATGGGGCTTTCCGGACCGGGAGTACTGACTCAGGAGATGGTAAAGAAAATGGCCGAGCGGCCATTGATTCTGGCGATGGCCAACCCGGAACCCGAGATCAGGCCGGAACTGGCGAAGGAAGTTCGCCCTGATGCGATCCTGGCCACCGGTCGATCGGACTACCCTAACCAGGTCAACAATGTGCTTTGTTTTCCTTTTATTTTCCGTGGTGCGCTGGATTGTGGTGCAAAAACGATCAACGAGGAGATGAAGCAGGCTTGTGTTAAGTCGATAGCCGACCTGGCAATGAAGGAGGCAACTGACGTGGTTGCCGAGGCCTACTTAGGAGAAGAGCTCAAGTTCGGTCCGGATTATCTTATTCCCAAACCTTTCGATCCCCGGTTGATTGAAGAAGTGCCGGTTGCCGTGGTTCGTGCCGCCATGGAGAGCGGTGTAGCGACCCGGCCGATCGAGGATTTGGATGCCTATCGCAAGTCGTTGCATGAGTTTGTGAATGCCTCCGGCTTATTCATGCAGCCCATGATCGAAGCTGCCAAAAAGGGACCCAAGCGTCGACTGGTCTATGCGGAAGGAGAAAACGATGATGTGTTGATGTCGATGCAGGCCATCGTCGATGAGGGTGTTGCTACGCCAATCCTGATTGCTCGCCCCGATATCGTGAAGCAGAAGATGGATCGTCTCGGCTTACGCTTTACTCTCGGTGAGGATGTGATGGTGTTCAATCCCAACGATTGCGATCAGTATGATCGTTATTGGCAGCATTATCATGACCGAGTCGGGCGAAATGGTGTGGACGTGGAGGCGGCACGCAACGAGGTACGTAACAACCCAACTGCATTGGCCTCGGTAATGGTGTCGATGGGTGAAGCAGAGGGCATGATTTGCGGCAAAGTCCGTCGCTTTGATAGTCATTTCAAAACGATTCACAAGGTGTTAGGCACCGACAGCAAAAACCGGCGCGCTTCCACCGTATGCGCACTGCTGCTGCCCAGCGGTCCGCTGTTCCTGGCCGATGCCTTCCTCAATCTTGATCCCGATGCTGAAGAGCTTGTGTCCATTACAGAATCCGGGATTGAATTTGTGCGTCATTTCGGTATTGAACCGAAGGTGGCGTTACTGTCACATTCCAATTTTGGATCGTCACGCAGTGGTTCAGCGCACAAGATGCGCGAGGCGGCCAAAATTCTGAGGCAAAAACATCCGGATGTCGAAGTCGATGGTGAAATGCATGCGTTGACAGCGATGAATGAGGAGCTCCGCAAACGTATCTTGCCGGGTGCCAATCTGACGGGGGCGGCCAACTTGTTGATCATGCCGAACCTCGATGCGGCGAATATCGCACTTGGTTTGATCCGCTCGCTGACCGATGCACTATTGGTTGGACCGTTCCTGAATGGCATCAGCAAGCCAGCCCACATCGTGATTCCTTCGGTCACCGCGCGCGGGATCTTCAATATGAGTGCAATTACAGCGGCCGATGTTGAACGATATTGCGAGAACAATATCTGTTCAACTTGATTTGAATGAGCTTTGCGGATTTATCACGCTTCGGCTCGAGGCTTAGGCTGCCTGGTGAATTGGAAAACCTGGCACCCGATGATCGGGACAATCTGGCCCAGTTTGCTGGCCTCAGTTGGGATAATGATCTGGTCGATATCCCGGTGCCGACTCTGAGCAGATCCCAAGATCTTGTCTTTCAAGTTCACAGGTCTATTTTAATTTTTTGTCCTCCAGTCTTAGCGAAGCCTTTCGTTCATAAAATGCCAGACGCAAGTAGTTGTCTTGAGTAGCTAGAGTATTGGAGCAGGCCGGCCACGGAGTGAGCAATATGGCTGATCTGAATTATCCTGCAGATCATGAATTAGTGCATTAGATTTTCCACGGACGGCTCATGGGCAAGTTTTTCCATTCAGCTAAATCCTCGAATTTTTGCTCAGGCGCGAGCAAGGCAATGTCTCGAATAGGATGGGTCAGTGGCAAGCCGATAGGCTGGATACGATTTTTATCATTTTTGTCATGGACCAGGCTCACTGCCGAAGCACAAAGATTGTGCTGCATGCCGTCTCAAAACTCCCTCCTGCAGAGCTTGTTTGCTGATCCTTAGGAAAGACCTACCCATTGTTGATAGATCCTATACTCACTTCGGGATAGGCGGGATAGGCGGGATAGGCGGGATAGGCGGGTTTTATACGAACAATCTGATGTTCAGACGGACTCTATAGGTTTTATTTACTGCATTTTATCTTCAGTAGTCTATAACAAATAAAGTAAATTACAAAAAGTGCCGATTCCATACTGAGGGTGAAAACAAACCATCTACTTCATTGCGAAGGGGTACAGTCATGCAAAAAATCTCTCTCCCATTATCCATTTTTCTGCTTTTTGTTATCTCTGCCGGAGACCTGTTAGCCATCACTGCCAGTGAATATGCCGTGGTGATCAATCTCTCTGGAAGGCAGAGGATGCTGACACAGAAAATGTCCAAGGAGATGCTGCTAATTGCAAACAATGTCGATGCAGAAGCTAACCGCTCCAACCTGGAAAAGACAGCCAAGCTGTTTGATAGCACATTGGCAGGCTTGCGCGATGGAAATGCAGAAATGGGGCTTCCACCGACCGAGGGTAAAGTGACTCTCAAGCAGTTGGCTAAGATTAACAAACTCTGGACTGAGTTCAGTGCGGTTGTAACGGAGGTCGTGAAGGGCGGTTCGGTAGATATAGCCAAGGTGGCAGAGCTCAATCTTCCCCTATTGAAAAATATGAATACAGCGGTACGGCTGTATGAGAAGGAGGCTAAGAAGGTTACGGGAAAAAGTGCCGGTGTGGTGATCAATCTCGCTGGTAAGCAACGTATGTTAACCCAGAAGATGTCAAAAGAGATGTCTCTTGTGGCCTTGAATCATGACACTGCGAACAACAAAACCAATCTGCGCAGTACGGCATCGTTGTTTGATCGTACGCTGAAGGGGCTTCTCGATGGCGATAATGATCTTGAGCTCCCGGGTACAAAGGATCAGGCGATTCGCGCTCAACTGACGGTGGTTGCCGATTTGTGGAAGGGTTTCAAGCCCCTGGTGGAACGGGCAAGCAGTATCGACAGCAAGGGGGTATCAAAAGAGGATCTTGTCAAAATGTCGAAACTCAATTTGCCACTGCTGAAAGAGATGAACAAAGCAGTAAAAATGTATGAGCAGCTTGAGCAGTAGCTGTTACCCCTCCCTGAAAGCGGAGACGAATTATGTCAATCTCATCCTGGTATATCGCTGCCGTCAACCTTCTGTTTGAACGTTTCAAGATTCGAACGCTGGTATTCATGGGAATGACGTTTTTTATCCTGCTTATGCTGTTTTCAACACTGTTTGCCCTATATCAGTTAGGACGTACTACCGATAATCTTACCAAAGCCGCTGAACAGGCCGCCGATATCAGGGTGATTGTTGCAGAGGTGGAGGAGGGATCCATCGTGGCTTCCTCCTCAGCTTCCAAGCTAAGCGACGATATGAACAGTAAGCTGTTGAGCATGCTCAAAACCAATGTGTCGGATATGGGGCAGATTCAATCCACATTCGAAAAAATGGTGAAAAACCTCAATGCGTTGATCGAGAGCGGGGAAGAGGATTCGACCATGCTGATGCTTGAGATCGAGGATATCTATGAGCAGGTCAGACGGGAGTCTCTGCCACGCGTAAGAAGTATCGTCGTGGAATTCGAAAAGGCGGCACAAGAGGGTACGCTTCAAGCAAATGTGGCAAAAGATCTGCAACGACTCGCCGAGACGTTTAAGGAAAAATCTGTTGAGGCGGCGAGTGCATCCAAAGTTATCGAGCAGGATTCGGCAGCCTCTGTGCTAAGTGCTGAAAAGAGTGTTCAGCTGCTGATCTTGATCATAATTGTATCTGTCATATTCGTCTTTATTACCTCGTTCAATACAAACCTGGTGATTAACCGCCCGATCAATTTGATGAGTGAAAGGATCAAGGACATAGCACAAGGAGAGGGCGATCTGACCAAGCGACTTAATGAAGATGCAAATAATGAACTGGGTGAACTCTCCCACTGGTTTAATGTGTTCATGGATAAGCTCCAGGTATTGGTTGAAAATGTTAAGGAATCCAGCGGAAAAATGAATGGCGCCGCGTTCCAGATGTTGGAGATGACAGAGCAGTCGAGTGCGGGCGTGCTGCACCAAAAGCAACAGACTGAGGAGATGGTGCATGCGATGCAGAATCTATCGTCAACTGTAGAGGATGTTGCAAATAATGCGTCTGCAGCGGATAAGGCGACCGATTCAGCTGAGACAGAGTCAGCCAAGGGAAAGGAGGATCTGCGTATGACCATAAACAGCATTACCACACTGGCGCAAGAGATCGATACCGCTGCAAATATCATCAATGGTTTTAAAAAGGACAGTGAAGATATTGGTGGTGTCCTGGGTGTCATTAAAGGCATCGCTGAACAGACGAATCTGCTGGCGTTGAATGCGGCCATCGAGGCTGCGCGTGCCGGGGAGCAGGGTAGAGGATTTGCTGTTGTGGCAGATGAAGTCAGAACGCTTGCGACACGGACACAGGAGTCCACTGAGGAGATACAGGAGATTATCATTCGCCTGCAAACGGGAGCGGAACAGGCAGTCAATGCCATGAATTCAGGACGTGCCCGCGGTCATGAAACCGCAGAGCAGGCTCAGCAGGCCGGTGTCTCGCTGGAGTCGATTACCCGGGCGATCAATGAAATATCATCGGTAAACTCGAAGATTACCGCATCGACGGTTGATCAGCGTAGTGTTACAGCCGATGTCAACGAGGGGATAAATACGATCAATCAGGTTGCTGAACAGACCGCGACCAGAGCAGAGCAGACCACCAAGCAGGGTGAGGTGGTGTCACAGTTGGCCCAGGAGCTGAATACATCGGTTAAGCAGTTCCAAGTCTGACATCAGTACAGGTCAATACCTCACAACGAAAGATTTACTGTTGTGGTTGTTATCCATGCGCAACTCAAAACTGCCAGTGAGTAGGCATCAAACAAGGCTGCCGATTTTGTTCCTACGGTGATGTAAAATGGTGATTCTCCAAGCGGAACTTTAAAGCTCAATTTTTAACTTTCGTCCGCCGGTAACTACCAAGCCTTCCTGTTCATAAAAAGCCAGCGTTTTATCAAAGTGAGGAAGGGGGGCTGTGACCTCAAGGCGTTTCCATCCCGTTGAACTGCCAAAGTACTTTGCTTGAGATGGTAGCCGCAATCCCAGATTGCATGAACGGTACTCCGATCGTAAATAGCGTTCTGGAAGGGTGCCAAAGTGACCTCCGGCATAGAGCGCGTAGTGTAGTTATTCTGCATGCGCGAAAAATGACGCCGCTGGGTACAAAAACAGATCCAGCCCCCTATAAATAAATCATAGGAGGGGTTGCGACTGAAAAGTGTCACTCGGTGTTGCTCGTCGCTCATTTGGAATAGCCAAACTACGCGCTTCGCGCACTGGATTCGTGTCAAATGGCCCTAGCGTAACACCTACAGAATTAATGACTTGTAGCGCAAATATCGGCCAGCCATTCAAGCATCATTGCTGATTGGCGATGAACGATTTCAGGGTCTTCAAGTACATGCGCCATGAGGCTTGCGCCTTGGGCCATTACCATCAGTTGCTCTGCTCGTGCTCGTGCGCTCTCTCGTGGCAGTATGGCGCTGAAGCGAGCCTCCAGCCAGCGCAGATAGAGGTCAAACATGAGCTTGGCCTGTAGTTGTTGCTCACGGTGGTCCTTGCTGAGTTCACTGTTCAGGGTGCCCATGGGGCAACCATAGCGGGAGAGGTTGTCGGCATTGGCATCAACCATGGCGATGAACCGCTCGACGCAGTCGTAGGTTGTACCGCACTCCAGTGACCAGCTTTCGAGTTGCTGCCTAATCGCGGTAATCTGCTGATCGATCACCGCTTGCAGCAATTCGTCCTTGGATTTGAAGTGATACTGGATATTGCCTTTACGAAGATTTGTCTCCTGTGCGATGTTAGCGTAGGAGGTGGCGCCAAATCCTTTGTGGTAGATATGGCTCCGTGCAGCATCAATAATACCCTGGCGGGTGGGTTTTCTTACCGATTGCTTGCGTTCTGTTTTCATGGCTCGCTCCAGGATGACAGATTATTGGTCGCGATATTGTTCTGCTAGACGGTTAAGCGAGGGAGCGGCTTTTTTAAACTCCGCCTGAATGATGACCATAGCACGGCTGACTCCTTCCGTTGCACACGCCAGGTATTCAGAGGCTGCTGCCACTCCTGCTTCGGTTCCTCGTTTTTGGTAGGCTTCGGCGAAGTTTCTCAGAGTTTCATCGCTGCAACCCGATATTATCTTTGTCGCCACCCGCTCGCCTACCTTGTCCCAGGTTAGTCGGCTCATGAGTAGAGTCTCTACTTCACCTCTGAACCGGTCCTGTGTCTTGGCAGCCAGGTTTTTGTACAAACCCTTTTTTTCAAGATAGACCAAGTATCTTTGTATGGTTCTAGCAGAAAGCCTAGCCCATCGCTTCTCCAATTGCAGTACCTCAGAAAAGTAATTGTAGTCGTTAGCTGCCTGAGCCGGTATGGCGACCAAGAACGAAAGCAGGCAAGCCAATAGAGTCAGTCTCATTCTTGACCCTTTATGGTCCGTCTGCCGGATTATACTGCCATTGCTGTTGTTAAATAGCATGCCGGGAGGTTTTGGTGTCATTTGGATTTTCCAGGCTTTATCACAGTATGATCCAATTTCCAGCCCTTCTCATTGACTAGGTGAACCTCTTGAATGGTCTTCTCGATGGTGACGACAGAATCCACAGAGGGTTTGTTCTTGAAGTGGTCAGGTAGTTCTTCATCTTCAACTTCAAAGGTGATCACCGCTTTGTCACCCGATTGGTGGATACCGGTCTGTTTTCTGCTTCTTTCATATTTAAATGCCCGTTTCCGGCCTCTGAACAAATTGGACTTGGCTTCTGCCTCGGAGATACCCCTGGATTTGAGTTTTTCGATATAGTGATGACTCGCCTTCAGTGTGCGACTTGAGAGCAGGTTGGAAATAGCGTCAAAATTGTTACTTGATGATAGGATCATACGGTATTGACGGTAGACCTCCTGCGGACCGGGCTGTTGTGATAAGCACGCCGGTAGCCAGAAGAGTGATGTGACTAAAACCAGTATAGACAGGCTGTTTACCCTTTTTTTCATTGTTGATTACTCCATGTGATACTTCGTTTGGACATGTTTTTCAGTTTCGGTGCGTCATTCGGGTTATCTTCATCTCAACCTGTGGGTACAATAAAATCCCAAGCCGATGCTTCTAATTGGTTACTCATACGCTCCATTTCAAACCTGGATTCTACGAATGTGAAAACAGTTGCTCCAGCGGCATATGATCTCCAATATCCCGCCCGTAGTAGACATCGATCAAGCGACCATTCCGATCGATGAGAAAATCGGCGGGGAGGCGATGTATGTCGTTTTCCATGGTGCCGGGGAGGAATCCGTTTGCCACCACCGCCCGGTAAACCTGAGGTATTCCCAGAGTCCAGGCACGGGCGAATCCACGCCAGGAACTCTCCACCCCATACAGACGGTAGAGCTTCAGATCTGGATCGGGTATCAGTGGAAAGGGTGGAGATTGGGTGCCCACATAGTGTGCGACGCGTTCCAATGGTGACTGGAATACCGCCAGGATACGGATGCCTTTGTTGAGAAACTGCTGATGCTTGGTGATCAGCTCCCTGACCCGCAGATTGCACAGTGGGCAGGATGCGTAGCGATAAAAACTGAGCAGAGTCATACCTGGATGTGAACCGAAAGGCTCAATCGGGTTGCCTTGCCAGTCATGGGTCTCGAAAGCCGGAGCACTCCCACTGGGTTTGAGTTGGGTCTGTTTCAATGGCCACTCCCTCCGGGAAGAGGCCGGGCCATCGACATCGCCTTGCTCTGGTGTTTGGCCATCTCGGCCATCTGAATATCAATGGCTTCGCGCCATTGGTGCTTTGGCTGGTATCCAAGCAGTCTTGATGCGCGCTCATTATCGGCATTGGTTTCCTCTAACAGATGGATGATGCTGCGGGTCACGAGCGGTTCCCAGGGCAACAGCGGATTCAGCTTTTCCATCAGCCAGGCAAAGGCAAAGGCGACTGGGAAAGGGACGCTGAAATGAGGTCTTGGCAGTCCATATTGCTGATACAGATAGTCGATCACTTCCCGTACCCGGGGAACCTCCGGGCCGAGAATATTGAAGGATTGATAGCCGCTCAGCTCCGGGGTAGTGGAGGCGAGTTCGATGGCGTGGCCAATATCACGACCGTCGGTGATGGTCATGCCGGTTTTGCCGCCGTTTACCCAGGGCACCAGGTGGGTTTTCAGACGTGGAACCAGGATCGGCAACAAGCCGAGCGCATATCGTGTACCGGCGAACAGACCGAGGCGTAGATTGATTGCACAGAAACGATCGCTGGAGACCTCGCGTAATCGATCCTCGATTCGCACCACATTCGTCTCGTGGGGCCAGTAGTTGCGCTTGATACCAGGGCTCATAGGGTCATATGCATCCCCTGACGCTGCGGCACTTACGGTACTGATAAAGATAAACCGCTTGACCCCCTGACGACGGGCCAAGTCGATCAATGCGAGTGATGGCTTGAGAAACAACTCATCGGATTGCTCGCGATGATCCCAGAGTGAAGTCCAGGCAGCGGCATGGACCACCGTATCGATCCCATGCATCAGTTTATCGAGGTAGTTGACGTCGCGTAAATCTCCGATACGGGACTCCCCCTTGAATCCACTCGGTAATCTGGAAGGGTCACGACAGGCAGCGATGGTTATCACATCCCGGTGCTTGGCCAGGGCTTCGATGCAGTGACTTCCAACGAAGCCGGTAGCGCCGGTTATCAGAATTCGCATGGGCGTTTTCCTTTTCTGATTGAGTAAACTTGATAAGTCAGAATAGTACGATCGTATAGTAAAATCAAGTAGCCAGTATTTATGAGGAATGAAGCCGTATATGACCTTCTGCTGGATACATAGGAGAGGTTTGAGAATTTCAGCTAGTTCTGAATGATGGAGGAACCACTTATAACCAGGCAAGAGCGGTACCTGATAGGAAGTTATCTCTAGCCCTTGTTCTCCAACTGAGTCAAAAGGTGGTGTTTTGATTCAGTTTTAGCAGCGTTATTTCCCTGTACAGCGCCTTGGATGCTTGATGGTGACCATTCATCGTTTGTCTGGTTGGTGGGCACACAGCGGTGAAAAGTTGTCTATTGGGTTGGCAGGTTGAAAATCTGGCAGCGAAATGTACAGGTCACCGTCTCACCGCTGCCTTAGAGGCAAATCCCCATTCGTGGATCTGCGGATTCGAGCTTCCACTAGGATTGTGTTCAGCCTCTTTTTATCCGCAATTTCAGGATAGACTCTATGGAATCTTTCTACTTCTAGAGCGTGCATACCGGCGGATGTTTCCAACTGTTTACGGCACTCGAACCCTAACCCGTGCAACATGAGTAAACGCGGTGCCAACCTTTGTATATAGCGTTGGCAGAGGCTGTTTTTCTGCTCATCTCCCCAATCCTCTCTGATCATCACAGGTGGGAAGTAGTCCACTTCGCCGTTGCCCCGTTTAAACCACTTTGCTTTTGGAGAGTAACCGGCTCTTTTGGTTACCATCTGTTCAACTCTGTAGTTTACTGGCGGATTCTTATTCTGTTTCTCAGATTCCGTATACTCGATTGGCATCACGGCGGCAGGTAGTGCTCTCCAATCTGTTTTGGTTGGAAAGTTACTGAAATTGTCAGGGTTGTTGCAGCTGAAAACCAGTGCTAAGGGTGAATCGTCTTTCGGGTCAAGAATCCAGTATTCATACAGATCGTCAGAAGGAAACGGGTAGTCCGCATTAACAAGGAACTCAGCCAATTGAACGATCCTGTCGTCTATGGCTGTGCCATGCAAGGATCCTGTTTCTGCGATCGTGCGCAGTGCCTCATGCTCCAGAGTTTGAACCCGAATAAATCGCCTTCGCCCGGTTTGTCCGGCTTTATTCAAATTGACTTCGGCATCGTAGAGAAAGTGGATCTCCCAGCTGCGGACGTCGAGCGTCAGCGCCCTGGCAGTTTCGGACTCGACGATCTGCACCAATCCCGAGTAAGGAGGCATAAGGCGTTGCGAATAAGCTTTGATCATGGATTAATTCGACCATGGAATTCGTTTTTTATTTTAATGGAAGAATAAAGGTTATTTATGCAGTGTCAGTGCAACACATTGTATGTGTATCCATCAAAATTGATGGTAGCTTTGTATTTGTAGTTACTATTGAATCGTTCTTTGGGGTTTATCAGGTAGGCTGTGACGCCGTACTCTGGGAAGGCGATAGGCCGCCTAACCTGATTTTGTTCAGTGCAACAATTGTATTTGCATCCAATTTTACTGTCTGTGGCTTGATAGAGTGTAATTGGCTGAATAGAGAGTGGTATAGTGTTGTTTCAGTCGAAGAACATGGGGTTGTGGATGGGCGAAGTATTTACAGTTTATTTTGATATCAAATAAGATTGCATTCTGAATTACTGACAGGTTTCAAATTATCTTCCGCTGAATTGGCGCGATTGCTTTGAATTCTGTAAAAACCAATCATCAAATTATTATAAAAGATTCCACTATGACCCTTTCAGCAGAACAAAACTGTTACTTTTGTAAGGTAACTAATCAGACAGCCGACCCTTTTATTTTCGAGAACAGATCTTTTGTTGGTATCTTTGATACAAATCCAGTCAATCCCGGTCATGCCCTGGTGATCCCACGCAGGCATATCGCATCTATTTTTCATCTAAATGATTCCGAGCAGGAGGATTATTTCGATGCGATTAAAGGCGTGAAACATGTTGTTGAAACAACTGATATGATAGAGCTTTATCAAAATATGCTTAACCGACGTTATCTGCAAAATCGCCCTAAGGATCATATTGAAACTGTTTTACGATTGCCCTTCTTATTAGACAAGCCGAATGCCTACACGATCGGTAATAACGACGGACGAGAAGCGGGAAGAAGCATAGACCATTTACATGTCATTATTCTACCGCGCTACAAAGGGGATGTAGAAAACCCCAGCGGAGGAATTCGAAATGTAATTCCCTGCAGGGCAAACTATCAAAGAACCTGAGTGATAGGTTTAAAGGCTTATGCTTCAAGCCTATGCTGTAACATAAGATGGAACTTGGAAATGCGTTGGTTTATTGTCAGTAAGACTGGCTATCCGCAAGGATTGAGTAGACGGCTCCCATTTGCCAGTAACGACAATACGAGGACACACTGTATTAGTGTTAACAGGCCCTAACAAGGTGGAGCTGAGAGCGATCGATATTCTCATCCGCATCACTGATACTTCCGAGCCGATGAATCATGGAGCAATCATGAGTTCAGCGGTAGTGCTGAGAACTTGATTGCCTCCCTCAGGGTGACAAGAAAGCGCTTTCCATCCATTTTTACCTGGTTGAGTAACATATCGGTGACCTGTGGTTATCTTATCGATAGTAGTTACTGCAAAGGAGGGATAGTGCATAGCCACACCATCCCTGATGCTTCAAGCAATGGGTTTGTTGAAGCCAGCTGTATTATCTGCCGATAGAACTCATCAAGTGGCCGGACTATGGCGGTAGCGCCTGTGCCATCTCATATTTACAGCGAGGGGTAAATCGGCAGATTGAGTCTGCTTCCGGGTTGAAGGTCCAGCGTCTTAGCTGCCGATGCTGTTGAGCTTAGACTTTGTGGCCTACCTGGGTAGGCGAATCGTAAATATCGTGCCCCGTTGCAGCTGGCTGTCGACTTCAAGCTTACCTTTATGTTGTTCCACGATGGCGCGATAAGCCAAAGCAAGGCCCTGGCCGGTACCTTTGCCAACATCCTTGGTGGTGAAGAAAGGCTCGAATACCCGTGTCAGGTTCTCTTCGGGGATTCCGCAGCCGCAGGAAACGGACGAGTAGGGAAAGTTTGACGTCGCTGTTGAACATATCGGGGCTTGGTGCAAGCCTGGTGATTGGGTGCACATAGAATACAATCGGCCGCGAGTTAAAACTCTTGATTGCATCGATAAGTAGAATGACCCAGATCAAGAGTGAGTCTTAGAAGGAGACTCATTCGCATTTTGGCCTGTCCGATTTTCAAAAAGTCGTCAGGGCTGGCCGGTGAGATCGGGGTTACATCATTCCCAGCGATACGATACAGGGGCACAATCAGGGGTTCATATCAATTCACCTGGAACTGGTGGACGCATCCATTGCCGTTGAGCATGGGTTTCTGCAGCGTGCCGTCAAATTTAGCTGCCGGGTTATTAGGTGCCGCAGGGTGTTAAATTCCTATTTCTTACCTCTGTTTCCTAGGCCGTACAATTAAACGATCAATTTAAGAATAATACGATACCTGCCGCTATATTCAGTGGCTAGTAATATTCATAATCTAAATCCGAGTTGATCCAAATGGATTGGGAAGCTCTATGATTCAAACATTTCCACATGTTCACAGCGATAAAGCCAGGTTAAGGGTACAGCTTTGGCTGGTCTTTTTCGGTTGGACACTGATGGTGCTGTTGCTGCTCCTCTGGGCGTTGAACAATGAGGATGCGGAAATGCAGGAGCTGGCGCGCCAGGAGGCGATCGACAATTTCAACAAGGATCAGGCGTTCCGGGTCTGGGCAACCACCCATGGGGGTGTCTACGTACCCGTAACAGAGCGTACCCAGCCAAGTCCCCACCTGAGGCACATTCCTGAACGCGATCTGGTGACACCTTCCGGTCGTCAACTGACCTTGATGAATCCGGCCTTCATGCTGCGTCAGATGATGGACGATTACGCTGACCTCTATGGTGTCAGAGGGAGAATCACCAGCATCAAACCGCTCAATCCGGACAATGCTCCGGACGACTGGGAATGGGCGGCCTTGAAGTCTTTCGAACGAGGTGAGAAAGAGCAGTTCGAGCTTACTGATATTGACGGTGAGCCATACTTGCGCCTGATTCGTCCCATGCAGACCCAGAAGGGTTGCCTCAAGTGTCACCTTAAACAGGGCTACCAGGTGGGGGATGTCCGCGGTGGTGTGGGAATATCTGTGCCGATGAAGGACTATTTCGCCACGGCTGCCGTGCAAAAGCGGGAGATCTCAATGGGTCTGGGGTTGATCTGGCTGGCGGGTCTCAGTGCCATCGGTTTTTATGCCAGGCGCAGCTACCAACGCCTCGAGGAGCGCAAGGATTATGAGGATCAGATCTGGCAGCAGGCCAATTTCGACTCGCTGACCGGTCTTTCGAACCGTAATCTCTTCCTCGACAGGTTGGATCATGCGCTGGCCTATGCACAGCGGCAACAAACCATGGTTGCCCTGCTGTTTATCGATCTGGATCGTTTCAAGTATGTCAACGATGCCTTGGGGCATGCCACAGGCGATCAACTGCTGCAGGAGGCGGCACGCAGGCTGCGGTTGTGCGTCAGAGAGATGGATACGGTATCCCGGCTGGGGGGGGATGAGTTTACCGTCATTCTGCCCGCCATCAGTGAGGGGCAATCGGTTGCCAGAGTGGCCGCCTCGATACTGAATGAGTTGTCACGACCATTCGATCTGGCGGCCCAGGAAACCCATGTCTCCGCCAGTATCGGTATTACGATCTATCCGCAGGACGGCAGTGACACGGGCATGTTACTACAGAATGCTGACACCGCCATGTACCAGGCCAAGGAGGATGGACGCAATACCTACCGCTTCTTTACCTGGGAGATGAATCGTGAAGCGGAGGGTCGAATTTCAATGGGGGCGGCTCTGCGAAATGCAATTCGGAATGATGAGTTCCTGCTGCACTACCAGCCTATTGTGGATATCGCAGATGGCCAGATTGTGGGTGCTGAGGCATTGATTCGATGGGATTCACCTGAGCGTGGGCGTGTGCGGCCGGATGAGTTCATCCCGGTGGCGGAGGAGAGCGGGCTGATTGTGCCCATAGGGGATTGGGTGCTGCAGCAAGCCACATTGGATCTCAAACTATGGGATCAGGCGGGACTGAAGATGGATCTGCTCTCGGTCAACGTCTCCACGGTGCAGTTCCAGTACGAGGGATTTCTCGGAAAAATGGCCGATCTTCTGAAAGACAATCAACATCTTACCTCCAGGCTCTTTCTTGAGATTACCGAGAGCGTCTTTCTGAACGAACATCGGGAGCCGGGTGTTCGGTTGGGAGAACTGCGTAAACAGGGTATCAGTATCTCCATTGACGATTTCGGCACCGGCTACTCATCGCTGAGTTACCTCAAACGCTTTCCTGTGGACAAGATCAAGATCGACCGATCATTTGTCAGGGATGTGACCACCGACCCTGAAGATGCCGCCCTGTGTGAAGCGATTATCGCCATGGCCCATCATCTTGGCCTCAAGGTAGTGGCTGAGGGGGTGGAGACAGAGGCGCAATGGCAATTCCTGCGCAACAGCGGCTGTGACTATGCCCAGGGTTACTACTTCAGCCAACCGCTGACGGTAAGTGATTTCACTGACCATCTGGATAGACACCGAAACATGATGAGGGCAGGCTGAATTGTCTGTCTAATCGCTATCAGGTGCTAATGACGAAATCCGGGATCAACGTCGTCGGACGGTAACTCGGCAGGCTCACTGTGGCTGAATGTGAATTCTTTGGTCACCGGGTCAATAACGTTTAATCTTCCTGCTCCCCACGACTATAATAGGCCGCTTTTGCCGGGTCTGCTCCTGGCCGCGTTCGAATATCAAAAGGTTGATTCTATGATCATCAAACCCAGAGTTCGTGGGTTCATTTGTACCAATGCCCACCCAACTGGCTGTGCAGCCAATGTCCAGGAACAGATTGATTACATCAAAGGTTCCGCTATTCCGGCTGGCCGGGGGCCTGAAAATGTATTGATTATCGGTGCGTCAACCGGCTATGGCCTGGCGACACGCATCACAGCAGCATTTGGCTATGGCGCCAATACTCTGGGAGTGTTCTATGAAAAGCCGGGCAGTGAAAAGCGCACCGGCACGGCAGGTTTTTATAATGCGGCTGCGTTTGAGGAGAAGGCCAAGGCGGAGGGGCTCTACAGCAAAAGCTTCAATGGCGATGCTTTCTCGGATGAGATGAAAGACCGAGTGGTCGAGACCATCAAAGCCGAAATGGGGAAAATCGACCTGGTGGTTTACAGCCTGGCCTCGCCCAAGCGAACCGATCCCAAGACCGGTGAACTCCATAGCTCCGTACTGAAGACGATAGGAAAACCCCATACCGCGAAAAACCTGAATACCGATACGCTCCAGGTGGGAGAGGTCACCATAGATCCAGCCACCGATGAGGAGATCGAGGCGACCGTCAAAGTGATGGGTGGTGCGGATTGGGCGATGTGGCTGCAGGCACTGGCAGCGGCCGATCTGCTGGCTGAAGGGGTGCAAACCACCGCTTATACCTATTTGGGAGATAAGATCACCTGGCCGATCTACGGCCATGCCACGATCGGCCGGGCAAAAGAGGACTTGGATCGCACTGCCAACGAGCTCAACAAGCAGCTGGCTCCGATCCAGGGGCAAGCTCAAGTGGCCGTGCTTAAAGCATTGGTAACCCAGGCAAGCTCCGCCATACCGGTGATGCCTCTCTACATGTCGATTCTATTCAAATTGATGAAGGCGCAGGGTACTCATGAAGGCTGTATTGAGCAGGCTCAGCGCTTATTCACCGAAGGTCTCTACTCCGATACCCCGCGCGTGGATGATGCCAACCGTCTGCGTATGGATGAAAAAGAGCTGGACCCGCAACTGCAGACCGAGGTGGAGACTGTCTGGTCGCAGGTAACCACTGACAACGTTGAAGCGATGACGGACATTGCCGGCTACAATGCCGACTTTCTCAAGCTGTTCGGCTTTGGTGTTTCAAAGGTGGACTACGATGCCGATGTATCACCACTTGTGCTGGCAGATTTTGAGTATGCCTGAGAGCAAACAAGTTGCCGTCAGCCAGCGCATGGACAGCGCCAGCAGAGATGGCTCCAACTGCGCAGCGCCATGGTAATCATTTGATGGACAAAAGGCGGTGTTTTGAGTCGCTGGCTGGAACGGCCTACCTTGTCACACACGAGCGGGGGATGAATCTGGCATTCAACCCCCACGTGTGAATCGGTAATCGCCTCAGGCCAGCGGACCCAAGCTGAAGATATCCAGCAACAGGAAAGCAAGGATGATTGAAATCCAGAACACCATGCTGCCGGTCGGCCAACTCTCCGATAGGTGATATTTGGCCAGCGGGGATTTGCCGAACTGCTCTTGCATGCCCTGTATTTGATTCGTAACCGTTGTCACCATCGACGCTTTTGCCCGCTGCAGAAAATTCACGGTTCGATGGGTGCCGGCAGGAATCAATCTGCGATAGAACCACTCCGCATCCAGGTTGACCGAGTGCAGTTCCGGTGGGTAGAGCCCCTGTTTATTGAGCCAGACAAACGCCAGGGCGGAGAAGAACAGCAACTGTGTCTGCGCCAGTACATGGGTCAGGTCATAGGGCCAGTAGTCGACTTCCCAGGGTAGCAACGCATAGAGATACTGCGGTTGCATGCCGATAAAGAGACAGAGAAATGCGGCCACGCTCATGGCGACCAGCATGTTCGTCGGCGCCTCTTGGGTGCGTATGCCGGAATCGTGGTGGAAGAAGGCAAAATAGGGGATCTTGATGCCCGCGTGATGGAATACACCGGCCGAGGCGAACAGCATCAGCAGCCAGAAATAACCATGGTTCTCCTGCATCAGTGCGGTCATCACCATCGACTTACTGACAAAGCCACTGAACAGTGGGAATGCGGAGATGGAGAGTGCACCGATCACACAGAGTGCGGTGGTTTTGGGCATCGATTTGTAGAGTCCGCCCAGGTCAGAGCCATTGATGTTGCCGACCCGGTAGAGTACCGCGCCCATGCTCATGAACAGCAAACCTTTAAAGATCACATCACTGAATGCGTGAGCGACGGCGCCGTTCAGTGCCAGTGCGGTGCCGATTCCGATACCGGTTACCATGAAGCCGACCTGGTTGATCAGACTGTAGGCCAGTACCCGGCGCAGATCATTTTCGATTACCGCATAGAAGATCGGGAAGCAGGCCATGGTGACGCCGATATAGACCAGAATCTCTTCACCGGCAAAGCCTCTGGCCAGGGAGTAGACGGCGACCTTGGTGGTGAAAGCGGAGAGAAAAACCGTGCCGGTCACGGTTGCTTCGGGATAGCCATCGGTAAGCCAGGTGTGGAGGAACGGAAAGGCGCATTTGATGCCGAAGGCGATGAAGATCAACCAGCCGGCCACACCCACATCCAGGCCGATGTGATTGAATTCCAGTGTACCTGTCTGGTGGTAGTAGACCAGTGCACCGGCCAGCAGCAGTACCCCTGACAGAACCTGGTAGACCAGGTAGCGCATGCCGGCCTTCAATGCCCGTTCCGTGCCTCGTGCCCAGATCAGAAACACGGAGCTGATGGCCAGCAGCTCCCAGAAAATGAACAGGGTAATCAGGTCGCCGGAAAAGACCGCGCCAAGCGCGCTGCCCGCATACGTCATGCCGGCAATATGCTGTTTTGTATCCTCCACATGCAGGGCGTAGATGGCGCCAAAGAAACTGGCGATACAGAACAGATAACCGAACAGCAGACTGAGCTTGTCTGCGCGCAGGATGCTCAGCTCATAACCCATCACGCTGTAGGCGACATCGGTGCCGGGGTTGATGCCCTGCCAGAGATAGAGCCCGGTCACCACCGGCGTAGCCAGCAGTATCAGCTGCCGCGGCAGACCGCGGGTAAATGCAGCCAGCAGTGCGGCAGCAAAAAAGAGCAGGAACGGAGGTAGCTCACTCATCGTAATAATCTTCCCCACGCATCAGGACATTACGCATTTTCTTGGCAATCACGACCAGCAGAACGCAGGCGACAAAACCGTAAACGGCATAAAAGGCCGGCAGTTTCTCCCAGGCAAAGCCGATGTGGCGGTGCAGGACCAGGTCGAGCACGACTAACAGAATGCAAATGGCATAGAATCCTTTGAGCAGGCGATCAACATTCTCCTGCCGGTCAAAGATATGGATTTTCTCTTTTTCATCTGACATGTCAGTAGCCTCCGACAGCTAAACTCGCCAGTCGATAGAAGGGATCTGGGTAGAAGAAGAGGATGATGCAGGCGGTCGATGTGATCACCATCGCCAGCAGTATCGACTTCGGTGCTTCCGCGATCTCTGTGTAGTGTTCGCCGCTTTCCGGTTTACTGAAGAATCCCCGGATCGGGATCGGCAGCAGATAGATGATGTTGAGCAGCGAGCTGATCATCAGCACGGCGAGCAGTAACAGCTGAGTGGTTTCGACCGCACCCAGAGCCAGGTACCACTTACTCCACATGCCACCGAAAGGCGGTAGGCCGATGATACTCAGGGTGCCGATAAAAAAGGCGGTAAAGGTGACGGGCATGGCGCGTCCCAGTCCGTTCAGTTCGCTGACCTTCTTTTTATGCCAGGCGACGAAGATTGCGCCAGCAGCGAAGAACAGGGTGATCTTGGCAAAGGCGTGCATCGCAATATGCATCGAGGCGCCGATCAGGCCCGCTTTGCTGGCCAACATCGCCCCCAGAACGATGTAACTCAGCTGGCTGACGGTGGAGTAGGCCAGCCGCGCCTTCAGGTTGTCCTTGGTCATCGCAACCATGGAGGCGATCAATATGGTGGCGGCGGCTACCCAGATCAGGCCGCCGGTGACATCATTGGAGAGGATGAAATCACTGCCAAAGATGTAGATCGTCACCTTGAGCATGGTGAAGACACCGGCCTTGACCACAGCGACCGCATGCAGCAGGGCGCTGACCGGAGTGGGTGCCACCATCGCCGCAGGTAACCAGCGGTGAAAAGGCATCACGGCGGCTTTGCCGATACCGAACAGGAACAGCGCATAGAGCAGACCGGCCCAGGCGGGATCGATATGGCCGGAGAGAATACCACCCGGTTCGAAGTCGACGCGGCCGGTCAGCGACCAGGTCACCAGTATGCCGAGCAGGAACAGCGCGATCGATGTTCCCAGCAGAATACCGAGATAGACCCGTCCACCCTGCTTCGCTTCCGGGGTGCCGGCATGGGTGACCAGCGGATAGGTCGAGAGGGTCAGCAGCTCGTAAAATAGGAACAGGGTAAACAGGTTGGCGGAGAAGGCGATACCCATGGTTGCGGCGATAGAGACTGCGAAGGCTGCGAAGAACCGGGTTTGATTCTGTTCGTTGTGGCCGCGCATATAACCGATGGCATAGATCGAGGTGACCAGCCAGAGAATGCCGGCAATCAGTGCGAACAGCATGCCTAACGCCTCGATTTTGAAGCTAATGGCAATGCCGGGTATCGGCTCGATCAGGGTCAGGGCAAACGTCTCGCCACCCATGAAGCGGTTCGCCAGCACGACTACCAGCACGGCAATCAATGCCGAACAGAGCAGGGTTACCCCCTCCCTGACATCGGGGTTGTGGCGGGTGATGATTATGCCGGCTGCCCCCGCCAGTGGCAGCAGCAGGATCGTCAGCAACAATGTCTCGGCACTCATGGTTTCATCCCCCCGAGAATTGCAGCGGCTTGTTCAGCAACCCCCACCGTCAGGTCTGTATCCAGGCCGAAATAGATGTTGGCGAGCACCAGGCACCAGGTCGGCATGAGTAACATTAACGGTGCCTCGGTCACGACCTTGCCGTTATCGGTTACGGGTTTGAAATAGAGCGCTTCAATCAATTTGCCCATATAAACAACGGCCAGTAGGGAGCCGATCAGAATTACAGCGACCGGCAGCCAGGCGGACTGCTCCAGGGCAGCCGTCACCAGGTACCATTTGCTGATAAACCCGGCAGTGCCAGGCACCCCGATCAGACTCAGGCCGCCGAGGACAATCGCGCCGAATGTCCAGGGCATTGCCCGGCCAAGGCCGTGGATCTGATCAAGACGGCATGAGTCGATGCGGTAGATGATGGCGCCAATGGCCATGAACAGCGCGCCTTTCATCAGGGCATGGTTGAACAGATGAATCAGGGTCGCCATCAGACCGGTTGCCGTGGCAAATCCGATCCCCAGAACCATGTAACCGATTTGAGCCACACTGGAGTAGGCCAACAGTCGTTTGATGTTTTTCTGGTAGATGGCATATACCGAGGCGATGATCACGCCGGCCATGCCTGCAACGATAAATAGCTCATCGGCAGGAGTGGCTATGGTGAAGGTCTGCGGGAAAACGGTGAACAGTATGCGCAGCATCACATACACGGCGACTTTGGTGGCCGTTGCGGCAAGAAAAACGGTGACCACCGAGGGAGCGTAGGTGTAGGCGTTCGGCAGCCAGAGGTGCAGGGGGAACAGTGCCAGTTTCAGGGCGATACCGACCATGATGAAAGTAA
This sequence comes from Candidatus Thiodiazotropha sp. AKAK2, assembly GCF_058244685.1. NCBI lineage: Bacteria > Pseudomonadati > Pseudomonadota > Gammaproteobacteria > Chromatiales > Sedimenticolaceae > Candidatus Thiodiazotropha > Candidatus Thiodiazotropha sp. AKAK2. Next base: position 10,902 of record NZ_JBSYOP010000035.1, on the reverse strand, counting down.
AGCCGGTTTCCACGGTATTAAGGTGCAGTACGGAGGGCAGGATATTCGCCATATCCTGCATGTTCAGTGTACCGGTCTGCGAATAGAGCAGGCCCACCCCGATCAGGTAGAAGGTGGCGCCGATGGTACCCATGATCAGGTATTGATAGGAGGATGTGAACGCCTGTCGGCTTTTCCCGAGGCTGATCAGTGCATAGGAGGAGAGTGATGAGATCTCCAGGAAGACGAAGACATTGAAGATGTCACCGGTCTGGGTGATACCGAGCAGGCCGGTCAGACAGAGTAGCAGGGCACTGTAAAATGTCGGTATCTTCTCTTCGGGAATCTCCCGTTCCACACTGTGCAGTGCATAGGGGAGGGTGAGTGCAGCGATGACCGCAACGATCAGGGCGACAAAGGCATTGACTGCATCGATGCGATACTCAATACCCCATGGCGGTGCCCAGCCACCCAGTTCATAACTGATGACCCCACCTTGAAGTACCGACCAGAGTTGGATTCCGGCAAACACGGCACACACGACGGAAACGAAAAAAGAGGCCGCCCAGGGCAACCGGCCACGGGGTAAAACGGCCACCAGGGGTGCGGCAATCAGCGGTACGATGACCAGCAGCAGGCTTATATGATTTCCCATTACAGCGAGTGATCCAGATTATGAATTTCATCTTCTTCGATGGTGCCGTAGGTTTCCTTGATACGTACCACCAAAGCCAGCGCCAGTGCCGTCGTCGCCACGCCAACCACGATGGCGGTGAGGATCAGAACATGGGGTAGCGGGTTTGAATAGACTTTGACGCCTTCAGCGATAATGGGTGCGGCGCCTCCCTCCACCGTGCCCAGGCTGATATAGAGGAAAAAAACCGAAACCTGGAAGATGTTCAGGCCGATGATTTTTTTCACCAGATTGCCACGGCTGATCACCGTGTAGAGCCCGACCATCATCAAGATGATCACAACCCAGTAATTATAGTGGCCAATAAAGAATTCCATTACTCTCTGCCCCTGCCTGCGAAGGCAAAAAATAGGATCAACATGGCCGAAGCCACCGTGATGCCGACACCCAGTTCGACCAGCAGGATGCCCAGGTGCTGGCCGGCAATCTGATTGCTGCCCAGAAATGTGTAATCGAGATAGTTGCCACCTAAAAACAGGGACTCTATTCCCACTCCGGCATAGATCACCACGCCGAGTGATGCCAGGATGCGCAACCAGTGATGCGGGATAATCTTCTCCGCGTTTTCGAGTCCGAAAACCAGGCTGTAGAGGATGATAGCAGCACTGAATATCACCCCGGCCTGAAAGCCGCCGCCGGGTCCGAAATCCCCATGAAACTGGACATAGAGTGCAAACAGGAGAATCAGCGGAATAATGAACTTTGCTATGACATGCAGGATCAGATTAGGCTTCATCTTGCGCCTCCTCATCCTTTGCTTTGAGCGCCGGTTTCGGGCGCTTGCCGCCGATCAGTAGCAGTACCGCCACCGCGGCGGTGAAGATCACGGTGACTTCGCCCAGGGTGTCAAAGCCGCGATAACTTGCCAGTACGGCGGTTACTGTATTCGGTACCCCGGTGTCGAGCATCGAATTTTCAAGATAAAAACGTGCAACGTGTGTCTGTGACGGGGCATCAGGGGAGCCAAAGCTCGGTATATCCCAGGTGCCGTAAACCAGTGCCGAGCCGGTGACTATCACGACGATCAGCGGTAGCCATGCGGTGTGAGTCTGAGGTGCCTCGTCGTAGTAGGGCTCTTTCTTTCGCTTGACCAATGCCAGGGTCGCCAACATCAAGACCGTGGAGATACCCGCACCCACAGCAGCTTCAGTAAAGGCCACATCAGGCGCATCCATCACCACGAACAGGCCGGCAGAGAGCAGGCTGAAGATTCCGAACAGCATCACGATCGCAAACAGATTGTTGATGCGCATGATCGCAATGGAGGTGGTCGCCAGAAAGGTGAGCAAAATAATATCGACTACAACATCAATCATGATTTTTCACTCCCCCCGGACTATTTCTGATCGAGCTTGGGCTTGAGACCGCTGTGCTGTGCTGCGTTTGCCAGCGCATGTGAAGCAGTCGGGCTGGAAAAAAAGAGGAACACGAAGATCAGGGCCAGTTTAAAGGCCGCAATACTCCAGCCGGCCTGCAGTGCAAGACCTAGCAGAATCATCAAGGCACTCAGGGTATCGGTTATTCCGATCGCGTGCAGGCGGGTATAGAAGTCGGGAAAGCGGTGAATACCGATTCCACCGATGATGCCGAGCCCGGCGCCAACCAACAGAAAGATCGAACTGAGAATATCGATAATCACTTCGGCTCTCCCTGTTTCACATTACCATCGAGGTTGTCCGAGGTGTGAAAATTACCCTGTGCGACCAGCTTGAGGGCGGCAACGACACCAATGAAGTTGATCAGTGCATAGACCAGCGCAATATCCAGTACATCGGTTCTGCCGGATAGAAAAGCAAAAACCGCAATCAACAGCACCGTTTTGGTGCCATGCATGTTGACCGCAGCAATACGGTCATAGGTCGTAGGCCCTGCGAGCGCGCGCGCGATGGCCAATCCCATGGTGACCAGGATTGCCAGTGAAGCTACTATATACATTATTCTTTGAAAACCCGGTTGGTAATCTCTTTCGACATGGTGCCGGTCGCCAGTTCGGCGGCTGCCTCTTTGCTGAGCGCATGCACAGTGAGGCTTTCATCCGATAGCTTGATCGTGACCGTACCAGGGGTCAGGGTAATGGAATTGGCATAAATCACAGTCCCAAGGTCGGTCAGTTGCGACTGAGGGACCTCGATCACCTGCGGACTGATCGGTGTTTTTTCCCAGCTTAGGATCCGTTTGATAACGTCGATATTTGCTTTGATGATCTCGCCGAACAGATAGTAGTAATAGATAGGGAATTTTAACGAGAGATGCAGCGGATAGCTCTCGTGGTCGATGATATTCATACGGTGGGATAGGAATGCCGTGAGCGCAATCGAAACTGCCCCCAATCCCAGCAGCAGGGGTTCGAAATGCCCCGACAAGGAGATCCAGAACAGAAGCAGCAGTGCGATAAAGCTAAAATATCTCATTTCGATGGTCTAGGTTGGTTCGTGATTTAAATGACCCGCGCGTCCGGACAGATTAATGCGTGATTTCTGGTTCTGTTCCCCTACGGTCGTGACCCCGTCTCTCAGTGAATGTTACGGCGATTACCCGTTGCGATGATATGACAGTGATGGGTTAAAATCCAGTTGAGCTAACCGCGCAAACCCCCCTAATATACCACTTTTTTAGTTGATTGGGAGGTCAGGTCAGGGTTGCCGACATTAAATGATTATTGCCGCCGATGTTGAATGCTTAGCGGCTTGAGGGTGCCTGAGGAAAGCGGCTTTTTCGCTTGAGATACCCTATATAATAGGTGAGGATTTCAGCGCCAACATCCGGTTATTCAGGGCTGATTTCTTCAGATATAGAAACGGCGAGTTTTAAGCACACTTCCGGCTCCGCCTTTACGAGTTCGACCAGATCGGCATCCAATTGGCCCGATTCGGCCATCTCTCCGATCACCTCAAGAATCTTCTGTAGCGCCATCGCGGCCCGATAGGGGCGGTCCTGGGCAAGTGCCTGAAAGACATCGGCCACTGCGATGATCCTGGCCTCCCGGGTCAACTCCTCACCAGTTCGACGAAAGGGGTATCCCTGTCCATTCGGCGCCTCATGATGGTAGGCGGCCCATAGGGCGATATCCTCGATCCCTTTAATCTCACGCAGCACCTGATAGGTCTCAAAACTGTGTCGGTGGAGCAACAGCTTGTCGTCGGCGTCCAAAGGACCCGGTTTGTCCAGAACCTGATCCGGCACCCGCAGCTTGCCCAGGTCATGGAGCAGTCCGGCCACTTCGATGCGCTCGCAGGTATCGGAAGCCAAACTTGAACGCTCGGCCAAGTGGCGCGCCAGGCGTGAAACTCCGACAGAGTGTTCGAAGGTGAAGTGGCTCTTGGCATCGACGATGGTGGCGAAAATTCGCGCCAGCTGTTTCAGTTTATCGAATGAGACCGGTTGTGGGGTTGTGAATCGCTCCATGTCGAAGAGAAAGCGCTGCAGGTGGGGTGGTTCCAGCATCATCCAGAATGCCTCGGAGTGTGACACCTGCACAAAAAGATCTACCAGATCCGGACTGAACAGGGTTCCGGCATACTCCTGAATGGCCTTGCGGATATTCCCGGTCTGCTGAAGCAGATCCTTGCCGTAGTGGACCGCGGAGAGGGCATCGACCCGGTCCACCATGAAGATCAGGTTGGCGTCTCGGGCGATTTCAGGGTCGACATCACACTCCACCAGGGACTCCCAGGGTGTATGGTGGTAACGCACGACCTGGGCGTAATCGTGGAAATAGGAGAAGCTCTCAAGCAGGGTTGCTCCGATCGCGGAGTGGGCATCGGCCCCCTCCCAAACCATCTCTTCAACCAAGTGTGTATGTTCCTCCGTGGAAGAGACACCGCAGTCGTGCAGCATGCCGATGTGGAATAGGCGTTCGCGACCTTGCTTGTCCTTACCCATCATCTCGGCGCACTTGAATGCCATGTAACCCACCCGCTTACCATGGGCAGTCTCGTCAACCCCAACCAGGTCCAGTGCGTCGGCCAAAGCGTAGACGACCTGACGCAAATCGATTGAAACAGTCATAATTATTACCCTCCCCGGATTGAAGGTTAGCGTCAGGAGTTGAAAAACCTTTAATTTTGCTAGGGTACTATTTGCGGTATCTGATTTAGGGGCTGAGGATGTCGATTGTATTTTACTGTATGGATTTGTTGGAAGTGGGGGGTAGAGCAACTCTGGAGTGATGCTGTTTTGGAGACGGACTTCGTTGATTGTAAGAACATCTCAGCCATAGAGAAGTTTGGATTGTTGAATAATCAGAAAGCGTATCGTTTGTGTAAGGTCTGTATTCTACAATTATTCATTTTATACATTTTGGCTGAAGAAAGTGATACATAAAGATACAGTTAGCTGTTGGATAGATACATGGCTAAATAATTCAATAGATACTCCAATAGTCAATTTGGGGTTTACAAAGATGATTCGATAAATTCAATGTCTCACAATTGCACTGTTGTTAATCGGTTCCAGTCAGATATTGGCAGAGTACAGCAGCAGAATAGGTTCCATCAATCCTCGTATTATTGGCGGAAACCCAGCAGAGAGTAGTGCTTATTTGTGAATGACAGCATTGTTTAAGTAAAACTGATAACGAACAGTTTTATGGTGGTAGTTTGATTGGAGCGCAATGGGTTCTAACGGCCGCGCATTATGTGGAATCTGTATCTGCAGGCAATATTCAAGTCTATATCGGAGGTCTCAGTTTATCTGATCGTAGCGATGGTGAGATACGAGATATCAATCATATATATACATCCTGACTACTATGAAGATCATGATATAGCACTGCTGTTGCTTGCAGAGCCATCAAGTAAGCAACCGATCAGTGTATCGTCAAGAGAACTTGATGATGGTTTGGCTGATGGAACCGATCTGATTGTTACTGGTTGTGCTTGTCATTACTAGACTGATTTTGATGAGCATTAGCTCTGTTAGCTTAGGTACCTAACAATTTCTTATGGGATAGTATTGCGTCATTGAGAATGCAATCGGTGAACAATAGTCATACGAAAATGATCATGTTGCCACTTCTGCAGGCAGGGGTAAGTGCGTGTCGAAGGCATTGTACGAAGAAGGAATTGTCTGCTTCAGCTGATCTGAAAAAAGTCATCGGCATCGAACCAAACGGCTATTCCATATCTGTTGTACCGTTATAAATTTCCAGCAGGTTGATGGCTTCGGTGTGTGACACCGGTTTACAATAGAGCTCACCTTGGATTTCATCACACCCCAGCCTGCTTAAGACCTTTTTTTGACTCTCGGTTTCAATACCTTCGGCGGTTACCTTTAATCGCAAGCCTCTGGCGAGAGAAATGATACCGTTGATGATGGTCTGGTCGTATTCGCTTGGTAGGGTATCTTCGATAAAAGAGTGGTCTATCTTAATTGCATCAATCGGTAGGGTCCTGAGATAACTCAGAGACGAAAAACCCTTGCCGAAGTCGTCCAGTATGAATTGGATGCCAGCATCGCTCATGGCTTGCAGTACTGGTGCGGTTTTATTGATATTCTCCATCAATGCTGATTCCGTTATCTCGAGCTCCAGGTGCCTTGGATCCATACCAACTGCTTCACAGCTCTCTAGAACTTTTGGTGTTAATTTTGATTTACGCAATTGTACAGCAGATAGATTGACAGCAACCTTTAACTTATCAAATCCTGCTTCATGCCAACGTTTTAGATCCAGCATCGCTTGTCGCAGTACCCAGAGTCCCAGCTTATGGATCAGCCCGGTACTTTCGGCAACTGGAATAAACTCAGACGGAGGGATTAATCCGACCTTTTTATGAGGCCATCTGGCGAGGGCTTCCATACAGACTATCTCGCCGCTCTTAATGTCGAATTTCGGTTGATAGACCAGTTCAAAATGAGAGCGGACGATCGCCTTATGCAGCTGGCTCTCTAGCCACACCTTGTGATAGGCGTTCCGGTTGATATCTGATGAAAAGAAGTGAATATTGTTGCTGCCAACCTCGCGTTTTGCGGCAAACCGGGCCGAACCCGCCTTTTGCATCAAACCGGCAGGTGTGTCGTCATCATGTGGGAAGAGCGCAATACCGACGCTGAATGAGACAAACAACTCCTGATCATTAATCTCGATTGGTTTCTTTAAACCGGTCAGAATGCGTCGTACAACCCAGGTGATCGATTCGATATCTGTAACGTCAGTCAGAATCAGAGCAAATTCATCGTTACTGACACGGGAGATCGTGGACGACTCCTTATCATCCTGTTCATCAACAACCGCGACAGTGTCGGTAATCCTTAAAGAATCGACCAATCTTGATGAGATGACCTTGAGTATTCGATCCCCAATAGTAAAACCGAAAGCCTCATTGATACTGCTAAAATCATCGATATCGATGGAGACCAGAGCGGCTGACGTCTCGTAGCGCTTACATCTGGCTAGCACCTGTAGGATACGATCGGAAAATATGATTTTGTTCGGTAGGCCTGTGAGCTCATCCTTGCCTTCGCGACGTTTAATCTCTTCCCGACTGTATTCGAGTTCTGATTCCAGATTTCGTACCAGATCCTCCAGCCTGTGCAGCTCACCCTGAAGTACCTTGTCAGATTGACCATCAGTTATCACAAGGGGCTGATTCTGTTCATTCCGTTTTGATTTTCGATCTGTGATTGTTAAATCATCATTCCAGAAAACGACCCGATTACGCCCCTGCTCTTTGGCTAGATAGAGCGCATCGTCGGCATGATTGATGAGTTGCAACTGGTCTTCCATATTATCTACCAGAGGCGCCAGACCGAAACTTGCGGTGACTGTCCGTTTGTCGGTGAAAAGGTCGTGGCCTTTCTGCTGGATCTCATTACGCAAACGCTCTGCCAGTACTAACGCCTCTTCCCGGTCTGCATGAGGCATTACAATTGAAAACTCTTCACCGCCATATCGTCCAACGACATCCTCTGGGCGTGAGTTGATTATCAGGGTATCCGCAATGAACTTGATTACCTTATCGCCATTGGCATGTCCATATTGGTCGTTAATCAGTTTGAAATTATCGATATCGATCATCATGAAGACCAGGCTGGTTCTATCTTTTATAGTGGTCTCATACAAGATATTGTATTTTTCAAAAAAGGCGCGTCGATTGTAACAGCCGGTCAATGGATCCCTGGTAGCCAGCAATTCGAGCTCCACTGTTTTGTCTCTGAGTGCCTTTTCGGAGGTACGTAATTTCTCGAGTGTCGATTGGAGTTCACGGTGTTTTTTCTCCAGATCAGTCATATCATCGAAGGTTGCAAGCACACCACGGGGTTTGCCCTTACCATCAAAGATGGGTGCGGTATTGACCGAAAATGTCCGTTCGGATCTATTGTCCAATTGCAGATGCATGGGAATTCCGGTCTTGCGTTCCATGTTCAGCATACTGGTACGCCAGGGAAAGACATCCGCCTTGATGCCTTTCTCCCTTTTACGCCATGCCAATTCATCCGCCCGAAGACCGATCAAGGCATCTTCCTGTTTTTCGATTTTTTCAGTAAAGGAGTCGTTCGCCAGTATGATCTGATCTTTCTCATCAAGGATAATCAGCCCCTCAGAGAGCGCGTTGAATGCAGAACGGACACGTTCAGGTATTACTGCCTTGGGATCAAGCTCGCGCAGAGTCCGCTTGATAAAGATTAGATAGAGGACAAAGCCGGTAAGGGCAACAAAAAGTAGCAAGCCGCCCAGGGTACCCATAGGGAGGTCGCTCTCTTTGGTCAGCGGGGTAAACGCAACTTCCAGAGTCCCCCAGCGGTTCTGATTTGCCATGATTGGCACCCGCACATGGGTGGAGGTTGATTTGTCCAGCGGCACATTCAGCCAATGTTTCTCGTGATCACCGACAACCAGGGATATACCCCGGTTGTTACTCAATGAGGCTGAGAGAATATCGTCGTTTCTCCCTACAACCGACTCGAGGGTTGTACGTAGAATTTCCAAATCATTTTTGCTTGCGGCAGAGGAGACCTGAACAGCCAGTGATTCACAGAACTGTTTTCTTGCCTTCAGTACTGTTTTGTCTTCATCTGGTACGACGCCGATAAGTCGTCCGAGTAAAAGAATACTCAAGGTCAACAACACTAACCCAAAAGTGATCTTGATCGTCGGACTGATTCTGAAACTCATACATCCATCCTGGATTGAGGTGCTTGACCGGATTTGGGTGTCTTTTTGCGGTCAAAGAGCTTTGCCACTCTTTTATCTTGTGGATCCTCCTCCGCTGAATGTTCTGGCCTTTCACTGTTCCGCTTGGCATTCGCCGAAAGGACCGGCAGCGGATCGATCTGTCGCCACAGTGGTGAAAACGATAACAGACTTGCTGATAACACACCGGCGCGCAGTAACCAGGCGACATACCCGGCTGACAAGGTCAGAGTGCCGAAAGTCGCTGATTTAAGCACGATGCCGTCGTTCGATGTCTGCTCAGTCCGGTGGTCTGACATCTCCTGGTTCATCGCATCGAGCAGTTCCCAGATCGTATCTGGTACCTCGACCAGGTCATTATTCAAAGTATTAATCTGTGGCAGTTCAGCAGCAGAAGTAGCTGTGGCCTGTATCCGCATAGAGCCATCGCTGTTTGAGTTTCGACCTTCTGAATTAAAGAGACTTTTATCGAAACGATCTATGGTCTGTCTGTCGGTATCGCTTACACTCGGTTGCGGATCTGCTACCAGGATCAATTTATCAGACAAAGCGACATCTTGAGTGCTATCGGATAGGGCATCTTCTACGGTTGATGCAGGTAACGGTTCTGTCGGCTCCATGGAGTGATCAGGTGGGGACTGGTCGGACGGGGTAGTTTCTGATGGTGCAAGATCGTAAATGATATCGTCCAGATAGGGTTCCTCGGATTCTGGAGGTGGTTCGATCAAACTGTGTAAGGTGATGCTGAAACTCTTCAAGGAGTAGGAGCCATCTGTGCTGGTGGCGCGTACAGTAATCTCATATTGTGTTGTATCCAGGTCCTCCACGGCTGAAACCAAGGTCACAACACCGGTGGATGGATTGATTGTGAATAGGCCATTGGAATTGTCGTCCAAACTGTATGTGATCCTGTTTGAACTGGCGTCGGGGTCTTCCGCCCAGGCAGTGATGCCGACTCCAGCACTGAGGGAATCAGTTGGATTAATTATATCGGGCGTCTGTTCAATATCCATCAACAGGCCAACATCGAACTCGTCCACATCGGTAACTTCAATGGTAAGTAGCTGACTGTCCGTACCGCCATTGCCATCCGACACCAAGACCCTGATCTGATACAGATTGTCTTGATCCGCATCGACTGGATTCTCTACATCCGGAGCATCGCTAAATCGAAGCTCTCCACTTAATGGATCGATCATGAAAAATCCCAGATCAGCCCCGCTTTCGATGGCGAAACTGAGGGTATCGTTATCTGGATCGTCTGCAGTTATCTGGGTGACAAAGGTTGAATTTTCCTCCACGCTAAGTACTGCATGTTCGCTGGCACCATGACTGCTAATGACTGGCGTATCATTGACCGAGATTACACTAATCTCCACCAGGTAGCTGTTCTCATTGCCACTAGCATCACGCACAGTGAAGACAAAACTGTCCGGACCATGGTAATCCGCATCGGGGCTATAGTTGAATCGGCCATCATCTTCAACGGTCACGCTACCCTGGGTGGGTATGGTCTCCAATTGATAGATAACCCTGTTTCCATCGTCATCAAGAGCCGGTGGCAGATTGCCGCTGTAGATGCCATTCTCCAATACTGTGATTGCGAGATCTGAGGCTACCGGGGCACTGTTGTTTGAGATGACATTGATAACCACAGTCGTTTCACTTGCATCACCACCACTATCAGTCACACGATAAACAAAAGAGTCTGTGAGGTTGTTCGAGCCGTCATGGGTATAACTGAAAGTGCCGTCGCTGTTCAGCATCAACGTGCCGTAATTTACGTCAGTGACCAGGGAGACCGTCACCGGGGTATCATCGAGTCCGGTGTCGTTGTTCAATACTGTGGCTGAACCACCCACCAGGGTGGTGGCTGTACCACCCTCGGCCAGGCTGATGGTGTCAGCATTGGCCGTTGGTATGGCGTCGACAGCTGGGGTTACGCTAATCGAGACTGAGGCATCACTGGTTTGGCCATCATTGTCGGTGACCCGATAGGTAAAGGCGTCGAGCAAGTTCGACGAGCCGTCGTGGGTATAACTGAAGGTTCCATCCCCATTCAGGATCAGGGTGCCGTTCGTTACGTCGGTAACCAGAG
>NZ_JBSYOP010000033.1:0-371922 GCF_058244685.1 Candidatus Thiodiazotropha sp. AKAK2 | reverse complement strand
CGATATGTGAAAGTCCACAATAAATACAGCGCTAAACCATTTCGTTGGACAAAAAGTGCCGAGAAAATAATTGCTTCAGTAAATCGCGCTAAAAATGCGTCGTCGAATTAACCGCATGGCCCACTAGCTGAAAATGAGTAGCGAACAACAATACAATCTGCCCAGCATGGCTAATCCTGTGCATCTGCTGGCGTTCGGTTTTGGCTTCGGGCTGGCCCCGAAAGCACCGGGCACTTTCGGCACCCTGGTCGGAATACCGTTCTTTTTGCTCATGCAACCTCTGCCGCTGGTCTACTATCTAATCATTACAGCTGTGGCGTTTCTGCTTGGTATCTGGATCTGTCAGCAGACTTCCCGTGACCTGGGTGTGCATGATCACGGGGGTATCGTCTGGGATGAGATCGTCGGCTATCTGGTGACCATGACATTTGCCCCCAGCGGTTGGATCTGGCTGATGATCGGTTTCATTCTGTTCCGCTTTTTCGATATTGTGAAACCCTGGCCGATCCGTTGGGTCGATCAACGGGTGGAAGGCGGATTCGGCATTATGGTGGATGATCTGATCGCCGGAGTTTTTGCGGCTATCTGCCTGGCGCTACTGAATCAATGGGAGTGGTTCTGAATGACAAACCGATGTCTGCTGATCTGCCTGCTCTGGCTCTCTCTTACTGCCTCACCGGCTATTGGGGTAGAGCGGATTGTGGTGGAGGCGCTGTTTGCCGATAAGGCGATGGTCAGCATCGACGGTGTCAGAAGGTTGCTGAAAATCAACAAACCTTCGCCGGAAGGGGTGTTGCTGATCTCCGCTTCCAGTAAGCAGGCCGTGATCGAAGTGGATGGCAGGCGTGATACCTATCGGCTGGGTGGGCATATATCCAGTCATTTCAGTAAGCCGGAACAGGTAACGGCGAAAGTCTGGCGTGATCTGGCCGGCGCCTACTCCACCGTGGGCACCATCAACGGCTTGACTGTGAATTTTCTGGTCGATACCGGCGCCACAGCGGTGGCGATGAATACCGGTCAGGCAAAGCGTCTGGGCGTCCAGTACCGCTATAAAGGCAAGCCGATCCTGGTGAATACCGCCAACGGGGTCACCAAGGGCTACGAGGTGACCCTGGATCGGGTTCAAGTGGGGGATATCACACTGCGCCGGGTCAGAGGCTTCGTCATCGAAGGCTCCGGGCCTGGTCGGGTATTGCTCGGTATGAGTTTTCTCAACCGGGTCAAGATGGAGGACCAGGGGGATGTGCTGGTGCTTGAGAAGCGTTTCTAAACGCTCTCAATAAACAGCCTGTCAGACTGGGTCGGTGGTCTTATCCCGTTCAATCAGGGCATAGGCTGAGTGGTTGTGAATCGACTCGAAGTTTTCCGATTCAATCACATAGGCACTGATCCGATCCTCCCGGTTAAACTGAACCGCGATGTCCCGAACTATGTCTTCGACAAACTTCGGATTGTCATAGGCGGTTTCAGTGACAAACTTCTCGTCTGGGCGTTTCAGTAGGCCGAACAGCTCGCAGGAGGCCTGTTTCTCAACAATGTCGATGATCTCTTCAATCCAGATGAAACCGTTGGTTCTGGCCTGTACGGTGACATGAGATCGTTGGTTGTGTGCCCCCCGGTCTGAGATCTTTTTCGAACAGGGGCAGAGGCTGGTTACCGGTACCACAACCTTGATTTCGATGATCGGTTTGCCGTCATGGATCTCACCAATCAGGGTGACATCGTAGTCAAGCAGACTCTTAACCCCGGAGATTGGCGCGGTTTTATTGATGAAGAAGGGGAAATTCATCTCGATATGGCCGGATTCCGCCTCCAGGCGTTCGGTCATCTCCGCCAGCATGTCCTTGAAGGACTCGACGGTGATTTCGGTTTCGTGGCTGTTGAGGATCTCCACGAAACGGGACATGTGAGTGCCCTTGAAGTTGTGGGGCAGGTTGACGTACATGTTGAAGTTGGCAATGGTGTGTTGCTCGACTTCACTCCTGTCCCTGATTCGCATTGGGTGGCTTATGTCTTTGATACCTACTTTGTTAATGGCAATCTGACGTGTATCGGCGCTGTTCTGGACATCGGCAATCTGTGAACCATTAACTGGTGTTTTATCGAGCATTTCGGTGTTTCCTGTCCAGCCATATATTGGGTGTGGACCGCTAGTCTAATCGTATTGTTCCGAGGTTATCCCCGCCGCCGGGTAGGGACAACAGGGAGAACGTCAGGTATTTATTACCTTGGTATCAGACGGTTATCGGGGCCGGTGCAACCACCTCGGAGCCCAATGCCGCCGTGTCGAACAACAAATTATCTCCAGAATCAAGGGTTCGAGTCAATTCTCGGAGGGTAGGATTCGGTCAGTAGGTTCGGTCGATAATGTAGTTTGCGATCCAGCGCAGGGGATCTGCTTCATCAGAAAAAATCTCAAGATTCTTCAAGGCTTCCTCGATCAATCCCGAGGCTTTCTCTTTGGCGTCTTTCAGACCCATGATCGAGGGATAGGTGGGTTTTTCCTGGGCCAGATCCTTGCCTTTGGTCTTACCCAGGGTTTTCGGATCTCCCTCCACATCCAGAATATCGTCCTGGATCTGGAATGCCAGACCGATGCATTTGGCATATCGGTCCAGGTGGGATACCTGAGTTTTACTGGCTTTGGGGCTCAGTTGAGCGCCCATGCGAACCGCCGCACGAATCAGTGCGCCGGTTTTATGAATGTGCAGATTCTCCAGCTCAGCAAGATTGAGCTCCTGGCCTACGGCCTGCAGGTCGATGGCCTGACCGCCAGCCATGCCTCGGGATCCACTGGCCCTGGCCAGGGTCTCCACCATCGCCAAGCGGGTCTGTGCATCGGCGGGGATCTTCGGGTCGCAGCAGAGCACTTGAAAGGCGAGGGTCTGCAAGGCATCCCCTACCAGAATGGCGGTCGCCTCATCAAACGCCTTGTGGCAGGTGGGACGGTTGCGCCGCAAATCGTCATCATCCATAGCCGGCAGGTCATCGTGGACCAGGGAGTAGACATGCACCAGCTCGATGGCACAGGCTGGCCCGTCGAGCGACTCCAGTGGCAGACCCAGTGCTTGACCAGTGGCGTAGACCAACAGGGGACGCACCCGCTTACCGCCATTGAGGCAGCTGTAGCGCATCGCCTGATGCAGGTGGGCGGGCAGGGTGGATTCAGCAGGCAGGCGTTGATCGAGTGTTGCCTCAACCCGCTGTTTGCACTGTTTGATGTAGGCTTCCAGTGGGTTATTCACTGTCATTTGAGAAAGATTCCAGTTCGGATGTCTGTTGCTCTCCACTGAGAATCTGAACTTTCTGCTCAGCTTCCTTAAGGGCCTCCTGACAGAGTCGGGTCAATGAGACGCCCCGTTCAAATGATTTCAGGGACTCCTCGAGGGATTGATCGCCCTGTTCCAGGGTTTCAACCAGGCTCTCAAGCTCTTTCAAGGCTTCTTCAAAGGTCGGTGTTTTCGGTTTTCTGGGCACGGTAACTAGGGTCGGCTGATGCAGTGCAGATCGTTTATTTTAAGATTACAGTCTGTAAAACTAACCCACCCCAGATAGGGGGGTCAATGATAATCTGGAACTCATTCAGATGGATAGCACGAAAGAGTCTGATCAGGTCGGGTGGATTTTCGCTCTCAAGGGCGTCGATGGACTCGCCAGCCAAAGCCCAGATGTGTAAACTCCCCGCGGTGTCAACAGTTTGTAATAGGATTGATAACCCAATATGAGTGGCAGTTACGACGCTTCTGATATCGAAGTACTCAGTGGTCTTGAGCCGGTTCGCAAAAGACCGGGGATGTACACTGACACCTCCCGCCCGAACCATCTGGCGCAGGAGGTGATCGACAACAGTGTTGATGAGGCCGTAGCCGGATTTGCCAAGACGATCGAGGTCACCCTGTTTGAGGATGGATCCCTGCAAGTGGTCGATGACGGTCGCGGCATGCCGGTTGATGTGCATCCACAACAGGGGGTGCCCGGTGTGGAGGTTATTTTGACCAAGCTCCATGCGGGCGGCAAATTCTCCAACAAGAGTTACCAGTTTTCCGGCGGCCTGCACGGTGTCGGTGTCTCTGTCGTCAATGCCCTGTCGAAACACCTTGAGGTGTGGGTAAAGCGCGGTTCCAAGGAGTACAACATCGCCTTTGCCGGTGGCGAGAAGATCTCGGATCTGGAAGAGGTCGGCAAGGTCGGGCGCAGCAATACCGGTACACGGGTACGCTTCTGGCCGGATGAGCAGTATTTCGACAGTGTTAGATTTTCCATTCGTCAATTGCGTCATGTGCTGCGGGCCAAGGCGGTGCTCTGTCCCGGTCTTAAAGTCACCTTCCACGACGAAAAGAGTGGTGACAAGGAGACCTGGCTCTATGAGGATGGATTAAGGGACTATCTTCTGGATGCCCTTGAAGAGGCCGAGCGGATTCCCGATGACGCCTTCATCGGTGAAATGGCGGGCAACCGGGAGGCGGCGGCCTGGGCGCTTGTCTGGCTGCCTGAAACCGGCGAACCGGTGACCGAAAGTTATGTCAATCTGATTCCCACCGCCCAGGGGGGAACCCACGTGAATGGCCTGAGAACCGGCCTCACCGATGCGGTGAGGGAGTTCTGCGAATTCCGTAATCTACTCCCCCGGGGTGTGAAATTAACGCCTGAAGATGTCTGGAACAAGGTCTCATATGTGCTCTCTGTCAAACTCCAGGACCCGCAATTTTCCGGTCAAACCAAAGAGCGTCTATCCTCCAGGGAGTGCGCGGCATTCGTATCCGGTGTGGTCAAAGACTCATTCAGTCTATGGCTGAACCAGCATACCGAGGCTGGCGAGCGCATCGCCGAGCTGGCGATCACCTCGGCTCAGGGACGGATGCGGGCCGGTCGCAAGGTGGCCAGGAAGAAGGTGACCCAGGGGCCGGCGCTGCCGGGTAAGCTGGCAGACTGCAGTGCGGTGGATCCAACCCGCAGCGAGCTGTTTCTGGTGGAGGGTGACTCGGCCGGCGGTTCCGCCAAACAGGCACGGGACCGTGAATACCAGGCGATCATGCCGTTGCGGGGTAAGATTCTCAACACCTGGGAAGTGGATCCGGCCGATGTGCTGGCCTCCCAGGAGGTACATGACATCTCTGTGGCAATCGGTGTGGAGCCGGGCAGCAGTGATCTGTCCGGATTAAGGTTCGGCAAAGTCTGTATTTTGGCCGATGCGGACTCAGATGGACTGCACATTGCAACCCTGCTGTGTGCCTTGTTTCTGAAACATTTCAGGCAACTGGTTGAGCAGGGACATGTCTATATCGCTATGCCGCCACTCTACCGAATCGATGTGGGCAAGCGGGTTTTTTACGCCCTGGATGACTCCGAGAAAGAGGGGGTTCTGGATCGGATCGAGGCGGAAAAACTGAAGGGCAAGGTCAATGTGCAGCGCTTTAAAGGCCTGGGTGAAATGAACCCGATGCAGCTCCGTGAGACCACCATCCATCCGGATACCCGGAGGTTGATCCAACTGACGGTAGAGACCGGTGACAGCACCAATAAAGTCATGGATATGATGTTAGCCAAAAAACGGGCATCTGATCGGAAAAAATGGTTGGAGAAAAAGGGCGATCTTGTAGAAATCTAGATTTTGAGTTTTCGATACCGATGAATATTTATACCTGCAAATCCAAACACCACCGATCTGCTTCATTGCAGTCGGTTTCAATAACGCTACTGCTACTCATCTTCTCGCTGGTATCGACTGTGCAAGCGGCTGAGTTTCAACAGCTGGTTGATTCGAATGTCGAGCAATTGCAAGCCAAGCTTGATGAGATGAAAGCCCTGGCCCCTCAATTGAGAGTTCAGCTCAGGAAGGTGCGTTCGCGAGTCGAGTTTGACGTTCGACAGATACATGCCATCGAACGCAGCATCAGCCATTCGGAGCGTGACCTGGAGCGATTGATCATCATGCATCGAGGCGATCGTTTCAATGAGATGAGAGCCCATTTTCTTGCGGATAGTCTGCGCCGTAAAACCAGAAATCTACATGCCGGTGAAAACTATGTCATGGCAATGATCGAGCGGGAGCAGGAAAATCCTGAGTTGGGCAGGCGTGAGTTATTGGAGGAATACAATCAGCTGCAGCTGCACCTGGGTAGCTACAATCAGCTGATGGATGAGTGTCTGGCGATTTTGAATGTTCAGAATGAAGTTCAGTGATGCAAAGACCGGTACTCATCGTAGTTAGTTTGACACTTGCAATTGCCTTGGTTTGGATGTTGCTGTTCTGGCAGCCTCAGGCTGAAAAGCACGCGGCCATTCCGCTACAGGCCACACCCCAGGGTGGTGATTTTAGTTTTGACTCCTATCGGGGTGAAGTAAGCCTCAAGGATTTTCGTGGCAGTGTGGTGCTGCTCTATTTCGGTTACACCTGGTGCCCAGATATCTGCCCGACCAACCTCTCCATGATCAGTGCTATTTTGGACGAGATCCCGGCGGCAGAACGGGCCCGAGTACAGCCGATATTCATCAGTGTGGATCCTGCCAGGGACAGTGTGCAGAGACTGAAGGAGTATGTGGAGTATTTTCATCCCGGTCTGCTTGGGCTGACCGGTGATGCAACTACGCTGGCTGAAGTTGCAGAGCAGTATGGTGCAGCTTACAAGATCCATGCAAAACAGAGCGATGACAACTATGTTGTCGATCACACCGCAGATACCTATCTGATCGATACGGATGGGAAGCTGGCAAAGATCCTCCCTCATGACACCAGTCTGGAGGCGCTGATGGGCGCTGTTCGAGAGCTGCTGTGATTGCGATGCTCTGCCAGGTTAGGCTTTTAGGGCCTATTGGATTAGTGCTAACAGGCCCTAGGAAAATCTGAGTAAAAATCCGGCAGCGTCCAGATAGTTCGCCTCTTGTTCCAGCTCTGCCCGTGTCAGCGGGTGGTGTTCGATCCAATCCTCTGGAAATACCAGTGAGATGCGGTTGTCTTCCGCCTCGATTCTGGGGGTTGGTTTGGCAACTGCGGAGCGGGCTCGGTGACTCAATACGGCAAGCCGGAGCAGAATGCAGAGATGTTTGGTACAGGTGACAACCTCACTGGGCAGCTGTTCGAACACCGAGCTGGGGAATTTTCTTCGATGGCCTCGCACCATGGCCGACAGGACCCGTTGCTCCTGGCGGGAGAATCCGGACAGGTCGGAGTTTTCAATCAGATAAGCACCATGTTTCTGGAATTGGCTGTGGGCGACAGTCAAACCGATTTCGTGGACTTTTGCAGCCCATGTCAACATGGCTGAATATTTGGGGACTTCCAGTTGCCAGCTTCGTTTGACCTGGTCCAGCAGGTTGAGGGCGGTCTCTTCGATACGTTTTGATTGATCCTGATCCACGTTGTAGCGCTTGATCAGGGTTTTCAGGGTTCTTTCTCGGGCATCCTCATCCTGGCTTCTGCCGATCATGTCATAGATCAGGCCCTCTCGGAGTGCTTCGGATGAGACCTCCATGTGATCGATACCGATATGTTCGAAGACCGCGGATAACACCGCCACGCCACCGGCGAAAACCGGTTTTCGCTCCTCAGACAGACCTTTCAGGGAAAGGGCCTCCACCGAGCCAACCTCGACCAGATGATCGGTGAGTTTCTGCAGGGAACTGCGGGTGATGCCGGATTCACTCCAGCCTTGCGCAATGACCACGTCGCGGATCGATTTGATACTCCCCGAGCTACCGATGGCGCGACTCCAGTCGCCATCCCGAAACTCATTTCTGACCGGTCGTATCTCAATCGCACAGGCCAGCATCACGGCGCGCATCGATTGACTGGTGATCTTACCGTCAGAAAAGTAGCGCCGACTCATGCTGACACAGCCCATGTGCAGACTCTCCCGCTCTAACGGCTGATAGCCCTGACCGATGATAAGTTCGGTACTGCCACCGCCGATATCCACCACCAGGCGATTGTCGTTATCGGCTGCCAGACCATGAGCTACGCCGAGATAGACCAATCTGGCCTCTTCACGGCCGGCGATAATCTCGATCGGGTGGCGCAGGGCCTTTTCAGCGAGGCTGTGGAAATTATCGGCCGGGTGGATTTGACGCATGGTGTTGGTGCCCACAACCCGGACATTTTCGGGGGGGAGTGGTCGTAAACGCTGGGAAAAGCGGTTGAGACAGCTGAGTGCCCGCTCAGCAACTACAGGATCCAGACGCTTGTCTGCGGTCAGGCCTTCACCCAATCTGACCATCTCTTTCATCTTGTCGATGATCTGCAGTTGCCCGTCAATCACCCGGGCTACAATCAGGTGAAAACTGTTGGAACCCAGGTCTATGGCGGCGATGGTTTCCTCCAGGTCCGCCTCTGGAAGCTGTTGCGTCATACTTCTATTATCTCGCTGTAATTCAAAGCGGGGCATCATATCAAGAAAATGCAGCATTCAATAACCCGAAAAGGATTGGTCACTTGTAGTCGGACTCTGGATCACTGCCTGGCAGGAGTTGTCGGATAACAGACAAACCCTCTGAAAAGCGTGGCTTTTAAGGTGCCGCTGGATATGTGTTCAGGTTTGCGGTTACTTCAATCTATGAGTGACAATAGGCAACACAAGATCTATAACCCGGCGACTTAGTCGCCGGGTTAATGATAGCCAATCGGTCTCAGCGGAGTGGGTGATGAATTTTTGCAGTCAATGTGGTGCGAAGGTTGAAGTTAAGGTTCCTGATGGGGATAACCGCCCGAGGCATGTCTGTGAATCATGCAGTACCATTCACTACCAGAACCCAAAAATCGTCGTCGGTTGCATCCCGGTCTGGGAAGAACAGATCCTGTTGTGTCGGCGGGCGATAGAGCCCAGGTATGGTCTATGGACCCTGCCGGCAGGGTTTATGGAAAATGGTGAGACCAGCCAGCAGGGCGCTGCCAGGGAGACCCTGGAAGAGGCAACCGCAAGGGTTGATGTGGAAGGGCTCTATGGTTTGTACAATCTACCCCATATTAATCAGGTCTATTTGATCTTCCGTAGCCGTCTGCTCGATCTGGAGTTTGCCGCTGGTAGTGAGAGTCTGGAAGTCGCCTTGTTCAAAGAATCGGAGATTCCCTGGCAGGAGATGGCCTTCCCGGTGATTCGGGAGTCTTTGAAAATCTTTTTCGAAGACCGGCAGATGGGGGCGTTTCCGCTGCGTGGCGGTACCATCATACGCAGCCAACAGAATCCGCGAGGTTATCAGATGATCATGGATCAACCCGGTTTTCCGAGCCAATCAGACTGAGCACGCTTAACGCGAATGGTGGAAGCCTTCAACGAAGGCTTCCACCGTGATTCGATGGTGACCGGTCAGTTACAGACCGTTGCCACCAAAACTGGGTACCAGACGGACGTTGTTCGCCACAAGACCATCATCCTTGTCGCTCTCCTCGATATAGAATTCCAGAATCGAGTCACGATTCATCATCACATCATCCGTCACCTCATCGGCCAACTCATTGGCATGACAGAAGACACTTTCGTAAGGGGAATCCTCTAAACGGGGATCGATGATCCAGAGGTTCGGGTCGATTCGTTTGATGAAACGCAGAAATCCATAGCCTTTTTCCGGAAACCATTTGGAGCAGACGCCGCGGACGCAGGAGCCGGGAGCGCCCCACTCATTTCTCGGTTCATAGGAGATCGGCAGTAGATCCGGAATCAGGAAACCGGAGTAGTAGTCATCAACCAGGCGTCTCAACTCTTGTGAAACATTGCGAAAACCAAGCAGTTCCACCCGGCAACCCCGATCCTGCAGCGCCGTAACGACCTGCAGAAAGTCACCATCACCGGTCACCATCAATAGCAGGTCAAGTTTCTCTGCCTGAAGCATGGCATCGACGGCCATATCCAGGTCGGCATTGGCCTTGGTGGTTACGTTGCCTTCATCATCCGTATAGCGGCGTACATTCTTGACAATAACTTTCCAACCGTATTCCCTCACCATCTGCTGGTATGTCAATGCGCGTCTTTTGTACTCTGGGTCCTCTTTCGCACGCTCCTGATCGAATGCGATGTAGGTATTGAGTCTTACCAGAGAGCCTCCATATCGCCCGGCAAACATTCTTAGGATGTCATAACGGAGCTGGTAGCCGCCGTTGTAACGTACGTTTTCGGCATCAACAAAAACGCCAACTTTAAGTATTTGCTGCAATGTGATTTACCCGAAAGATAATTGAATTGAGGGAAATGGAATTTAATCAATCAGGGGATTGATGTTATTAAAGTGATATCGATAACAATAAATGACTCTACAGGCAGCTTGAATGTAAGGTCTGTAGATAAGCGAATATAAAGTCGTCATTACGAATTCAATCAAACAGGGATTGTAGTTGAAAGACCCTGTTTTTTGCTGCAGCTCAGGCTAAAAAATCACTATTTGCAAGAGCTGTTTCTGGTTCAGCGCATTCTTAAGGCCCTGAATGCACCATTTACTGTGATTAATTTGAATCAGTCGTTTTGTATCATGAGCCCAATCGGGCCGTTGAACTGTCATGGTATTGCAAAAGATCTTCGACATCCAGATCATTCTACATTGAATTAGAAAAAAATTTTAATACCAATATCGGGGTAATATTATTTGTCTAAGTTTTTTATATTGTATTGCTTTGCAGGGGTGAACTGCAGTTCCTCGAAAAATCCGTCAACTTAATTGGCTCAGATTGAAGCTGTTCGCAAACCCCTAACAATTTGATTTTAAAAAGGTCAGCGACACTTCGGCTAAAATTAGCCTGTTTATCCACTGTAATAATAGATCTGCAATATTTAATTCGTTGTGAGTTGGATATACCGAGTACCAATCGCGTAAAAATAATAATTTGATCAATATGTCCCAAAAAAGTGATATTGATAATCTAAAAAGCGATTTTAGACCTAAATTTAATTCGGTGGGAATATTCTTCCTAAAATATTGTGACAAACCTGACAGTCTTTAAATGGCCGGTCCCAACATTTTCGACTGAAATGTGCAAATCACAGATAGTGCTGTTTGAGAACAAGAGCATATTTCTGATTAAGTTGTCACTCTAGCCGTCTGATTTGAAGCCATTCTGGTTGTTTTTTGCGAAACCAATCTTGAAGTCCTGAATGTGACCTAATATGGTTAAGTGGAATGGCGTCTCGAAGACGCTGATTTCTGTAGATCTTAAGCATAATAAAAACGCATACAGGAACCAATTGCGATGTTATCTGATTTTCCCGCCCACCAAGGTTTGAAGGCGAGTGAGCTGTTTTTGCAGGCTGATCGCCTGGAACCCTGCCTGTTAGTGATCTTTGGCGCTGCGGGGGACCTCACCCGGCGCAAACTGATGCCGGCCCTCTATAATCTGGTCCGGGAAAAGGCATTGGATGATCGGTTCGCCGTGATTGGCTATAGTCGCTCAAAGAAAAGTGACGATGATTACCGGCAATTGCTGTTGCAGGCTGTCCAGCGCCACTCCCGTTCCCAGCCGATCGACGAGACGGTATGGCATGAGTTCAGTCAACGGATCGCCTACGTGGAAGGGGATTTTGAAGATCCGGAAGGTTACCACAAGCTGCGTGATGCCCTGGAGAAATATGAGCAACAGATTGGTAGTGAAGGTAACCGGCTGTTCTACTTTGCCACCCCCCCTTCGGCGGCCACAATCATTCTTCACCGCTTGGATGAGGCGGGTCTGCTGGGTAAGCAGGGTGACCGTGTTCCCTGGACCCGGGTGATCATGGAAAAGCCCTATGGCCGGGATCTCGAATCGGCAATCGAACTGAATCGTGTGGTGGGCGAAGTCCTGCAAGAGGACCAGGTCTACCGGATTGATCACTATCTGGGCAAAGAGACGGTTCAGAATATTCTGGTTGCACGCTTGGGCAACACCATTTTCGAACCCCTCTGGAACCGTAAATATATCGATCATGTTCAAATCACCGCAGCAGAATCGATCGGTGTCGAGGGGCGTGGCCGGTTTTATGACAATACCGGGGTATTGCGTGACATGGTGCAAAGCCATCTGTTACAGGTGCTCTCCCTGTGTGCCATGGAGCCACCGGTCTCATTCGCTGCGGATGATATTCGCGACAAGCGTGTTGAGGTATTGCGTGGCCTGCGGAGTCTGCAGAATCGTGAAGTCTTCAAGCATGTGGTGTTTGGACAATACCGGGGTTATCGGGATGAGGAGAACGTTGACCCCAAATCACGCACTCCCACCTATGCGGCGATCAAGTGTTATATCGACAACTGGCGCTGGCAGGGTGTGCCTTTCTTTCTCCGGGTCGGCAAACACCTCTCCCATAGAATGACTGAAGTCTCTGTTTTCTTCCGTCCGGTACCCCTATGTCTGTTTGGGCGGGATGATGTGTGCCAGGACCTTGAGCCCAATGTACTGACAATCCGCATCCAGCCCGATGCGGGTATGGCACTGAAGATAAGCAGTAAAAAACCGGGGGACGATCTCGAAGTCAGCTCCGTTGAAATGGATTTCAACTACTCAGAAACCTACGAACATCCGATCAAAGACGCCTATGAACGGCTGTTGTTGGATGCGGTTAAAGGGGATGCAACCCTGTTTGCCCGCCGGGATGAAGTTGAATTTGCCTGGCGATTTGTTGCCCCGATCCTGCAGAGCTGGCAGGCGGAAAGCAAAAAGCAACCAAGATTCTATGCCGAGGGCAGCGAAGGCCCTGAAGAGGCGAACGATCTGATGGACCGCTACAGCCGTCAATGGCGGGAGATTAAACAGTGACTGGCAAACGCATGGTTGTCGATCGGAGTGAGTTCAACACCCGCGCCGTTGAGTGGATTGTCTCAACCATAAAGCAGGTACTTGAAAATGCCGACCACTGTCACCTGATGCTGGCTGGTGGATCCACCCCGTTACCCATTTATCAGCAGCTCACAGAGGAGCACGATCTCCCCTGGTCCCGCCTCATTCTCTATTTTGGTGATGAACGCTGTGTACCGGATGATACACCGGAAAACAATGGCTTCAGTGTACTTGGGGCGCTGTTTCCCTCCGGTCTTCCGGAAGGGGTTACCATCCATCGGATGTGTGGTGAGGATCAACCGGATGAAGCGGCGCAGGCCTATGAATCGATACTCCCGAAGCATATCGATGTGCTGCTGCTTGGTATGGGCGCGGACGGTCACACCGCATCCCTGTTTCCAGGCTCTGCCGCGATGGATGAAGTCAGCCGAAGGGTGATGCCGGTGATCGGCAATAGACCTCCGATGCAGCGTCTTACCGTTACGCCACCTGTGATTCAACAGGCAAACCATCTGCTGCTTATGGCACAGGGGGATGATAAAGCCGATGCGGTACGCTGGGCCTTGCAGGATGGCAGTGTGCCCGCTGCCCTGGCAAAAGATGGGGACTGGTTATTGGACAGTCTGGCTGGACGTTCCATTTTAAACGCCCCAGCAGAATAGTTTTTTAAATCGAAATTGGAGATACAGGAAGCCTCAATGTCTGATTCACAACAGTTTCATATCGGTCTTATCGGATTGGGAGTGATGGGAAAAAATCTGGCCCTCAACATGGAAGAGAAGGGGTTTCCTGTCGCCGTCTGGAACAGGCGCAGCAGCAGCTTGAATGAGTTTCTGCAAGAGAATCAGGGCAAACGGTTTGGTGGTCATTCGGAGTTGAGCGGTTTTGTCGCCATGCTCGAACGTCCCAGGCGTATCCTGTTGATGATCAAGGCTGGCGATCCGGTTGATCAAGTGATCGAACAACTACTGCCTCTGCTGGAGCCGGGGGATATCATCATGGATGGAGGAAACTCCTGGTTTGAGGATACGCAACGGCGTGAAGCCCGTTTGAGGGAGTTGGGCCTGCACTACGTGGGTGTAGGGATCTCCGGTGGAGAAGAGGGCGCCCGGCACGGTCCTTCAATGATGCCGGGAGGCTCTGCAGACTCCTATACCGAGGTTAAATCGGTATTTGAAGCGATCACGGCACAAACCGAAGCCGGTCCATGTGTCACCCATGTAGGACCGGATGGCGCCGGCCACTTTGTCAAGATGGTGCACAATGGCATCGAGTATGCCGACATGCAGTTATTGGCGGAAGCCTATGATCTGATGGCACGCGGGCTCGGTTTGCAGGAGCAGGACATCGCTGAGGTGTTTGATCAGTGGAACCAGGGACCGATGGAGTCTTTTCTGGTCGAGCTTTCCGCCCAGGTGATGAAAGTCATGGATCATGAGACCGGAAAGCCGTTGGTCAGCCTGGTGATGGACAAGGCGGGACAAAAAGGCACCGGACGTTGGACCGTTCAGGCCGCCCTGGAGCAGGGGGTTGCGGTCCCTGGCATCTCGGCTGCTGTCGATGCCAGAGTGCTCTCATCGATGAAGCAGCAGCGGGTCGCTGCAGCCGATTTGTTGAAGGGACCCGGTGCTTCAGCAGGTGTGGATCATAAGGCCATACTGGCCGATCTGCATGGCGCGATCTATGCCTCGAGAATCACTGCCTATGCCCAGGGTATGGCATTGATCCGCAGCGCCTCTGATCGCTATCAATGGTCGGTGGACCTGGCGGAAACGGCAAGGATCTGGAAAGGGGGGTGTATTATCAGAGCGCGCCTGCTCGATCCGATCAGAGTCGCCTTTTCCAACGATCCTGAACCGGTCAACCTGATGATTGATTCTGAGATGAGCCATCAACTGCAAGGGCTCCAGGGCGCCTGGCGCCGGGTGACCGGTTTTGCGCTGACAGCGGGTATTCCGCTACCGGTGATGGGAGCCTGTCTCAGTTATTTCGACAGTTACCGTACTGAACGTCTGCCACAAAACCTGATACAGGCGCAACGGGATGCTTTTGGCGCGCACACCTACGAACGTATCGATCAACCGGAATTTGGTTTTGTTCACTCTGAGTGGTTGGACGAGTGAATGCCTGATTAATATAGGTTATTGGCCCGGCCCCAAGTCAGATAGCCGGTTGTTTTGCAGGCACAATGTTAGTATCAGTTTTCGTTGTCATTTGTGCGTAGCAGGAGCGGATTCTTACTGTCTCCGACAAAAAATAATTCATAAATTGAATTAATCAGATTGCCTTGATGCCCGCTGACCGTGATGTTAGAGGATCAGTTATTCGTTTTATTGCCATAGGTCAGTGAAATAGCTTTAAAGCTGATTGGTCAATCAATTTCTCAGGTAATTTGCCGCTCTGAATATATAGGGTTTTTAGGCAGGTGGCAGAGATTGGTAGTTAAAGGATTAAATTGATGCTAATTAAAAAAAATGCTCAACTTTTTCTTTTGCTTTGTGTTCTTTGTGTGAACGGAATTCCTGATCTGTATGGAGAGGAGGCTTTTCTTGTAGGCTTTGCACAGGATACGCTGGCAAATGACTGGCGCCTGGCCCAGGTCATGGAGGTAAAGAGGGAGTTTGAACGACACCCAAACATAAAGTTTATCTATACCGATGGAAAAGGTGATACCGCACTGCAGGTCCTGCATATCGAGGAATTGGTGAGCCGTGGAGTGGATTTGTTGATGGTAAGTCCACGAGAGAAGAGTGCTCTCACGGATATCATTACAAAAGTCTATAGCAAGAACATACCTGTGGTGCTGCTCGATCGGGGAATTGATGGGGACGGATTTACCACGTTCATACATCCGGATAATAGAAGAATTGCCAGAGCTGCTGCCGAATATCTGCTTAAAGTTCTAAATAATCGTGGTCATATCCTTATGTTGGTTGGCGTTCCCGGCGCCACGCCAACAATACACAGAAGTGACAGTTTTACCGAGATTATGGCGCAACACCCGGCTATCACCATTACCCCCATTGTGGGTAACTACCTGCGAGCGGATACCATGCTCGCTTTGGAGCAATTACTCGAAAAGGGCCTCTCTTTTGATGCCATCTATGCACAAAGTGACAGCATGGCCGCAGGTGCAAGAATGGTGTTGCGAAAGCACGGTATCGAGCCCAGTTCCATACCGATTATCGGTATTGACTATATTCGGGAAGCTCAGCAGGCCATTCGGGATGGGGATCAGTCGATCAGCTTTACCTATCCAACGGGAGGTAAGGAGGGAGCCTATATTGCCAATCAAATACTGAGTGGTAAGGAAGTACCGAAGGAAATAATCCTGGAGTCCATAAAAGTGACTCGTGAAAATGCTGATATGGTGCCGCCTATCTTTTAATTATGATTCTCTCAATTAGTGTCAAGCAGCTACTGTTCACCTTATTGATAACCGCTCTGTCGCTGGTTACGGCGGGTTTTTTTATAAATAAAAGTCTGCATGAGTATCACAGGGATTCCGCCCTTAAGGAAACAGATATTCATGTGCAGAATATCAAGAAGTCTATTGAAAGAATTGAGCGTAAACTGATATTGGAGGCAGATGCGATCGCAGTAGAAGAGCAGATCATCGCGTCTGTACACCTTGTCAATAATTATCAAGATATACTCAACTACAATGCTGTGCTTTTTGATCAGGAAAAGAAGCAGGTTGGTGTGCGTATTTTAGCTGCGGTCAAGTCAGGGGAAGCTGATGAGGTTTATGTATATGACCGTGATGGGGATCTGGTTACCTACGTGTCATTTGGTAATGAGCGATATACTATGGGTATTCAGAGCTATAAGGCCGGTAAGGCATCGCTGAATATCATCAGGACTGACGAGTTTCAAGGAAAACAGGAGCCGATCTATGGAGACTCTCTGGATGTTCAGATAAAACAGAATAGGCCGACGCTTGATGGTATTGCTTACCATCGCGACAAAAATGGATTGACGGTCCAATATACTCAACCGATAACAAAAAACAGAGGTAATGGACTACCTGAAAGAATAGGCACTGTGGTACTGGCAACCAGATTGGGTCAGGAGTTTGTGCGTTCTACAGTACACCCACCAATGAGGTTCGATATCTTCGATGCAAATTATCAACTAGTTGTATCAAGTCATAGTGAAAGGTTGATAACCAGTGATTCATTGCGGAAGGTATTGCTGCATGAAGGTCTGGTGGGTGATCAGTTATATGAAAATGAATATGTTTTTTTCAGTCTTGCTAAATTGCAGCTGCCTGATAACAACTCGGTCTATTTGATCTCGAGTTATCCGGTCAGTGCCTATCAGATAGCGGCTGAAAAAACTCGCGATGCGGTGATCATGGCTATGTTGATTACTGCGCTGTTCGCAATTCCATTGAGTTTGCTGTCGCTGAACAAATTTATCCGTCGGCCAATGGCTCGATTGATGGATGGTGTTGAGCAACTACGTAGAGGAGACTACAGCACGCGACTTGAAATTGATACCCATGATGAGTTGGGTGATCTCGCCGCAGCCATGAATCTGATGATCAGAGACATCAAGTCTCGTGAAGATGAATTGAATACGATTATCGACCAACTACCACTGATGCTGTTTGTGAAGGATGCAAAGACACTCAAATTTACCAATATGAACAGTGCTGGTGTCAAGCTGTTAGGTTTACCAAAAGAGGCATTTATAGGAAAGAGTGATCATGATTTCTTTCCTGCCCAACAGGCGGATCATTTTGTCAAAAATGACAGAGAGGTACTAGCGGACAGAACGATTCTTGAAATACCGGAAGAGAGTATCAATACACCTATTGGAGAACGGATTCTACATACCCGCAAGGTTCCGATCTACAGCGATAGTGGCGAGGCGATGTTCCTACTTGGTGTGTCAGAGGATATCACAGAGCGTAAAAAGACAGATATCCGACTGAGGCAATGGGCTAAGGCGTTCGATAGTACCAATGACGGGGTGATGATTACTGATCTCGAGGGTGAGATTCTCGATGTCAATCAGGCGTTTCTGGGGATTAATGGATATCAGAAAAATGACGTCATCGGCCAGAACCCGCGCCTGTTTAAATCTGGGCTGCACAATGATGATTTTTACAAAGAAATGTGGCATTCAATCCGAAAAGAAGGCAGTTGGTGTGGCGAGATCTTTAACAGGCGAAGGAGCGGTGAGGTATACCCAGCATGGGAGACGATCAGTACAGTCTATGATGACAATCGAGACGCTAGCCATTTCGTGGCAGTTTTGTCAGACATATCACCGATCAAAAAGACCCAGGAAAAACTCGATTATCTTGCGCATCATGATCCATTGACAGGGTTACCAAATCGCATTTTACTGAATGACAGGATGCAACATGCGATCGACAGAGCAAGCCGGGATGGCATTATGGCAGCTGTCATGTTTCTTGATTTGGATCGATTTAAGAATATAAACGATTCATTAGGCCATCCTGTCGGTGATGAACTTTTACTTTCAGTATCCAATCGGCTTCAGGCGAATCTTCGTGAAATAGATACCATCTCAAGACAGGGGGGGGATGAGTTTGTTCTGATATTTGAAGATATAAAGGAGATGGATAACCTGGTCGATATGGCGGGTAAGGTTCTTGATACATTCAAACTGCCATTTGAAGTAAGTGGTCGTGAGATGATTGTGACGGCAAGTCTTGGTATCAGTCTCTATCCAAATGATGCGCAAGATGTCACAACTCTGATCAGGAATGCAGATGCGGCGATGTACAGAGCAAAAGAGCATGGCAGAAACCGTTTTTGGTTCTATACCGAGGATATAACAAAACAAGCAGCGCAAAGGATAGATATAGAACAAGCATTACACGATACAGTTAATCATGGTGAGCTGTTACTGCATTACCAACCACAACTCTCACTGCGTGATCAGCGTATTGTCGGTGTTGAGGCGTTGATCCGTTGGGATCGGCCAGGATATGGGATAGTAATGCCTGATAAGTTCATACCTTTGGCGGAAGAGACGGGTGATATCAATACAATTGGTGAATGGGTGATTTACAGTGCCTGTCGACAAATGATCCATTGGCAGAAAAACGGGTACTTTCTTGAACATATGGCGATCAATATTTCACCAGTACAGATTAGACATACAGATCTTGCGCTTATCGTTGAAGAGGCTTTGAAAAAGACTGGATTAGAACCCTGTAGATTGGAATTAGAGGTAACTGAGGCTATCTTCCTTCAGGATACGGAACATGTTGGAAAAACCCTGAAGGCGTTGGATGAACTTGGGGTCCGCCTGGCGCTGGATGATTTTGGAACAGGGTTTTCATCATTAAGCTATTTAAAGGATTTTCGCTTCGATCGCCTAAAGATCGATCGATCTTTTATTCGGAATATAACCAAAGAGAGCAATGAGCAGAGTATTGCTAATTCAGTGATCGCCTTGGGGCATAGCCTAAATATGTCGGTATTGGCCGAAGGTATCGAAGAGCAGGGACAGCTTGACTGGTTGATCGAAAAGGGATGCGAGGTCGGTCAAGGTTACTTTTTCAGTAAGCCGGTAGAAGAGTATAAAGTAGAAAAACTGCTTGAAACTGCCGGTATCAAAAAGGTTAAAAAGAGCTGAAATCAGTCAATGTATTAAAGGTCCTGCCAGTCGGTCAATAAGAGCCCAGAAAGAACTCCAGCAGATCCTCCGCCTATAATCCCACCAACCATAGCATCGGGTAGCTTTAACTGGATGGTTGTCAATGCCTCGATCAAAGGCCCTGCCATTTCGCTGTCAATGGAGCTTATCATAATGAAAAAGCTTAGCGTCACGAAACCTGAAACACCTACTCCAACCATCAGGCCGTCACCAATCGGGGGTAGAAGGTTATCGTATAGTTTGATAAATCCAGGAACCAGGAAGACATAGATTATCCCGGTCAGCGGGCACATCAAGGCGATAATGATAGCAATAGGGAGTGTCGACAGAAAACCTGAGAACAGAAGATAGACAATCGATACCAACCAACCGGAACTGAAACCAGCCAGGGTTTTAGCATCAGCCCGGTTGACTCTTGATCCCATAGAAAAAAGCCCGTACAAAGCACCGATTATGCCACCTAAAACTGCAGTGAGTATCATAATGATCATGAGATTGACAGGTTTTTCAGCCAATATGAAAAAAAAGATACAGACAGGTGAAATGATGACGGTCATCAGTACTGCAAGCCGCATACTGCTGTAAATCAATGCGCCAAGGGTTGCGGAGAGAACACCGGCAAAGAGATAGGAATTAATCGGGAACTCCCAGAACTCGGCGAAAGCTGAAAAGACGACGAAAAGCATCGCATAAAGGAGACCGATAAAAGCCCAGATTGCACCCCGTATCAAAGCCTCTTTTAGACGGATAACAGAAATCATGGATGATCAATCAAATTGTGTAAAGTTGGTTTAGAAGAAT
Source organism: Candidatus Thiodiazotropha sp. AKAK2 (assembly GCF_058244685.1). NCBI lineage: Bacteria > Pseudomonadati > Pseudomonadota > Gammaproteobacteria > Chromatiales > Sedimenticolaceae > Candidatus Thiodiazotropha > Candidatus Thiodiazotropha sp. AKAK2. The sequence goes on along the minus strand of NZ_JBSYOP010000033.1, from coordinate 351,752 downwards.
ACCTGTGTAAGGCAGTCAGACCTATGTTTTATTTACCCATTAACTGTTCAGGTATAGCGCTTTCTCATCTTGCAGACTCAACCAGCCCTTGGCTATGCGGTAGATCAACCATACCGCATTTATAAACAGAATCGCATAACCAACCAAAATTATGGTTGTCATAAATCCGATGACTGACCATAACAGTACGAACCAGAAGGTTCTGATCTGCCAGCGGAAATGGGATTCCAGCCAGGTGCCTTTGACGTCATCGCGCTTAACATAGTTGATAATCACACCCACCAGGAGCGTGATCACAAACAGAAACGAGGCAGCCTGGAGGGCATAGACTCCAACGGTAAGTGTTACCTCGCGCTCAAGATTCTTAGTTTGGTCAGTTGCGGGGTTGTTCATGCTTAAAGAATATCTTCACGGTTATAGATTCCACCGGGCTTGTTAAGCAGATCCAATTTGCCCTGTTACGCCTGAAAAAACGCCAGATCTTCGACACCATTGTACACCATATCAAATCGATATTCGTTATGTAGCATTTGCTACTGAAGCTGCATAACGGCTGCTGTAGTTTAATTCCTGACTACAACAGAGGTAATTACTATGAAAATGATGAAGTTCTTTATCGATACCCACAGCCAAGAGCATGAAACCTTTCCCGCAGGACTGACAAAGGAGCAATTTGAGCTGTTTTATACACGATACGAACAAGCGTGTATGGAGGAAGATGTTGTACCGTTGAGAATTCATCTCAATTACGAAGATGCCCGGGCATTCTGCTTCACCATGGCTGAGGATGCAGAAGCCGTTCAAAGAGCCCATGAAAGGGTTGGGTTGTCATTTGACAGCATCACTGAGGTCACAACGGTAACCCCGGGTGACACCTTTTTTCAACGGTGTGATACCTAGGTTCTGTTAACACCAATCCAACACGCACAGATGAGACCGGTTCTGTCTCTAGCAAAGCAGAATGAGCGTGGTGTTGCCTGGCGATAGGGGTGAATCATAACCCCGCCGGGCAAATCAGAACTTTGGATAGATCTCCAATCAACCCACAACCGGCAGGAACCCGGCTGTGGGAGATAGCCAATAGCCGAGGATGAACTGATGTTGAATCTCACAATTATGAATTTTTTAAGTGTGGCGCTGGTTGCCTTGGTGGTTGGGCTCGCGGTGCTGTTCACCATGGTCCGCTACGATCTTGGGCCTAAAGGTCGGCTGGCAAAGAGTGGGCAGTGGTTTCTGGCGACCGCATTGGGTACAGGGATTCTGTCGCTGGCCGTCAAATTGATGATAATTCTCACGGTTACCAATTTCCCCGGTGCTGTGATCGAGCCTTTCATTGAACAGCCCGATGTGGAGCCAGTCATCTCTGAGTATGATCCACTGCTCGGGATACCGGCCTCAAAACGATTTCTCTGGCAATCGCTGGATTCGGATCCAGTAGCGGGTAATCAGGTAGCGAGGAGCTCGTCCCCCTATGTCTGGCAGACCCTGCCGGATCAGGCGCCGGCACCGGAAAACAATCCAATGACCACTGAGAAAATCGTGTTGGGTAAAAGACTCTTCTTCGATAAGAATCTCTCCCGGGACAGGACACTCTCATGCAGCTCCTGTCATGATGTGATCGGTGGCAGCGGGGATGACGGACTGCCGACATCGTTGGGCATCAACAACCAACTCGGTGGGCGTAATGCGCCAACTGTCTGGAATGCCGCGTTTCAATCGGTGCTGTTCTGGGATGGCCGCGCCGCTTCCCTGGAGGAGCAGGCGAAAGGTCCACTGATCAACCCGATTGAGATGGGTATGCCCTCCTGGGATGAGGTCGTACAACGGGTACTGGACGACAAAACCTATATACCCCTGTTTGCCGATGCCTTCGGTGCTGATACAGTGATCGATATCGAGCGGATCGCAGAGGCAATCGCCAGCTATGAAAGGACTTTGATCACACCGGATACCCCTTATGATCGTTTTGTACGGGGTGACCTGGATGCGCTCTCGGCAAAACAGTTACGTGGGATGGCATCATTTCAGAGCCTGGGTTGCGTCAACTGCCACTTTGGCCCCAACTTCAGTGGCGCCAGTCTGTTTGATCCACGGGCCCCGCTGCGGATATTTCCAATCTATCCAACCCCTTTTGAGCAGCAGTATGAGTTGACCCGGGATACAGGCGCCGCAATGGCAGGAACTGGTCGTGGTAGCTGGCGGGTACCATCGCTGCGTAATGTCGCCTTGACCGGCCCCTGGCTGCATAACGGTTCAGTGAGTGAGCTCAAAGAGGTGGTGCGAATCATGTCCAGTGTTCAGTTGGGACATACCGGCCGCTATCTGGTCTGGTCGGATGATCACAAAGTCATGACCAAGCTTGATCGTCCGGCTTTGAACGATGAAGAAATTGAGGAACTTGTCGCTTTTCTGCAATCGCTCAGCAGCGATACACTCCTCGAGCGGATCAAACTTGCCAAAGGAAGCAGAGATGAAGCTATAGTGTCCCAATGATCAATTTCCCAAGATGATGCGTGGTGCACTGGAAACGGATGGCCGGTAGATGAGTTAGGCCGTAGTGGTCATAAAACCGTCTGTTCATCTGACTAAATCCGTTCATTACCTGAAAGAAATCGTTGCTTTTTGCCCACCCCTTACGCATGGGTTAACATTTGCTACCGCCGGTCTGTCGATGCAGGCTGGCGGTTTTGTGTTCTCAGAAGTAAAGGAGCAGATGTGGCTGAAACATTTCTCGAGCTCACGCCATCCGGTCAGGAATTGTTTGAAAACGGTGTCGTGCGAAAATGTTTTTCAAAACCTACCGCGGTGATTCACAAAGGGCAGGTGGTATCCGGCGCCTATCTGGTTACCCAGGGCCGATTGAGGGTCTTTACTTACACCCCCCAGGGGAGTGAGGCGACACTCTATTTTCTTGACCCTGGAGAGACTTGTGTGTTGGCACTGAACTGCCTGTTCAATGATCTGCGTTATCCGGCCTGGGTCGAGACCGATGGGGATACCCATGTGGATGTGATTCCGGGTGCACTCTATCGCAAGCTGTTCGAAGCTGAATCAACTGTACAGAATCTGACGGTGAAGGCGCTCTCCTCTCTGGTATTCCGCCTGATGGAGGAGTTGGAGCAGGTACATGCCTGCAACCTGGATCAGCGTCTGGCCAACTTCATTCTCAGTAACGCCTCGGAAGAGGGTATATTACGCATGACCCAGCAGGCACTGGGAGGACATCTGGGGACCACCCGTGAGGTCATCGCCCGTCTGATGCAGGGCTTTGTCGCTGAAGGGGCTGTGGAGACCCGCCGTGGTGCCGTGGTCATTACCGACGCCGCCAAGCTGGCGCAGCTGATCGAACCGGCAAAACTCTAGTGGGTCCGGCTGATCGTTGCCTTATTTACCGCGTGGCCCACTAGGCCTTCAGGGACACATTTATCGTCAACTGGTTTATTATTCACTTATGTGATGCAAAGGAAGTTCACTCCCTTGGCCCTGTCGGACATGAACTTACTCCGACAGCGCACCTCGATTTTAAACCAATAGGCCTCAATTCCAGTGGATGATCAGTTGACCAGCTACACCAAGATTCGGGTTACCCGCTCAATTACCATTCCCGACCCGATCAAGATCAGTCGCTGTCAACGGTTACCGGAACTGGGCCCCAGAGTGCTCTTTTTCAGTGGCGGTACCGCTCTGAACAGCGTAAGCCGGATACTCAAAAACTACACCCATAACTCAATTCATCTGGTAACCCCTTTTGATTCCGGGGGAAGTTCTGCAAAGTTGCGCCAGGCTTTCAATATGCCCTCGATCGGCGATCTACGCAGTCGCTTGATGGCCTTGGCGGATGAAAGTGTGACCGGTCATCCCGAGATCTACAAGCTCTTTACCTATCGTTTCCCAAACGATTCCAAACGAGCTGAGCTGATTAAGCAGCTGGAGATGATGATCCGGGGCCGCCATCCGATGATCGAGTTGGTGCCGAATCCCATGCGACGCATCATTCGTAACCTGCTGAGCTGCTTCTATGATGCCATGCCGGTGGATTTCAATCTCAAAGGAGCAAGTATCGGTAACCTGATTCTGACCGGCGGATATCTGAATAATCATGAGCATCTCGATCCGGTCATTTTTCTGTTTGAGAAGCTGGTCGGTGTGCAGGGTACCGTGCGTGCCATCGTCAATGCGGACTACCATCTGGCGGCTGATTTGGCGGATGGTCGTCAGGTGATCGGGCAGCATCTGCTGACCGGGAAAGAGGTGGATCCGCTGGTCTCGAATGTCACCGATCTGTTCCTGTCGAAATCGCTGCATGACTATCAGCCGGTGAAGGTCAAGCTGCGCAAAAAGAATCAACGGCTTATCGAGCAGGCTGAGTTGATCTGCTATCCTCCGGGCAGTTTTTACTCGAGCCTGATAGCCAATCTGCTGCCACAGGGGGTTGGTGCCTCGATCGCAGCCAACGACTGCCCGAAAGTGTTTGTGCCCAATCAGGGGGACGATCCTGAACAGATTAATATGAACCTCAATCAGAGCCTGCAGCAACTGATGCGCTACCTCCGGTCCGGCACCTCTCAGACAGTCGCCTCCGAACGACTCCTGAATTTTGTCTTACTCGATAGCAGGCACGGCACAGTGAGTGCGGATCAACAACATGAGTTGTGGAAAAAATGGGGTATTCAGCTGATCGATGTACCCCTGATCACCCAACAGAGTGCCCCCAACTATGATGCCAATCTTCTGGTTTCCGCCTTGCTCTCATTGGCCTAGGATGATGAATCGTCTCTCGTCTGTCACTCAGCATTTAATTGGAACAGAGGCCATTTTATAAGCTATAAAGTGTAAAGGGTCGGTGCTGGAATTGGCCCAGGGGGATTTTTATCGACCTGCTGACTGGCTGATCAATCGCTGACACGCTTGGTCATGGGGTTAGGGTCGGCTTGCATTTGTAGGTACTTATTCAATGATTTTCAATGGGTTGTTCGATCTATCTCTACTTGAAGTTATTCTTCTGACCTTGGGGCTTACCCACATCACAATTGTTTCGGTTACGGTGTTTCTGCACCGTCATCAGGCCCACAAAGCCCTGACGCTGAATCCAGTGATCAGCCATTTTTTCCGCTTCTGGCTCTGGTTGACCACCGGTATGGTGACCCGGGAGTGGGTGGCCATACATCGCAAACACCATGCAAAGTGCGAAACCGAGAGTGACCCGCACAGCCCTCAGACCCGGGGGCTGGGCACCGTGTTATGGCGGGGGGCTGAGCTCTATAAGGCGGAAGCGGGCAATCAGGAGACCTTGGAGCGTTACGGGAAAGGGACTCCAGATGACTGGATCGAACGGAAACTCTACCAACCCCATAACTTTTTAGGTATCAGTCTGTTGTTGGTGGTGGAGTTTATCCTACTGGGGCCGGCCGGAATCACCGTCTGGGCGATACAGATGATCTGGATTCCATTCTGGGCGGCTGGGGTGATCAACGGCATTGGCCACTTCTGGGGCTACCGAAACTTTGAGATCCCCAACACATCAACCAATATTGTTCCCTGGGGCATTCTGATTGGCGGTGAAGAGCTGCATAACAATCACCATGCGTTTGGCAGTTCCGCCAAGTTGTCCAATCGCTGGTTCGAGTTCGATCTGGGCTGGTTCTATATCAAGCTCTTCTCCTATCTGCGTTTGGCAAAGGTACTCAAGGTGGCTCCCAAGCGCGCCTTCGTTGCGGAGCGGCCTCAACTTGACCTGGATGCGATCAAAGCCTTGACCGTGAATCGGTTGCAGCTTTTCAGTGACTATCGCCGTCGGGTTCTGAAACCGGTATTTCGTGCCGAGATTCGTCAGGCGGACAAGCCCTTGCGACGGCTCTACCGTAATGCACAGCGTCTGGTTCGTCGGGATGCGATGTTGTTGACTGACAATGATCGCCAGCAACTGCGGGATATTCTTGATCACAACAGTGCGCTGGACAATGTCTATCAGTTTAAACTGCGACTGCAGAAGATCTGGGAGCAGCAGGCATCGAGCCATGAGAAGCGTCTCGAAGCACTCAGTCAATGGTGTGCCCAGGCAGAGACCAGCGGGGTGGAGGCACTGCAGGAGTTCGCAGCTTTTCTGCGTCGCTATAGTATGACGCCGGTGCGGTGAGTGATCGATTCGCCGCTAAAAACCTGCTATTGGAAAAGACAATTTAGGCCGCAGTTGAAAGCAAATAAGAGTCGCAAAATAAAATAGTGTTTGCGGCCATTAGCGGTGATTTGCGTTCATTCGCGGCCTAAAAGTCTTACTCGCAGACTACAACTGCTGAATCTTCTCCAACTGAGCCTGCAGGCTTTCCAACGCTTTGCGGCTTTCCGCCAGTTTGTCTCGCTCTTTCTGAACAACTGCTTCAGGCGCCTTGTCGACAAAGTTGGGGTTGGAGAGTTTTTTGTCAGTACGCTCCGCATCAGATTGCAGGCGGTTGATCTCTTTTTCCAGTCGCTTGATTTCAGCGGCCTTGTCGATCAGGCCGGCGAGGGGGATCAGCACTTTCATCTCACCCACCAGGGCAGTAGCGGATTCCGGTTCCTTATCCTCCGGGGCCAGGATCTCAATCGATTCGGTCTTCGCCAGAAAATCGAGAAACGGGCGATGCCGTTCCGCATACTGCTTGTCACTCTCGCTGGTATTGGCCAGCAGCACAGGCACCGGCTTGCCGGGGGCAATATTCATCTCACCTTTGATCTTTCGAATGCCAAGGATGAACTGCATCACCCAGGCCATCTCACTTTCAGCCGCTTCATCGATCAGAGACTGACGTGCTTTAGGGTAGGGTTGATTCATGATCGTTGCGCTGGATTCCGCTGGCATGTCTCCCGCAGTGGCCGCAACGACACCGGCTATGGGGGCAACACGCTGCCAGATCTCTTCGGTGATGAAAGGCATCACCGGATGGGTGAGTCGCAACAGATTTTCCAGTACCCGCACCAGGGTACGTCGGGTACCCCGTTTCGCCTCGTCACTGGCCTGCTCGTTGTTGAGCACCGGTTTACAGAGTTCCAGATACCAGTCGCAATACTCGTTCCAGGTGAACTCATAGATCGCCTGGGCGGCATGATCGAAACGGTAGCCGTCGATGGCATCGGCCACTGCCTGCTTGGTCTTCTGCAGGCGCGACAGGATCCAACGGTCAGCCAGGGAGCGCTGCAGCCTGCTGGCTGCGGCTGAGTGTCCGGTCTTGATTTCGCCGATTGCGCAATCCTGGCCTTCCACGTTCATCATCACATAACGGGCGGCGTTCCAGAGCTTGTTGCAGAAGTTGCGATAGCCCTCGATACGTCCCATATCGAGCTTGATGTCACGGCCGGTGGCGGCCAGTGCGGCAAAGGTGAAACGCATCGCGTCAGTGCCGAAGGCGGGGATGCCGTCCGGCAGACTTCGGCGGGTCATCTTTTCGATCTTTTGCGCCAGATGGGGCTGCATCATGCCACTGGTGCGCTTGCTGACCAGGGACTCCAGGTCGATGCCGTCGATGACATCAATGGGATCGAGCACATTACCTTTGGACTTGGACATTTTATTGCCTTCGCCATCCCTCACCAGGCCATGCACATAGACCTCCTTGAAGGGCACATCGTCCATGAACTTCAGACCCATCATGATCATCCGGGCCACCCAGAAGAAGATGATATCGAAACCGGTGACCAGCACATTGGTTGGGTAGAAATCTTTCAGACGCTCGGTCTGCTCCGGCCATCCCAGGGTAGAGAAGGGCCACAGGGCGGAGCTGAACCAGGTATCGAGCACATCCTCGTCCTGTCGCAACAGATAGTCATCCGCAAGATTGTGCTTGCTTCTCACCTCCGCTTCGGAGCGACCCACATAGACATTGCCCTCATCGTCATACCAGGCGGGTATCCGGTGTCCCCACCAGATCTGACGACTGATGCACCAGTCCTGGATATTGCGCATCCACTCGTAGTAGGTGTTTTTCCAGTTGTCCGGGACAAAACGGATTTTACCGCTCTCTACCGCCTCAATGGCCGGTTTGGCCAGGGGGGCGATCTTCACATACCACTGATCGGTAAGGAATGGTTCAATGACCGCGCCGGAACGGTCCCCCCGGGGAACCATCAGTTTGTGATCCTCGATCTTCTCCAGCAATCCCTGCTCCTGCAGGTCGGCCACCATCAGTTTTCTCGCTTCATAGCGGTCCAGGCCCACATATTTCTGGGGCAGCAGGCTACCTTCTTCCGTCTCATTGTCGCGGATCGCCGCATCGATGGTGAAGATGTTGATTAGACCGCCGTGGATCTGTTCACTGATATTGATCTCATCCCGGTGACGCTGCCAGACCGCATAGTCGTTGAAGTCGTGGGCCGGTGTGATCTTCACGCAGCCGGTACCGAATTCAGGGTCGACATGCTCCTCGTCGGCGATGATCGGGATCCGGCGGCCGGTCAGCGGCAGCTCCAGCAACTCACCGATCATATGCTTGTAGCGTTCGTCGCTCGGATTCACCGCAACCGCGCAGTCACCCAGCATGGTCTCCGGGCGGGTTGTGGCGACAATCAGATGGCCCTGGCCGTTGGTCAGAGGGTAGCGCATATGCCACATGTAGCCATTCTCCTCTTCGGAGAGTACCTCCAGATCGGAGACCGCGGTGTGCAGTTTGGGATCCCAGTTGACCAGGCGCTTACCCCGATAGATCAGTCCCTCCTCGTAGAGTCGGACAAATACCTCTTTGACCGCATCGGAGAGCCCGTCATCCATGGTGAAGCGTTCGTGTTGCCAGTCGAGGGAGGAGCCCAGCCGGCGCAATTGCCGGGTGATGTTGCCGCCGGACTCCTGTTTCCACTCCCAGATCCTTTCGATGAACTTCTCCCGTCCCAGGTCGTGGCGCTTTTTCTGTTCCGCCTCAAGCTGGCGCTCCACCACCATCTGGGTGGCGATACCGGCATGGTCGGTACCGGGCTGCCAGAGTGTCTGGTCACCTTTCATCCGGTGATAGCGGATCAGTGTGTCCATGATGGTGTTATTGAACCCATGTCCCATGTGCAGGTTGCCGGTGACATTGGGTGGGGGAATCATGATGCAGTAACTGTCACCGTCTGTTTTGGTTGGTGCGAAATAACCGCGCTCCTCCCAAGTCTGATACCAGCTTTGCTCAATGGCGTGTGGGTTGTAGGTTTTTTCCATGGATCTATTAATGGTCTAGCAACAAAAAAGGAGTATTATAACCTGCTTGAACACGGGTCTGTTAACACTATTCCAAACTGTTTGTGTTGTCCCGGATAAATAGGCCAACAGCACCGATTGGATCAGCGATAACAGCCCCCACGGCAGATATTGCAATCTTGCTGTGAAGACAAGGACTGGGGAGGGTGGTCTTTTTCTTCGCGCTGATCATAGCTTCACAACAGACCTGAACACTATTGGGCGACTATAAAAACCAAGGGAGAAGCGACACCATGAGTAATTCACGACATGTCTTTGCATTCGATAAGGGTGACGGAAAAAACAAGAAACTGCTCGGAGGCAAAGGTGCAAACCTTTGTGAAATGACCCAGTTCGGCTTGAATGTGCCACCGGGTTTCGTCATCAGTACGGAAGCCTGTCTCGACTATCTGGCAAACGAAAACAAAGTGTTGCCCACCGAATTGATGGAAGATGTGCGTACTCACATGCAGCAGGTAGAGGCGTCCACCGGCAAGGGTTTCGGTGATCCGGCCAATCCGCTGCTGGTCTCGGTGCGTTCCGGATCCGCCATGTCGATGCCCGGAATGATGGATACCATCCTCAATCTTGGACTCAACAGTAAAACCCTGCAGGGGGTCATCGAACAGACCGGCGACCCTCGCTTTGGTTACGATGCCTATCGTCGCTTCATCCAGCTGTTTGGCAAGGTCGCCCTGGGGGTTCCTGATGAGGCCTTCGATGAGGAGTTCGAAGCGGTCAAGCAGAATGCCCATGTGAACGAGGATGTAGGGCTCTCCGCTGAAGATCTTCAGGAGATCAGTGAGCGTTTTCTGACCGTGTTCGAACAGCAGACCGGGCGTCCCTTTCCGGAAGATCCCTATGAGCAGTTGGAGATCGCCATCAAGGCGGTTTTCGGCTCCTGGATGGGCAAACGGGCGGTGGACTATCGCCGCCAGTTCAACATCACGCCCGATATGGCTAACGGCACGGCCGTCAATGTCTGCACCATGGTGTTCGGCAACCGGGGTAACGATTCAGCTACCGGTGTCGCCTTCACCCGTAATCCGGGTACCGGTGAGAACAAACTGTTCGGTGAATATCTGGTCAACGCCCAGGGAGAGGATGTGGTGGCCGGTATCCGCACACCCAAGCCGATTGCCCGCCTGACAGATGAGATGCCGGAGATGGCCACTCAACTGGAGACTCTGCGGCAGAAGCTTGAGGCGCACTACAAGGAGATACAGGATTTCGAATTCACCATCGAACAGGGCACGCTCTACTGTCTGCAGACCCGCAACGGCAAGATGAATGCCATGGCAATGGTGCGCACCTCAGTGGAGATGGTGGAAGAGGAGCTGATCAGCCGCGAACAAGCCCTGTTACGCATTGATCCTGCCTATCTGGAACAGATGCTCTATCCCCGTTTAAACAATGTGGTGAAAGCCGAGCCGATCGCCCAGGGGCTGCCCGCATCGCCGGGTGCTGCCAGTGGTGTGGCGGTATTCGACGCGGATCGGGCCGAGATGATGGGTAAGGATCAGGGGCGGCAGGTGATCCTGTTGAGAGAGGAGACCAAGCCGGAAGATATCCATGGCTTTTTTGCCTCAGAGGGTATTCTCACCAGTCGTGGTGGCAAGACCTCCCATGCCGCAGTTGTCGCCCGGGGTATGGGTAAGCCCTGTGTGGCGGGTGCCGAAGGCATCAGTGTGGATGTGCAGCGGCGGGAGGCGATTGCCAAAGGCACGGTGATTCGGGAAGGTGACATGATCACCATCGACGGCAGCAGCGGTAATGTCTATCTGGGCAAGCTTCCCATGGTGGAACCCGATTTTACCGAGGAGTTGAATCGCCTGTTACGCTGGGCCGATGAGGTTGCCTACCTGCGGGTGATGACCAATGCGGATACCCCAACCGATGCCAAGCGGGCGCTCAAATATGGCGCCATGGGGATCGGACTCTGTCGTACCGAGCGCATGTTCAATGCAGTGGACAGACTGCCGGTGGTGATCGAGATGATCGTCGCGGAGTCTCCGGAACAGCGCCAGGCGGCCCTGGATAAACTGCTACCCATGCAGCGGGGTGATTTCAAGTCGATCCTCGAGGTGATGTCACCCATGCCGGTGACCATCCGTCTGCTGGACCCACCCATTCATGAGTTTCTGCCGACAGAGCAGCAGTTGCTGCTCGATCTGGAGGAGTTGCAGCATCTGCGAAACTCCGTGCGGGGAATGAATGTACTGGCCGGCAGCATGATGTTGCTGCAGGATCCGGAGAATGCCAAGCAGGAGGCTGACTCACTGCGTCATTTGGTGGATGAGAGTCTGGTTGAGCAGGCGATCGAGAAAAAGGAGACCATGCTGCGTAAGGTCAGAACCCTGACCGAGACCAACCCGATGCTTGGGCATCGAGGGGTGAGGCTGGGTATTACCTTTCCTGAGATCTATTCCATGCAGATCCGCGCCATTCTGGAAGCGGCTGCCGAGTGTGCCGCCAAGGATCTGGAAGTACATCCGCAAATGATGGTGCCCCAGGTGTGTACCGTTGAAGAGTTGAAGAAGGTGCGAGAGATGGTGGATGAGATTCGCGCCGATGTGGAGGAGAAATCCGGACATAAGATCAACTTCCGTTTCGGCACCATGATCGAGGTGGTGCGGGCCTGTATGCGGGCCGACTCACTGGCGGAAGAGGCGGAGTTTTTCTCATTTGGCACCAACGACCTGACCCAGGCCACCTTCTCATTCTCCAGGGAGGATGCGGAGAACAAATTTCTGCCCATGTATAACCAGAATGACATTCTGAAGGACAACCCATTTGAGGTGCTGGATGAGAAAGGTGTCGGCAAACTGATGCATCTGGCTGTGGAGTGGGGGCGTCAACACAAAAAGGAACTCAGTGTGGGTATCTGCGGTGAACATGGCGGACATCCCAGCTCCATCGAATTTTGTCATCGGGCCGGTCTGAACTATGTCTCCTGTTCGGCGCCCCGTGTGCCGGTAGCCAGGCTGGCTGCCGCTCACGCCAGTCTGTTGAATGGTTCAGGCAATACAAAACAAAACTGACGGCGCCAGTAAAATTTCTGTGTTCCGGAGATTGCCTACTGCTGTGCGGAAAAAATCAGTGCGTTTGTGTTTATTCGATGATCATGGTGATGCTTCACCTGATTACTAGCCTGAGCATCAGCGTATTCGGTGGGGCATGGCCCCACCCTACATCCTGAAATCGGTGGTGGGGTGGGGCCATGCCCCACCAAATCGGGTTTGAGTAAGCACCATTCAAGTCTGTTTTGTATTGCCTTGTGCAGAATATGAATCTTTGATTGTGAGTCATTGCTATGGCTTATACCCATCAAAATCAAGTGCTGCATAGCTTTCAGCCAGATGAAACGTATCTATTCCCGACATAGCGGGCGAATGCCGGGATCCAGAAAGTGCTGCAGCCCGTTGAGTAATGTATTTCACAAATGAATGCTAAGCACCGCAAGACGTGCGCAACAGATTTTGTGATCATGTCCCGGCTAAAATCAGTCTGACCAGTTAGCAAGCCATCATCCACGGTGGGTCTGAACACTGTGATTGTCTTCTTTCAGTTAGGGTCTGAATCCATCTGCTAGGATAGAGCGTAGTTCAATAACAAAAAACAAATTTGATAAGGAATTTATTCCATGAACTCACGCAAGCTTGTTCTTCTGTCGGTTATCGCGATTGCCATCATACTGTTTTTCGTATTCGACCTAGACCAATACCTGACCCTCGAATACTTAAAATCCCAGCGGGATGCGATTATCGCCTGGAAGGATGCACAGCCACTTCTGGCCAGTGTCAGCTTCTTTGTCGTCTATGTTGCGGTTACCGCACTGTCACTGCCTGGCGCTGCGATCATGACCCTGGCCGTCGGTGCGGTATTCGGTTTTGTCTGGGGACTGATACTGGTCTCCTTTGCCTCCACCATCGGCGCTACCCTGGCATTTCTGATTGCCCGGTTCCTGCTACGGGATACGGTTCAATCCAGATATGGCGATCGTCTCAAAGCGATCAATGAAGGGGTCGAGAAGGATGGTGCGTTCTATCTGTTTACCCTGCGCCTGGTGCCCATATTTCCATTTTTCGTGATCAATCTGCTGATGGCCTTGACGCCACTCGGTACCTGGACATTTTACTGGGTCAGTCAGCTCGGAATGTTGGCCGGTACCATTGTTTATGTGAATGCAGGCACCCAGTTGGCTTCTCTGGAGAGTGCTTCCGGCATACTCTCTCCGGCACTGATCGGCTCGTTTGTGCTACTTGGTCTGTTTCCACTGCTGGCGAAAAAAGCGGTTGCCATGATCAAACAGAGAAAAGCCCTGAAAGGGTGGCAGCGACCCTCGGATTTCGACCGTAATCTGGTTGTTATCGGTGGCGGATCGGCGGGTCTGGTCTCGGCCTATATCGCAGCCGCCGTGAAGTCCAAGGTTACCCTGATCGAGAAGCATAAGATGGGTGGGGATTGTCTCAATACGGGCTGTGTGCCCTCGAAGGCGCTGATTCGCAGCTCCCGTATACTTAATCAATCCCGACGTGCACAGGAGTGGGGGTTCGATGCAATCGACGTGAAATATGAATTCAGTGAGATCATGCAACGGGTGCAGCGGGTGGTCAAACAGGTGGAGCCGCATGACTCGGTGGATCGCTATACCGGTCTGGGTGTGGATGTAGTCGAGGGTGATGCAAAGATCACCTCCCCCTACAGTGTCGAAGTGAACGGTATCGAATTCAGAACTCAGAATATCATCGTTGCCACCGGCGCCAGACCCTTTGTGCCACCGATCAAAGGAATCGACAGGACAGACTATCTGACTTCCGACAATCTTTGGCAGTTGCGGGAGAAGCCGGAACGCCTGTTGGTTTTGGGCGGTGGTCCGATTGGTTGCGAACTGTCGCAGGCGTTTGCCAGATTCGGCAGTCAGGTGACCATTGTCGAGATGATGCCGAGATTGATGATCAGGGAGGATGAGGATGTGGCCGAATTGGTGGCAGAACGCTTTCGGGAAGAGGGGATTAAGCTGTTGGTCGGTCATAAGGCGGTGGAGTTTTTCCAGGAGGATGGGGGGCAGGTGTTGATCTGTGAACATAATGGGGAGCAAGTGGAAGTGACTTTCGATCAGGTGTTGGTTGCAGTAGGACGAAAACCCAACACAACCGGGTTTGGCCTGGAGGAGCTGGGAGTTGCTCTCAACCCCAATGGAACCCTGGCAACCGATGAGTATCTGCAAACCTCGATTCCCACCATCTACGCTTGTGGTGACGTGGCTGGTCCCTATCAGTTCACCCATACCGCAGCACATCAGGCCTGGTATGCCGCAGTGAACAGCCTGTTCGGTTTGTTTCGCCGCTTCAAAGTGGACTATTCGGTGATCCCGTTTGCCACCTTTACCGATCCGGAGGTTGCCAGGGTGGGGCTGAATGAGTTGGAGGCTCAGCAACAGGGCATCGACTACGAAGTGACCCGCTTCGATCTTGCTGAACTGGATCGTGCGATTGCTGAAGGAGAGGCCCGCGGTATGGTCAAGGTCTTGACACCGCCGGGAAAAGACCGGGTGCTGGGTGCCACCATCGTGGGGGAGAATGCGGGTGAATTGATCGGTGAATTCACCGCAGCCATGAAGCATGGTTTCGGCTTGAACAAGATACTTGGCACCATACATATCTATCCAACCCTGTTCGAAGCCAACAAGTATGTGGCAGGATCATGGAAGCGTGCTCACAAACCGGAGGGGCTGCTGGCCTGGGTGGAGCGCTTTCATGACTGGCGGAGAGGTTGAAAAGGTACTCTCTGACGTCGTATGAACTGTGATATTCTGTCGGCTCCCGATTCGTCGACAGAACCCTGATGAGGTGAAACCATGCTGTTGCGTCGCATGATCAGAACAGTTCTTTTGATAACACGGCACCAGACAGAGACAGAGAACCGGCCTGAAGCGAGATCTCGCCGGGTAAATGGCCACTATGCACCGCAGCGCTTGTTAGCCCTGGTTGGGCTGCTCTTTTTTGCCAGCGAGGGATTCGCGGATAGTCATGCCTGGCAAGGTGCTCTGCAGGATGGCAGTCAAATAGCGATCGATCCCAACACCAATAAGGTCACCCGTACCGCTGAAGGGATCAGCTCGCCGCTCTGGGACGGCGTGCACAGCCTGGACAATGGTGCGGTGATCATCGTACGTAACGGGGTTGTGATCAAAGATGTGGCAATCATCGAAGCACAGCGTGAACAGGAGCGCGACCGGCTCAACGCGGCCTGTATGCAGCTGGTGAGAAAGGTCTGTGGTGAACATAATGAGTGCAGTGATCAACCCGCTTGTAATCCCGCCCGCCAACTGTTAGCCATGGAACGGGAAGAGCTGAACGAGAGCTGGGCGGGTATGGTGCTGGAATCCTCCACACACTGCCTGGAGGGACTCGGCAACGAGGAGTTTTTTAAAACCTGTAAGCGATCCTCCGGGGAAAAGACACCCTGTGAAACGTTGCAACTCAAGGTTTGTGGTAAACAGAATCAATGCGCTGAGCGAGAATCATGCGGCGCTGCCAATCAGCTGGTAACCATGGAAAAACAGGATAAGTTCTCGGTTCCAGGCGGCTTTACCTATGCGACAGCCCAGTGTCGGGATGTCTTGGCGAAGCAGAACGACTTTTTCGAATTGTGTGAGTAGTCCGCTGCTTGGGCCAATAAACACGAATCCAATGCGTCCTGTTGTGCCTCAAGGGGTGGGTCTGTTGTAGCCGGGCTACACCAAGCTCATTCTGCCATGCTGGGCACAAAAAAACAGACCCATCAAGACGTAATGGACTCGTGTCTACAGGCCCTAAAGTGTCGGAATTCTTAACAATTTGTTCAGGTGTTCAGGCTGAGTTTATTCAACCACCTAGACAACTTTTGTTGAATATTACCGAAATGGTGTGCTTTTTTGGCGTTTTCGGCGTCGAATTTATTTACACCTGTCATGAATTGTGAATTGTTCAGTTTGCTTTGTTGATATAAATCAAACGGTTATTTCTTGTGGCACCGATATTGCGAGTATAGAAGTAAGAAAACCAATCGGAGAGACAAGATGTTAAGCAGTACTCAACAATTTAACGTATGGCCCGAGGACCCGGCATGGCCAGATCCTTTTGGTGATGACCCCTACGACATCAGCCTCTAACGGATCAGCCCGATATCCCTATCTGGAATTTTTGTACGTGGCTAACTACCGGCTATAAACCTGCCTCAACACCCAAGTTGTAAGCCCTCTTCGGGTTATCTTCGTCTCTCCCTTACGACCAGCAATGACAGTTTTGCCCATGAGGGTGAGCGGGTGTGCCCCATTTAAACGGCAAAAAAAACCCGGCAGGGGATGCCGGGTAGAAAAAATCACTTTCGAGGGAGAAGTGATGATTAGTGAATAAACAGTCCACCGTTGACGGGCAGATTGGCGCCGGTCACATAGGTGCTGGCATCGTCCGCAAGAAAGGCAACAGCCTGGGCGATCTCTTCCGGCTGACCCATACGGCGCATTGGAATGCCGCCAATGATGGCCTCGCGAACATCGTCACGCATCGCCGCAGTCATCGCGGTTTCGATGTACCCGGGTGAAACGGTGTTGACGGTAACGCCTTTGGCTGCACCTTCGTAGGCCAGAGCCATGGTGAAGCCATGCATGCCGGCTTTCGCGGCTGAGTAGTTGGTCTGTCCAAACTGGCCGCGCTGACCGTTGACCGAGGAGATATTGATAACCCGACCAAAACCCTGCTCAACCATACCGGTCCAGACTGGGCGGGTGACATAGAATACGCTGTTGAGGTTTGTGTCGATCACCGCATCCCATTGATCAGAAGTCATCTTCTTCATGGTGGTGTCACGGGTGATACCGGCACAATTGACCAGAATATCGACCTGACCAAATTTTTCGACAATCTCACTCATCAGGCTCTCACCACCTTCAGGTGTGGAAACATCGCCTGCAACAACTTCGACCTGAGCGCCTTGCTCCTGTTGGGCCTTTTTCCAGGCATCAACTTGATCGGCTTCGGCAGGATGACAAGTAGCAACAACCTTGGCACCTTCTTCGGCGAGACGCAGGCAGACAGCGGTACCGATACCACCCAGACCACCTGTGACAACAGCGAGTTTGTCTTTACAGCTCATTATTCTATGTCCTCATCTTTAAGAAATTTCGGATTTCATCTTAATGACGATTTTCGGTAATCCCTACCACTTGTTTCTGCTGTTCCAGGATGACTTTTTGAGTCGAAACACCGCGTGATGGGCGCGAGCAGAACATTGGGAATCGTCATTCAGCCTGCCTTTTATGAAAAAACCGGCGCACGAGGCGCCGGTTTTCACGGCAGCTGGTCAGCTTGCGATTAAGCGGCTTTCTCAGCGACTTTGCTGATCTGCTCGTTGGCAGTAGCCAGGTTGCTCTCGTACCAGCTACGGACTTCCTCACCGGTCTTCTGGCTCATTTCAACAGCCTCACGGGTTTTGGTCATCAGCTCTTCACCCAGCTTGCGGGTCAGGTCCATCTGGCCACGAACGGCTTCATGGTAGTCTTTCGCTTCAGAAACCAGTTTCAGCTGTTCCATGCTGGTGTTCATCAGGGAACTGACCGTGTTGATCTGAGCTTCCATCACCTGGTTCCAGGTTTTCAGGCTGATGTCGGTCAGCTGACGGAAACTGTCGTAACCGGTCGTGTTGAACTCATTGATCATCTCGATACTCTCTTTTGCGTTTGCCATGGTATGTGCTCCTAGTTGGTTGTGCGTTGCAGCATTGTTGCGGTGCAGCATAAGGCAGATTCGAGGGCGTGTCAAGAAAAAAATTGTGCGGCGCACAAAATATTTGCTGTCGTAGCGCACAAGCCGCTGTGCACTCAGATGGATGATCAGAAAAGAAAGAAAATTATCTAATAAAAACAGATGATTATCTGTTTTCGTTTATTGCTGAAAATGGAGGGGAATTGTTACTTCTCCTCCTTCTTGGGGCTGGAAAAACCGGCTGCGGAAAAAAAATCTTTCTGCATATCGGTCCACAATTTCATATTGTTTTGAGCCAGATTTGTCATCGCGGTAAAGGGGTCTTCACCCATGTTCTTGCGGATCTGCTCCTGTTGGGTGGTGAACATCCCCAGGCTCTGCTCAAGATAGTTACCAAAGATACCCTGCAGAGTGCCGCCGTAAAAGCGAATGATCTGTGAGAGCATGTTGGCCGTAAACAGAGGGTTACCACCGGACTCGCTCTCCAGAATGATCTGCAGCAGAATGGTGCGGGTGATGTCGTCTTCCGTGGTTGAGTCGATGACTTTGATGAGTTCACCGCCGACGATCAGCTGGCGCAGCTGTGAAAGGGTGATGTATTTACTCTGCTCAGTATCGTATAACCGGCGATTGGGATACTTTTTGATAAGACGATCTGACATATTCCTGACGCTGTTGCTTAATCAATTGCACCAGTTTACAACAATCAGGCCATTGAACCTAGAAACCGTAGGTGATCTGGATTATCTGCCGTAACAGATCGATTCGTGAATTTCATCTCCACCTTTTGGCTGTTCTTATTGGTGCAGCGTGGATTTGTGGTTTTTTCCGGTGAAACCGGCAGGATCGACAGGCGTAGTGTTGAGAGTGAATGATCGCAGAGAAAATGCTCATGCCGGCCGGCAATGAGCACCCCCAGAGGGCAGAGAAGCGCCTCTGGGGGTGGTATCAACCCACTGCCCTGGTTGGGGTGGGCTGGTTCTAGGCTTTTAGGCTTTTTCCACGGCCATGGCGACACCCTGTCCACCACCGATACAGAGGGTTGCCAAGCCTTTCTGACTGTTGCTTCGCTGCATCTCATGCAGCAGGGTTACCAACACCCGACAACCGGAAGCACCGATCGGATGACCGAGGGCGATCGCACCGCCGTGTACATTGACCTTGTCCGTATCCCAGCCCATCTCCTTGTTGACGCACATCGCCTGAGCGGCGAATGCCTCGTTGGCTTCGATGCGGTCCAGATCGTCGGCTTTCCAGCCGGCCTTTTCCAGACACTTGGTCGATGCCGGGATTGGGCCTGTACCCATGATTGCCGGATCCACGCCGGCCGATGAGAAGGCAACGATTTTGGCCATAGGCGTGAGACCAAGCTCCTTGGCACGGCTTTCAGACATCACCAGAACAACAGCGGCACCGTCATTCAGGCCCGATGCATTACCGGCAGTTACCGAGCCCTCTTTTGAAAAAGCGGGGCGCAGCTTGCCGAGGGATTCTGCGGTTGTGCCGGCACGGGGGAATTCATCCCGATCGAAAACCACAGGGTCACCTCTGCGCTGGGGAATTTCGATCGGCACGATTTCGTCACTGAACATCTGATCGTTCAGCGCAGCCTCGGCTTTCTGTTGGGAAGCGGCGGCAAACTGATCCTGAGCCTCACGGGTAAAACCAAATTTCTGCGCAATATTTTCAGCAGTGGTTCCCATGTGATAGTTATTGAAGGCATCCCACAAGCCATCCTTGATCATGGTATCGATCATTTTCCAATCGCCCATTTTACTGCCATTACGGGAGTTGGGCAGGACATGGGGCGCCAGGCTCATGTTCTCCTGCCCGCCGGCGACGACGATTTCCGCATCGCCACAGGCAACAGCCTGCATCGCCAGGTGTACGGCTTTCAGTCCACTGCCGCAGACCTTGTTGATGGTCAGAGCCGGAGTTTCGACTGGCAGGCCGGCAGCGAGACTGGCCTGACGAGCTGGATTCTGGCCGGTACCGGCGGTTAGTACTTGACCGAGAATCACTTCATCAACCTGGTCGGGTTGGACGCCAGCACGCTCCAACAGGCCCTTGATGACAGTCGCGCCAAGCTCATGTCCAGGAATTTTCGCCAGACTGCCGCCAAAGGTGCCGATGGCACTGCGGGCCGCCCCTACGATGACTATGTTTTCGCTCACGTTGGTTAATCCTCACATTATATTGTTTATTGAGATCTGTCTGTTTGAAAGATCGATGTTGGTGGCTGAAACACTCGAACTGCACTATGAATTGGCCAACCTTGGTGTATGTTTTAACAAAAAATGTTGCAGCGCACAAATTTTATTGCTAGCTTATTGGACATGAGTGTTCTCTGCTGGGTTTTATAGTCTTTTGTCTTTAGTACGACAACCATGCCTGGATTAATGCAGTTCAACCCTGACGAAACACCTAAAGAACTATTGAGACATAAACAAGAGACCATACCATGAGTGAATCAGCTTTTTGGAACGAAGACTGGATGAAAATCCAGCAGAGTTATTGGGAGAACTGGAACAATATGAGCCGTAAGGCGATGGGCATGGAGCCTCCCAAATCCCCACTGGAGAGTGCCATGGACCATTGGTGGCAGGCCGTTTCTCCGTCAGCCAGTGATATGTCACGTGATTTCATGGGCAAGATGATGGAGCAGAGCAAGAGCTACTTTCGTCTGGCTGAGGGGTATTTCGGTAATGCCCAGGACAGTAATAACTGGCTGGATGCGGCCAACCGCACTGTGAGTGACATGCAGAGCATGTTTTCCAACAGTCTGGAGGGTGTTTACAACGGTACAGAATCAGCCGGTGACGACGCCGTGCACAAGATGATGGCGTTCTGGGAGATGCCCATGGACAACTGGCAACGCATGGTCTCCTCACTCTCTCTGATGCCTGGTGACCTGTTGCGCAATATGCCGCACCAGGATGGGTTGGAGCGATTCCTGAGTGCTCCTGGACTGGGCTACATGCGTGAGGAAGAGGGGCAGTATAAAAAACTGACCCATGCAACGGTCAATTACCAGCGCAACCTGGGTGAGTACATGAAGTTCTTCTCCAACCTGGGTCTGCTCGCTGCGAATCGCATGAAAGACAAGATCCAGGATGTCGCTGAAAGCGGCAAGCAGATTGACAGTGCCCGCGGGCTCTACGATCTCTGGGTCAGCAGCAGTGAAGAGGTTTACGGCGAGCAGGTGATGACCCCTGAATACGCCAAGATCCATGGATCGCTGGTCAACAGCCTGATGAATTTGAAGCAGCGTCTGGGCCATGTAGTTGACGAAGCGCTGGGTGGTCTGAATATGCCTACCCGTCGCGAGCTGCGCACCTTGCAGGACCGTCTGCAGGAGTCCCGTCGTGAGTCTAAAGCGATGAAAGCCGAGATTGAACTGCTGAAAGAGCAGATGATCGAGATGCGCTCATTGGCCACTAGCCAGCCGAAGGCGGTTGCGGCAGAAACCGCTGCCAAGCCGAAAGCGACGGTGAAGAAGAAAGCCAGCGCAAAAAAGAAGGCCGCAACCAAGAAAGCACAGCCAAAGGCTGATGCATCCTAAGGTTATCCCTGTACACATCAAGTGATAGGAATTGAGGAGAACAGACGTGCAACCATTTAACATGCGGCCCGATCAATTGGCCGAAGAGATGCTCGACTACAGCCGCAAGCTGGGCAAAGGTGTTGAAAACCTGCTGAATGCAGACAAGATTGACGCAGGTGTAACGCCGAAAGTGGAGGTCTACAGTGAAGACAAACTGCGCCTCTATCGTTATGAGTCCCCGGCGGATGTGGTGCAGAGCTCAGTCCCCACGCTGATCGTCTATGCGTTGGTCAACCGTCCCTATATGACCGACCTGCAGGAGAATCGCTCAACCGTCAGGAATCTTCTGGCCGCTGGTCAGGATGTCTATCTGGTGGATTGGGGATATCCGGATGAGGCGGATCGCGCCTTGACCATGGATGACTATATCAATGGTTATCTGGATCGCTGTGTCGATGTGATTCGCAAGCGTCACAAGCTGGATAAAATCAACATCCTGGGTATCTGCCAGGGTGGTGCATTCAGCCTTTGCTATGCATCAATGCACCCCGATAAAGTGAAAAACCTGGTCACCATGGTGACCCCGGTCGATTTCAAAACCCCCGACAACATGCTCTCTGCCTGGGTACAGCATATGGATGTCGATCTGCTCATCGACACCCTGGGCAATGTGCCTGGCGAGCTGCTCAACTGGACATTTCTCTCGCTGAAACCCTTCAGTCTCACAGGTCAGAAATACCTGAGTATGGTCGACGTCCTGGAAGATGAAGACAAACTGAAGAATTTCCTGCGGATGGAAAAATGGATCTTCGACAGCCCGGATCAGGCCGGCGAGACTTTCCGTCAGTTCACAAAGGATTTCTACCAGCAGAATGGTTTTCTCGAAGGCGGCGTGAAGATCGGTGATCGTCAGGTCGACCTGAAGAATATCACCTGTCCAGTACTGAACATCTATGCGGAACAAGATCATCTGGTGCCACCGGATGCTTCCAGAGCGCTTCGTGGCCTGACCAGCAGTAAGGACTACACCGAGCTCTCTTTCCCAGGCGGCCATATTGGTATCTATGTCAGCGGAAAGGCACAGAAAGAGGTTCCGCCTTCAATCGGTAAGTGGCTGGATGAGCGCACAAAATAGTTTCATTCAAATGATCCTCCGCCGGTAGTCTCTACCGGTTTCTTTCGGGGTGCCGTTAGGCACCCTTTTTTTTGCCTCATTTACAAGTCAGATAAATTACCTGGATATTCACAGAAGTGTGGCTGGTAAGGTTGCGCTGTGTGGATCTGATTCTCTGAATATGATGTCCCCTGATTTTTACATGGCATTCTCAGTTGGATTTTCACCCCTGGAGAGCTAATCTATTAATTGTACATAAAGTACAAGATAAAGATTTAAAAGTTGTACAAATAAGAGGGCTCGTAGACTCCGTGTCTATCTGACTGGTTCTAGGAACTCTGTTTTTTTATGACCGTCAGATGGATGCTATCGAAGTTATTAGCCTTGAAATACTGACTTCAGTGTAACCAGAGCGTCAACTGCATGAAATTTTCCATGGGTCCCTGGATGAACATATCGACGAGTGTTGACAGGCATCCAAGTCAGGCTGAGTAAAGTGGTTACAGGGTGAAATGGTGAACTGTTATGAAGCGTGCATTTCAGAATTGGTACAAACTGATCGCAGCTGGACTGGTGTTGGGTCTTTTCGCGGCTTTCGGGGTCTCAATGGTGACTCTGGTGCATGAAAAGACCGCCCAGCAGATTATCGATAACCGGCTTCAGGAGACCTATCGGGCTTTCGATCGGGTGCTGCGGGGAGAGGCTTACGATAATCGACCTCTCGATCATCCCACCCAGCTGGCCGCGGTGGATTGGCTCAATGGTGGAGAGCCGATCACCATCTATACGGCTAAAAGAGACGGACAACCCGTTGCAACTCTCCTCAGTATCGACGCTCAGAAGGGCTATAACGGTAGTATCACCCTGATGTTGGGGATACTTGCCAACGGAACCCTGTCGGGTGTGGAAGTTGTAAGCCATCGCGAGACGCCTGGTTTAGGAGACAAAATCGAATCACGACGTTCAGATTGGCTGGAGCAGTTTGAAGGGCGTTCATTGAATTCACCCGCTGAGGATCAGTGGGGTGTCAAGCGGGATGGTGGTTTGTTTGATCAGATAACTGGCGCCACAGTGACTTCCCGCAGTGTGGTGATGTCACTCAAACAAGCGCTGAGCTACCTGCAACAGTTGCGTCCCGAGTTGTTCGAAAGGGTAGAGCCTTCCGCGCTGCTCAAGACCAACAAGCCTCTACTAAAGTACCCTGACTGGATCACTCTGCAGCAGGGTTTTGCCCATACCAGGCAGGGTTTGCTGATATGATCAGGATACTTTTTATCGGTCTGATGGTACTTGCTGCACAGGTTTCAGCACAAAGCAACTGCCCGGAGACACTGAATTTCAACAAACGGCAGCTCGCTGGTGAAAAGCGGATAAATCTTTGTGAGGCCTATCTTGGTCAGGTGGTTCTGATCGTTAACAGTGCAAGTAAATGCGGATATACGCCCCAATATGAGGGATTGGAAAAGCTCTACAGGGAGTATCAGGAGCAGGGGCTGGTTGTGTTGGGTTTTCCAAGCAACGATTTCGGTGCACAGGAACCTGGTAGTGAAAAACAGATTCAATCCTTCTGCCGTAACACCTACAGTATCGAATTTCCCATGTTTGAAAAGACCAGGGTACGTAAGGGCAATGCTGATCCCTTATATGAGGTGCTTGCTCGAAAGGCTGGTGAGTATCCTGCCTGGAATTTTCATAAATACCTGCTTAACCGTGAAGGCGAGTTGGTGGGTAGTTTCCCAAGTCGAATAAAGCCGCAAAGCCAGGAACTGGTCAACGCAATAAAAGATCTCCTTTGAGGGTTTGATCGGCAAATGCTTCCTAACACGGATTCGGCCACTGGATATTGCATGCCCGTGGTTCGAAAAAAGCATTGATCCGGAATTTGCTTTTAACCAGATGAGTGCCCTGTTTGATGAAATCGTAGTGGCTTGCAAGGGTATTGAGACCGGTGGCTGAAACTTTAATTGGCTCATTACCAATCCCATCAAATTCTCCTACTATTTCATCGTCTAGTTGTATACCGGTTTAATGGATGTCACCAGCCTAGATTTTGTCCATAATGGGCAGAGTAATTACTTATTCGCGAAGTCAACCGATTCAATACATTAGAGAATCTCAGGTTAAAAAAAGGCTTTCGGGTATTGAATGAAATTGGGTATTCCTGACAATCTCCGTGGAGACCGTCTGGGCATTCATGTCTGAGAATAGTATTGAGATCAGCTGTGATGGGGTTTTTGCTATTTGATGCTGCTTGGATTTCACTGGAATCGCGGTGAATCCAAGGCTTTGGCCACAAGAGATACATTTGAAATACAAAACGATGAAAAATAAATATATATACGCGGATGATTTTTCCAAGTGGATTCAGGATTTTATGCGTCAGGATTCTGCCAGTGGCATTATTCTGATATTCGCTGCACTACTTGCATTACTGATGGTGAACTCTCCGCTGAGCTGGGTCTATGACGGACTTCTCAGTACACCTGTAGAGATACGCATTGGTGGGCTGCAACTGGCTAAGCCGTTACTGTTGTGGATCAATGATGGCTTGATGGCTTGATGGCTGTTTTTTTTATGCTGATCGGCTTGGAGGTCAAACGGGAATTCCTTGAAGGGGAGTTGTCCAGAGCTGATCAGATCGTCCTCCCTGGTTTAGGTGCGATCGGTGGTATGTTGGTACCGGCTGCTATCTACTATGCGTTGAATGCTGATGATCCGCTGGCACTGAATGGTTGGGCTATCCCGGCTGCTACCGATATCGCCTTTGCGCTAGGCATTCTCAGCCTGGCGGGTAGTCGGGTGCCGGTCTCTTTGCGCGTCTTTTTAATGGCGTTGGCTATTTTTGATGATCTGGGTGCGATCATCATCATCGCAATCTTTTACACGGCGGATCTCTCTTTTTACAGTCTGGTGTTGGCGTTCACAATGATTGCCACACTTGTAATCCTCAATGTCATGCATGTAACACGCCTGTCTGCCTACGTGATTGTCGGGATCATACTTTGGATTGCCGTGTTGAAGTCTGGCGTACATGCCACCCTGGCCGGTGTGGTTCTGGGATTGATGATTCCGATCAGTGATCCGAAAGATGAGACTCGATCCCCTTTGCGGGAAGTGGAGCATGGCTTGCATCAATGGGTCGCATTTCTGATCCTGCCGATTTTTGCCTTTGCCAATGCAGGTGTATCACTGTCCGGCCTGAGTATCGGAGATCTGATGGATCCAGTCCCCCTGGGCATTGCCGCAGGTCTGTTTATTGGTAAGCCACTCGGTATTATGCTGTTTTGCGGCGGTGCAATTCTGTTGGGTTTTGCAAAACTGCCTACAAGAGCCAACTGGTTTGGTTTGTTCGCGACTTCCGTTCTCTGCGGTATTGGTTTTACCATGAGTCTGTTTATCGCTTCCCTGGCATTTGAACAGACTGGGGAGGATGCCCTGATCATTGGGGACAGGCTTGGTATTCTGTTGGGGTCGGGGTTGTCCGCGGTCGTTGGGCTTTTGCTTCTCAAATGGTTTAACCCATCAACTGATAAGAATATTAAGGCCCACTAGGGCCTATTGGATTAGTGTTAACAGGCCCTAGATCGTCAGTTCAACTGCCAGTGCTCTCACATTGAGCTTGGTTTTGAGTCTTACACAGGCAAGGTAGAGGCCTGCGAGCTTACGATGCAGTAGCAGCACATCATGGGGTGGCAGATGCCAGTATTTTTGATTCAATCGCAGTTCAATGGCCTGTTCGCTCATCCGATTCATCAAATCCGAGTTGGCGAAATCATACTCACCAGAGATTCTGATAGGCTCGGTAACACA
The DNA here is from genome assembly GCF_058244685.1 of Candidatus Thiodiazotropha sp. AKAK2. Lineage (NCBI taxonomy): Bacteria > Pseudomonadati > Pseudomonadota > Gammaproteobacteria > Chromatiales > Sedimenticolaceae > Candidatus Thiodiazotropha > Candidatus Thiodiazotropha sp. AKAK2. The sequence continues at coordinate 325,353 of NZ_JBSYOP010000033.1, read as the reverse complement.
CTTCAGTAATTCAATCACCGCGGTTTTGTATCGATCTGGCGCCTGTTCGTCCAGGTAGCCCACATCCACGGCAGCCAGTTCCATCTGTTTGGTATCTCCTTCAAGTGCTGCCTGCAACAGGTGATTGAAAGCCTGAGTACGATGTTGTTCATAAAACTGGATTGCACCGAAGTCGAGCAGTCCAAGCAGGTCGCTCTGACTGTCATAGCGATAGTTGGCGAAATTCGGATCGGTTTGGACTGTACCCCAACTAAATGTCTCGTGTAGTGCCAGCCTCACCAATCGTTCAGCAACGCTTCTACGTACCAGTTCAGGGTCAGAAGCCAGCTGATCCAAAGGTCTTCCAGGTATGTACTCCATTACCAATACTTCGTGAGTGGAACGGCCCAGGTCGGTGGAGGGTATTCGAAAACCTTTTATGGATTTAATCCGTTTTTTATACTCAATTGTATTGGCGGCCTCGTTTAAGTAGTCAGCCTCCTTATGCAGTTGAATTTTGGTTTCCGCTAGCAGTGTGCTTAGGTCCAGTTCCTTAGGAATCAATCTAAACAGTCTCAGCAATGTAGCGACATTGTCAACATCGCTGTCAATGCTGTTTCGAATGCCAGGGTATTGAATCTTGATCGCAAGGTGTTCCCCTTGCTTGGTAGTTGCTTCATGGACCTGACCTATGGAGGCCGCTGCGATGGGGGTGAAGTGAAAGCGTTTGAATTGTCGCTCCCATAATTTTCCCCAATTGCTATCCAACACCATGGCTACCTGCCCTAATGGCATATGGTGAGCGTCCTCGCGCAGACGTTCGAGTATTTTACTGAACTCTGCAGGCAGCAGGTCTCCGGATTCCATGGAGATCATCTGTCCCAGTTTCATGGCTGCACCGCGCAGTTCCGCGAGATGCTCTGCAAGTCGATTGGCATTCTCCGGGGTCAGAATAAGACTTGGTGCACTCTTATCCCGACCGGATAGAATCCTTTTAAATCCTTCCGTCACTGCGCCGCCAGCAACCTGACTCGCAAGTTGACCCAACTTGAGTAGGCGGCTGGTTCGTCTCTCAGGCAGATGACTCTGGGTGGCTTTGTAGTTTGATTCTTGTGCCATGACTCGTTTTAACAGCCCCTAGTAAGCAGATGCTGTTTTATCCTCTCCTGTGCTACGTTTATTGAGCAGGTATTGAAGATGGTCCGGACTGAACGATTTGGGCTGGATACCACAAAGATTAAATATCTCATCGCCACGACAGGTATTGCCTTTGGTCAGCATGCGTATCTGATCCCGGCTGATTGGGAACCAGCTATATCGATCAAGCAACATTGCCGCCATGCTTGGAGCAATCGCCGGTACCGGCAGCATGACCTTTGTTTTGCCATTAACCTGAGCAATCCGTTTTAGAATTTCCTGCCAGCTTAAATCCTCCGGCCCTCCCAGGGTATAGGTTTTGCCTACTGTTTCTGGTAAATGCAGGGCCTGAATAAAAGCCTTAGCCACATCCTCTACATGCACAGGTGAGAGTTGAAATTCTCCGGCATGTTGAGGATTGATGCCTTCAAAAAACAGTGGCGCCGGAAATGGTGGATCGATGATGTCCCGTTTCAACATCGAGGCGAACTCAGTACGGCCAAGGGGATTGCCGAAAATCACCGATGGTCTGAATATGGTCCAGTCAAGATCGGACTGTTTGAGGTGATCTTCTGCCGCCGCTTTGCTCAACTGGTAGGGGGTTAGTTTAAGATCCACGCCATTGGCGCTCATCAGTATGAAGCGCTTGACTCCCATCTCCTGGGCTAATGCGGCGGTTGTTACAACCCCCTTGTATTGCAGGTTTTCAAAAGTGATGCCTTGAGCTGGGTATGCCCTGAGAATTCCGATGTTGTAGATTACAGCATCCTTACCCTCAAGCATCGCCTTAAGACTGTTTGTATCGTCCAGGCTTCCGGCGTACCAGGTGATATTTTCACTGTTTTCATGACGGTTGTCTGTGGCGTTTCTGATGAGAAGACTGGGGCTGTCAGCCTGCTTTAAAAGCTCAGTCACCAAATACTGCCCAACAAATCCAGTGCCACCCAAAATAGCAATTTTCATTGTCCTCTCCGGAGTTGAATGTCGGCCTATTCATAAGACAGTCGATCGGTGTGAAATTTCCCGGTTTTTATAGAAAGACCGGCTCAAGAGAACATGGTGAAAATGTGGTAACTATCGGCTCTGTAATTAAGCTGGCTTTTGAAAAAAATGGTACACTCCAATCAATTAACTTCTTAGCGAAAACAGAAAAATGAGTGTGGTGGAAATTGGCAAGTCAGCACCCGGGTTTGAGCTTTACGATCAATCGGAAAATTTGTATCGATTGAGTGATAGTCTGGGTACCTGGGTAGTTCTGTTTTTTTATCCCAAGGATAATACCCCGGGGTGTACAGCTGAAGTCTGTGATTTCAATTGCGAATATGACCGGTTACTTGCTTTAGGGGTAAAGCTTTTCGGTATCAGCACGGACAGTAGTCGAAGTCATCAGAGGTTTGCGCAAAAACATCAATTGAAATTTCCAATTTTATCGGATCAGCAGGGAAGGGTTGCATTGGCGTATGAATCACTAGTCAGACTGGGACCAATCAAAATCGCAAAAAGAGACAGCTTCATCATCAATCCGCAGGGTGAAATTGCAGCAATCTACAGAAGTGTACAAGCCAAAGGTCATGGGCGGTTTATCCATGAAAAGATTCAGCAATTAATGGCAGATTGATAATCTGTTAGGGTGATATTTGAAAGGTTATTTTCTGCTTGGTGAGCTGCTGTTGTAATTGTTCAAAAGCACCATCGATATCTCCATCTCCGCGCAAGCCGAGTTCTATGTGGCCCTGAGTGCCAAACTTGGGCAGGCTGTACATTTTGAGATCCTGATATTCAAGGTTGATACGCTCCATCAACGGAACTAAAGCACTTTCCGGCGTATTCAGTACCAACAGTGATCTTTGCTTAAAACGGCTCTCCTGTTGTGGATATTTTTGTCTCAAAACCCACTCTGCCATGGGCCACGCCATCTCCGGGAATCCGGGGAGGAAATGGTGATAACTGATGGAAAACCCAGGAATTTGATTGTATGGATTAGGGATCAGATCACAGCCCATAGGCAGATCGGCCATTTTGATGCGGGTAGGGTAGGCCGCCTCGCCAAACTGGGATTCGATCAACAGTTTCGCTTCAGGGTGTCGTTGAAGTGGGGTATCGAATGCCTCAGCAGCACAGCTGCGAGTTAGGTCATCGGGGGTGGCTCCGATGCCACCGCAGACGAATACGGGTAACTGCTCAGATATAGAGAATTGCAAATGTTTGACCAGGCTTTCCCGCTGATCAGGAATGAACCAGCACCTGTGGAGTAATTTGCCATATTTTTTAAGCAATGAGCGAAAATGGGCATGGTGACGATCCGCTCGGTCACCATACAAAATTTCATCGCCAATCACTATCAGCCCAAAATATGAATTCACGCGATACCTGCCGGTTGAGAAGTGTTATTTGATTTGGTAAATAGTGTCGGGACAACTGGATGGTTTTGTCTATGAGAATAGAGTGTCCCAGGAGCTGATCACCCAGCTGTCAGCGATTCCCAAGGGAAGCATAATTGTGCACCAAACTGTCGCGATACAATAGCTTGGACTGATGCAGCAGCGTGATCACATATTTTGATCCACTACTATTCTGAGAGTTGATTACGCAGTCTCTGAATCTCTAGTTGGGCTTGCTCAAGCTGAAGCTCTATTTCAACTTCCCGGGTAACATCCTTTTGTACACCAATATAGTAAGTCAGGCCGTCTTCTTCATTAATGATCGGAGTGATGCTCAGTTCATTCCAAAAAAGCGAACCATCTTTGTGGTAATTTCGCAACCTTGTTCGTGAAGGCTGATTGCTCTCTATGGCCTCGCGAATCGACTGACGAGCCCGTTGGTCCCGGTCGTCGCCCTGAAGGAAACGGCAATCCTGGTAGAGAATCTCCTCTTCTGCATAGCCGGTGAGTCTTTCAAAAGCCTCATTGACATAGAGAAGAATGGTATCATCACCCTCGCGTTCAGCGATCACCAAGCCATCATTCGCAGTATCTATAGCTTGCTTGAGCAGTTGCAAACTGATTGGTAAATGCTTCATATTGTTCGATCCCAACAGTCTTATGCTTTCTGGTTTTCAAGCCTGTATCAGTATGATACAGCGCCCTTTACATCTGATTCTACGACAACCATTGGGTTGATTGAAGGGGTTAATCAGCATGCAGGGGAATAATTTGTCTGAACCAATATGAGTTTGTTGGTCGTATCTGGTTGATGGGGTTGTTTGATTCAAACTCTATTTTCAGGCAAACCACTGGAGCCGGCACCAGATGTTGCCAATAGAGGGCAACCGGATCGTTTGATTTAGTCTTACAGAATGTGGGTCTAGTTCAATTTCTGAGATCATTCATATCGGAATCCCTTTGTTCTTACCGGGGATCCCGACATAATCGGTGAATACCGGGTTAATGAATCAAGTTTGTCCTAACAGGCTAATTTTTAAGGATTTATCAATGGGGTCCTTACCCAGCCAGATGTTCAGATAGGCCTCAGCGAGCAGTGGGTCATTGAGTGTGATGACTTCTGAATCATTAAACTCCAATACCAGACGGTTGTTATCCTTCAGGGTCAAAACGTATCGGTCACCCGGTTTAACATTCTGCATTGCATTGTGCAGTTGATCCAGGGCAGGACGCATACGCTCAAGTTTCTCTGGTCCTTGTTGTCTACGGATGAATGACTCTGCCACCTGCTTGATCTTAGTTGCTTTAATGGGTATTAGGTAGTGAATCACCAATCTCTGATCCTCTCGTTTCTCCTGTCGAGAGGTATAGAGAGCGGCTGCGTAGAGATCAACCAGGATTCCCCAGGTCAATATACCGGCTCCTGAGAGTTCGAACTGGTGGTTCTCAAAAGTATGACTCTGTGGAAAGTAGATATCTTTGATCTGGATGCCTTGTTTTGCATTGGCACTACCAGTGAGGATGAATGCCGAGATCAGCAATGTGTATATTGAGATTGATGTTAAAGTGTTGCGTCGATTCATGATCTACTCCTTTCTGAAAAAGAGAATGACTTCACCAAGTTTGAAACCTAATTTTGTTACTACCGCTTTATTCATCATCGTGTTTCGGTCGAGCAGGAACATCCAGTCATTGAAGTGCACGCGCCAATCACTGCTACCAATTGTCAAGTCCATCTGGTACTGCCACTGGAGTGCGCTGCCATAAGCCTCTCCATGTGCCATGCCAATGATGTCATTTGCACTCCCGGTATACTGGTGTTTGTCGATACGTGTTATGATCCAGGTTCGATGTTCAGTGGTTCCGTCATCATAGTTAAATGACTCCTCAAGTTTTAACTGGTCATTTTCTATTGTACCGATAATCTTGACCTGGAATCGTTTGCGAAGCTTGCCGAAACGATCGATAAAAACTCCCCAGGCCTGCTGTTCTCCCTCGAAAAAGTCAAATAGATCGAATTCAGGTAGTGTATCTGCGTAATCAACCGGTTTCATGTTTGAACAACCCAGGGTTATTAGTAACATAAGGCTTGCCAGCCAGACGTTTTTCAGATTCATTGCCTGCTTCGCTCCTTTGTATGATCGAGAGTTGGCGACTGTCTAATGGAAAATGCCAAACCAGCCAGGCGGCAGTAAGTTTGAATGGTATCGGTAGAAGACCGTAAGCCAAGGCGAGGACTGTGATGCCCATTGTAGAGGGTAGGGCCGGATCAAAACCACTTAACTGAACCAATGGATAGACAAGGCCAATGGCCAAAGCCAAAGATAGTTTGGTTGCCATTCCCCATAGACCGAAAAAAAGACCTGCCCGTTCACCGCCTCCACCAGCCCGGTCGATATCGATCACATCGGCCTGGATCGCGGCTGGTATTGACATATCAATGCCCAAACTGAGTCCGGTTAACAGGCAGATCAATGCAAAAAGGTAGAAGTCCCCGGGTGTCAGCCAGGGTACCCATATGAAAACTGAACAAGAGAAAAGCATGGCAACAGACCAGGCGATATGTTTTTGCACATGCCTGGCAAGTGGTAACCAAATCAATAGCCCTATTACCCCGGAGGCGAAGTAGATACCAAGCAATATCCATCGGCTTTCATCCACCTGAAGGACATACTCGACATAGAGTAAGAAAAGAGATGCCGGTATCGCATTGGCAATTCCGTTCAACAGGTAGGCAATCAGCAGTTTTTTTAAGGGTTTGTTTTTAGCTAGTAGATTGTAACCTTCCTTGAATCCGGTTCTTCTCATTGTTGATGTTAAGTCTGGAACCAACATAAGTCCTGGCATGGAGATTATGAATAAGGTGATGAAACCCAGACCGATCAATGCGAGTATCTCGCTATCCTTCAGGGTATTGAGTAGAAAGGGTAAAGATACAACCGTAATTGTGCCTGCAAGAACGTATATTTCCCGCACGGATGTGATTTGTGATCTTCGATGGTAGTCCGTTGAGAGTTCTGCGCCCCATGCATTATAAGGTATGACCACCCACGACCATCCTGTATAGAGTAGAGCCGACCAAACCAGCAAATAGAGTCCGCCAGGTGTAGCGTTGGGAATGAACAGCATGTAGCATGAAACCAGTAGTATTGGGGATCCACTGTAGATCATCAATCGCCTGCGTCCCGGCCTGGTCAGAATCCTGTCACCGAGATATCCTGCAATCGGATCCGAAAAAAGATCCCAAAAGCGGGAGATCATCAACAGAAGACCTACCGCAGTCAGTCCAAGACCGAACTCTTCTGCGTAAATCGGTGGCAGAAATACAACCAGAGGCAATCCGAGAAATGCCAGCGGCAATCCAGGTAGGCCATACAGGTATATTTGCTTGCCTCTGAACTTCATCGCATTAGAGGAGTTTGCGTAGTAAAATCTGGTGCAGGTTTAGTCGTTTTATTAAAAAACCCGCTTCACAGTAACTTAGGTAGTATTGCCACATTCTGATGAATTGTGGATCAAAACCTTGAGCGAACACTTTATCTTTAGCCTGATTGAAGTTGAGCTGCCATTTTTCCAGGGTTTTCGCATAGTCGAGTCCAAAACTGTCATCTTCTACCAATTCGAACCGGTGTTTCTCCGCAAGTGATTTTAATCGCGAGACCGCTGGTAACATACCGCCTGGAAAGATGTATCGCTGTATGAAGTCAGGTTTCTTTCGGTAACTGGTGTAAGCCTCTTCACTAATGGTAATGACTTGTAAAGCAGCAGTTCCGTTTGTCTTCAGGAGCGTACTGAGTTTGCCGAAGTACTCGTCCCAGTAAGCTTCGCCAACCGCTTCGAACATTTCGATTGATACGACATGGTCATATTGACCGCTGAGGTCACGATAGTCTGTCAGTTTCAATTCAACTGATTCAGCAAGACCCTGACGCTGGATACGACGATTGGCCCATTCAAGTTGCGCTGGTGAAAGACTGACACCATCCACTTTGATCTGGTTTGCCGCTGCCATTTCGGCAAATCCACCCCAGCCGCAACCGATCTCCAGCACAGAGGCGCCGACTTTAGGTTGTATAAGATCCAGTATCCTTTGGTATTTATGCTGTTGTGCCTGCTCAAGTGTATCTTGTTCACTGTGAAACAGACCACAGGAGTAGGTCATCCCCGTATCAAGCCAGAGCCGGTAGAACTCATTACCCAGATCATAATGAGCCTCGATGTTCCTGCTGCTTCCCTGGCGGGTATTACGGTTTGACCAGTGATGGATCCGGTTTGCCAGATTGGAGAGTCGTGAGGCTCTGCGCAGCCTGGTGAAACGATGTCTGTTTTCACCCAGTAGCACCAACAGCGTGGTCAGATCCGGCGTATCCCACTCTTCAGCCATATAGGATTCCGCAAAACCAAGATCCCCTTTGGTGTAGAGTCGTTTGATAAACGCGGTAAAACTCCGAATATTGATCCGTGCGGTATTGCCTGGCACTTTGCCATTCAGGATAAACAGATGCCCGTTGGTCTCAATTTCCAATGTTCCCTGTTCGAGGCAATCCAGTCGACTGAGAAAATCATCGAGTATGCCTTTGTAGAGATTTAAGCGCTCTATGCTTTGAGTCTGAAGTGTGCTCATATGGATATTTGCTCCTTCGGCGGTTTGGGCTTTGGAAAAAATTTTGCTCCACGAAGCCAAATCTTCAATGCCTGCCAGTGGATGGCAAGCACGACTTTAAAGGTCATCAGTGGGGTTCTAACCAATGCATATAGCAATCGACTGTCTATCAAGGGGTATGAGTAGCCAGCCTGGCTTGCGGTAAGCATCAAGCGATCATTTTGATATTCACGAATTACCACACCAATACGTTTGCCCGGTTTATGAAAAGAAAAATGGTATTCACCGTTCATACTGATCAGAGGGGATACGTGAAACTGCTTCTTTTTGGTGGCATTCACCGGCCAGCTGAGTTTGTCTCCCTGATTATGAATCAGATAAAAATGGTGCTCCTTAAAGGTATTGTTGACTTCACAAATCAGCGCTTTCAAGCTGCCGTCACTGTGGTAGCAGTACCATATGGAGATTGGATTGAATGCATAACCCAATATGCGTGGAAAACAGAGCAGCTTAATGGAGCCATTTCCGATATCGATATTCTGGGAAACCAGCAGTTGTGTTGCCCAATTCTTTAAACAACTGCCATCCCTCGGTCCATGATCCTTTCGATTAAAGGAGAGAAGATTGAAACGGTCGAGTGAGAGCAGTGACAAACTCCGGCACTCCTCATCAATCCGGTTGAGGTCGATAAGCAGACTGAATACCGGGTATGAAAAACGGTAGTTCACAGGAAAAAGCCGTTGATGCATCACTTGGGTTAAGTAGATTCTACTCTGTCGGTCACACATCAGATCAGACTCCCACGCTTCTGGCCAACGATGCGAGCTGATCCATGTCGGGTTGCAGAGTGATTGCCTGAGTCTGCTTCAACCATGGCACCTCAACTCCCAGACTGGCAGCGACTTCAACAGAGGATCTCAAGGCATCTTCATGAAAACCGTAGCCAAGGTAACTACCGCAATACCAAATTCTCTGTTTTCCTTGAATCTCATTCAGCTGCTGTTGTGCCCACATGGCGCCATGATCGAATACAGGATGTTGATAGACCATCTTCTCGATCAGTTGCTCTTCCTGGGGAGGCTGAAGCGGATTCAATGAGACAAAATAGTCTTTTTCAGCTTTCAGGCGTTGCAATCGGTTCATCCAGTAACTGACAGAGACAGCTCGCTCTTGTGTTTCAAGCTCATCATCAGCGATATAGTTCCAGGAGGACCAGACATCACGTAATCTGGGCATCAGTCCTCTATCGGTATGCAGATAGACTGTGTTGTCCTGATATCTGAATTTACCCAAACAATCCGCTTCGAGTGGATTAGGATTCTCGATCAGTGCAACGGCCTGGTCGGCATGGCTGGCGATAATCAGAGCGTCGTAGCTTTCTTTGTGACCCGATTTCGTAGTGATTTCCACACCACTGGATGTACGTCTTACCGAAGCCACAGATTGATTGATTTTAATGCGGCTACCCAATGAGTCAGCCATTACCTTTACATACTGCCAGCTACCGCCTACCAATGTTTTCCACTGTGGTCGATTCTTGAGTTTGACCAAACCATGATTTTTGAAAAACTGAGCGAAGCTGCTGAATGGAAATGAGAGCATCGTACTGGTCGGGCATGACCATATTGCGGCAGCCATTGGCAGCAGGTAGTTATAGCGAAACTGATGGTTGTAACCATTCAGGTCGAGAAAATCCCCAAGACTGATACTGTAGTCACCTTGGTGAAGGTGGTTCTGACACTGGTTATTGAAACGTACTATCTCTTTGATCATTGATAAAAACTGAAAATCAAACAGATTTTGTCTCTGGGCAAACAGCTTCTTCAGGTTGTCACCGGCATATTCCAGAGAGCCGGAATCGATTGAAACGGCAAACGACATATCAGTGTTTTGGGTTTCAACATCGAGGTAATCCAGCAACGCTGTAAGCAGGGGGTAGTTGGGTTCGTTGTAGACAATGAAACCTGTGTCAATTGGAATCATGCCACTCCCTTCCAACACCTCGATCGTGTGCGTGTGACCGCCTACATAATCGTTCTGTTCATACAGATCCACCTGATATCTGTTTTTAAGCAGCCAGGCTGCACTCAAGCCTGCTATACCACTTCCCACAATCCCGATTCGTTTTATATCGTTTTGTTTCACAGTAAATTCCCACAGATCGATTTATCTGTAATATTTGTACAAAGATGTACAAAAAACAACTATAATAATTGTACAATGACAATGTATATTTTAGGTTTATTCATGTGATAAGTAGATAAAGTAATAAAAAACAATACGATAGAACTTAGGTGGGAATTTAAGATGTGGCTGTCAAAACTGATACAAAAGGTATGATTTATGGTGCATCCCTTAAACGATGAACAGAGTACAGCTCCCGTAGCCTGGATCACCGGGGGTGGTAGCGGTATCGGTAGATCTCTCGCTCACGCTTTGAGTGACATGGATTGGACTGTAGTGATTTCCGGCCGTAATCGGGAGAAGTTGATCAAAACCTTAGAATCCGGAGGTAAACAGCCGATACGGCAGATAGCGCTGGATGTAACCGATGCTCAATCCGTCAGCGGTGCGATTGGCGAGATCGAGCGAGAGTACGGAAGAATAGATTATGCATTTCTGAATGCGGGTGATTACTCACCAATGAGATTGAATGATTTCGACCCACTGCTGTTCCACAGGCTCAACGATGTCAACTATCTCGGTGTGGTCAACTGTCTGGCAGCGCTGTTACCTGGTATGAAAGAACGTGCTCAGGGACAGATTCTGATAACAGCCAGTCTATCCGGATATTGTGGATTGCCTGGTGCTGCGCCCTACAGCGCCACTAAGGCTGCATTGATCAATCTGGCTGAGTCTTTACAGCCGGAGCTGTCACAGTTGGGAATTCGTATCCGCTTGATCAACCCTGGATTTGTGGCTACAGATCTTACGCATAAGAACGATTTCAAAATGCCGTTTTTGATTACCCCGGCAATGGCTGCCAATGAGATTAAAGATCAGCTTATGTCAAACCGTTTTGAAATCCGCTTTCCTGCCACATTTTCATGGATTATGAAAGTACTCAGTTGGATGCCTTACAGAGTCTATTTTGCACTGATGCGGAGATTGCTCAAATGAGTGAGATTGGACAATGGTTGTCTCGATACAGCGATCTTTTTGAAACGCTGGACAAAGCCAAGCTTGAACAGTTTGATCAAGTGTTCAATCATCAGGTTCATTTCAAGGATCCGTTTAATGATGTTACGGGCATCGAATCAGTAAAGCGGGTATTCCGGCATATGTTCAATGTTTGCGACTCCTGTCAGTTTGAAGTCGGTGACCGTTGCGGCAGTGGATATCAGGGTTTTATGCACTGGAAGTTTCACTACACCATGAAGGGTAGCAGTAAGAGCCGTATCATCGTTGGTATCAGTCAGGTTAGATTCAATCCTCTGGGTGAGGTAATTGAACATATCGACTATTGGGATTCAGCTGAATATATCTATGAAAAACTCCCGCTGCTTGGTGGCTTGCTGAGTTGGATTCGTAAGCGCTACCTGCAGGCCGTTTAAACGGGAGGGGGATTGGTACTTATAGTTTGATCAATTCCAACTAGAATTAAAACAGTGCCAACAATAATCCTGAAGACCAGTGGGGCGGCCAATGCACCAATCAAGAGTTTCCATGCTACAGGGTATGCCGATCTTTGGTGGTGTCAGTGAGAGCACCTTGGATCTGTTAATCAACAAGGCTTCCATCATAGAGGTAGAAAAAGAGCAATATTTTTTTCAGGAGGGAGACCTGGATAACTCAATCTATATCCTGGAGCAGGGAAGGGTGGCGGTTTACCGAACCTGGCAGGAGCGGCTCTATATGCTCAGAACCCTGGAAACAGGTGACTGCTTTGGTGAAATGGCCCTGATGGATTGCAAGCCCCGCAGTGCCGCAGTTCAGGCACTGGAGAGTTGTCAGGCGATCCAGATCAAGGCGGCGCAACTGGCAGAACTCTACGGTCTCGATCATGAGCAGTATCTGATGATCTATATGAATCTTGGACGCGAGGTCTGTCGACGGTTAAGTGAGGCGGATCACCGCCTGTTCATAAACCGTTTTTCACTTGATGCGGGTGACCAAGGCCAAGCCGATCAGGCCCAGTGCCATCAACAGTAGAGAGAGTGGCTGGAGCAACTGGTTATTACTCTCGTAACGGAAAAAGGTCATACAACCGTTCTCCATCTGATAGGGGCTTGAACAAGGATTTGTCACTTCGCTTGTGAGCAAAACTGTGTCAGACGCAGTCAGAGAGAGGCTCTCTTCAAGCAGCACCCTGGAGAGTTGAGATGAACCATCTACAGGCAATAAACCAGAATACTCCGCATGAATTGCAGTAGAGCTGATAAAAACAATCAATAGCAGTAATTTTATAAAGCGGTTCATCTGAAACTGCTTGGCAACGCGAAAGATTTTTGATTGGAATGCCCCAGTATCATTGTGCAATTAGAATGCCATTAAAATAATTCTCTTATAATCAATCACCTGAGATTTAAGTGCTTAGATAATACTAACGCTGTGTAAAGTATCCCGACGCTTTCGATCCTCAATGGTTATCAGCTCTGATCGTGAAATGGCCCATGAGAAGCAGTGATTCGTTCACTTTTCGTGATCCCGTGATGAGCAGAATAGATCGCCTTCTATCGATTAATTTGATTTGTGTTAACAGGCCCTAGCGAGAACTGTGGTGATTGGCTTCCAATTCTGACCTATCACTCTCACTTCATGGCAAATCACAAACTGGGATCCTAGATCAAATTACGCAGACCAAGTTTCTCAGGGTGGGGTTGCAGATAGATCTGTCTGGACATGTAGTTGTCCGGGTGTAATCGAAAATAGTGTTTCAGCAGTGTCATTGGCACCACCAATGGGGTTTCCATGCGTCGATAGGCCTCTATACAGGAGACAAGCTCACTCTTGTCATCCGTGTTGATGCGTTTTTTTAAGTAACCCATAATATGTTGCAGCACATTGACATGACGGCTGCGGGTGACCCGACGTTTTAGGGTCTGCATCAAGGCTTCAATGTAGGTGGCAGCGATCTGATCCAGCTCCTCATCGGCAAGATTTGAGAGCAGTCGTCCCAGTCTCTGGTAAGCGGCTTGAGAGTGTGCCATCACCAGATATTTATGGTTGGTGTGAAAATCGATCAGTTTTGCGGCAGATAAGCCCTGCTGTCGAAGTAGTTGCCAGCGATGGTAGACAAAGATGCGGTTGATGAAGTTCTCCCGCAGTACCGGATCGTTGAGTCGGCCCTCTTCTTCTACCGGCAAGTAGGGAAGTTTTTCCATTAAAAGCTTGGCGAAGATCCCGCTGCCTTTACGCTCTGCGTGGGTGCCCTGTTCTGAAAACACCTTAACCCGAGACATGCCGCAGCTCGGGGAGTTCTTTTTCAGAATATAGCCACTCAAATGGTCCAGCCTTTCGGTTTGCTGCAGGGTGTATCTCTGCATCTGCCGGGTAAAATCCTGACTTGGATCCGCGACTCCAACCAGGCGGGGTTTGTCTGGATCACCGATCAGTCTGATCGTCGGGCGGGGTACTCCCAGGCCAATGCCGGTCTCCGGGCAGAGTGGATGATACTCGACATGTTCCTGAAGTATCTCGGCAATAAATCGATCTCGTTTGTGGCCACCGTCATAGCGCACCTGGTGTCCCAACAGACAGGCACTGAGACCGATGATCGGTTTTGTTGTATCAGATTGGTTCATCACTTAGTACCAGCTTTGTTGGAGTGACGCTTGACAATCTCCCAGCGTTTCAGTGCCTCTTTTCTCGAACTCTGCAAGTCGACTATGGGAATTGGATAGGTATTGCCCAGCTTTATCCCCGCCTTGAACAGCTCGCTCGTTTTTGCCGTCCAGGGTGCATACAGACGCTTAGTGGGCAAAGCTGACAATTCCGGCAACCAATGTTTGATGTAGTCACCACTGGGATCGAAGCGTTCTGCCTGTCTTACCGGGTTGAAAATGCGGAAGTAGGGTGCTGCGTCTGCACCACAGCCAGCACTCCATTGCCATCCCAGGCTGTTATTGGCCAGGTCTGCATCAATCAGCGTATCCCAAAACCAACGTGCACCTTCTAACCAGTGTATGCCCATATTTTTACTCAGTAGGGAAGCGACAATCATGCGCACCCGGTTGTGCATCCAGCCGGTTTGCCACAGTTCCCGCATACCCGCATCCACAATGGGTATACCGGTTTGTCCCCGCTGCCATTGTTGAAGCAGGTTTTTGGCTTGCTTGTCTGAGCGCCAAGGGTAGTCAGTAAACCGGGAATCGAAGGGTAATCGGTCTGTGTTGGGGTTGTTTTTCAATAGATCGATGGCAAATTCACGCCAAGCCAATTGGCGGAGATATTGACTGGCTCCGTCATTGTTGGCATGTACCGGTGTACCGCCAAATCGTGCCGTTATGCCGTTGGCTATCTGTACCGGGCTGATCTCGCCGAAATGAAGATGGGCAGATAGACGGGATGTCTCAGATAGGTCAGGCCTGTCCCTGCCGGTATGATAACCACTGACCCTCTTTTGCAGAAATCCATGCAGCTTCTTCAATGCCCCCACTTCACCGGGCTGCCAGTGATCGTCAAACCCTCGATGCCAGGGGGTGCTTGGCAGGAGTTTCAGTCTGTCTATGTCCAGGGAGTCTACCTGATCAGGTTGCGGAGGCAGGGATTTTGGTGCTGGATGGGGAGACCGGTTTAACATGCCCTGTTTCTGCAGCGCCCGCCAGAAGGGTGTAAAGACCCGGTAACTGCCTCCATCGAGTCGTCGGATCGAGTTACCGTCCGACAGCTGTGAGGCGTGAAACTGATGACAGCTGACACCGGCTTTGGTTAGATCGCGGCAGACCCGGGCATCCCGTTCTATCGATGCAGGCTCGGGTATATGGGTGAAAAACAGATGTTGGCATCGATGTTTCATTGCCAACTTGCGTATCACCAGACGGCTCGATCCTTTGGCGATGATCAATCCGGATCCCAGCTTGCGTAGATCCCTATCCAGGGCTATCAGGCTGTTATGCAGCCACCAGTTGGATGCTGCACCAGGACGCCAGGGTTGATCCTCGTCTGGTGCATGGATATAGATCGGCAGTAGATGTTTCGCATCACGGATAGCAGCCAGCAGAGCAGGGTGGTCGGTCAACCTCAGATCCCGTCTGAACCAGAGGATGGACCGGGTCATGATCAGCGACCTATTGTCAATCTGTCATCTATTTGAACCACTGCCGCAGCCAAGTCCACCGCCAGTGGTATTGCGCCCGCTTGTAAAATCTCCGCTTGATGGGTCTGTGTGATGGCACCGCCGACAAATACCGGCTCGTTCACCTTCTGCACCAAAGCAGGCAGGTGACTCTGCAACAGAGCCATCGGTGGTTCCAAGCTGCCGAAAAGGAGCAAGGCTTCACTGTGGGAGCGGTTGATGGTCATTGGCAGAAGTTCCAGACTCAAATCCGGACCCAATAAAACAGGTCTGTATCCCTGGGTCATCGCTTTCAGGCTGAACAGCAGAAGTTCCACTTCACTGTATTCGTTCGGCAGACAGGCCCCCAGCAGTCGTCTGCCCCGGGTTTGAGTGGACTGGTGATGAAAGCGTGCGCCGAGTTTGTTGCGCAGGTAGGTATGAAAGAAGCGGCTTTCCACCTCTGCCAAAGGCTGACTGCTACGCCTTTGGTGCAGCTCGTGGAGCATGGGTTGTAACAGCAGACGGGTTACCAGCTCGATTGGATAGAGAGAGAGCGCCTCATTGTAGTTGCCATCAAGGGCGTTCTCATCGAATTCGGCAATCGCCTGCAGCATCCTGCTGCGATAGGTTTCCCATACATCACTCTCTTCCACCTGGGTTGAATCCACACCTTGCAGGTGGGCGCCATTGCCTGAGAGCCGGTTCTTGACCTGACCAATCGAGATACCCTGATCGATAAAGTCCATGATCCGCCGGATCAGCTGGATATGTTCATCGGTATAGAGACGATGTCCCTTGGGTGTTCTCTCCGGTTTAATCAGACCATAGCGTCTTTCCCAGGCACGCAGCGTTACTGGATTGATGCCGGTCAGCTCGGAGACCTTGCGAATCGGGTAAAAACCGTTTTTATTTGAGGGTTGTTCTTTCATGAACCTGATCGAAAAGTTAAAACTTATACATAGTGTACAATAATATTCAGAAATTTGTACTTTAAGAATTACCCTGTGATTGAGTGGCTTTTATTGCCATTCAGCTCCAGTCAGAGCTCCAGGGCAAGTTCGGTAATAGTGCTGAAAATGGCTGAGTTTTTTTGTGAAATCAATGTGGTAAAGGTGTTAAAAGAGGAAATAATATTTTCATCGATTGATTATTCTGCTTGAGGCAGGGTACCAATTCTGTTTTATTTGCCGACTCAATCGATCAGATTGATATTCACTGTTCGGCTTTATTATCGGGTATCGAAGATCATGCAACCTGCGGCAACACATTATGAAAGACTCGGGGGCGAAAAATCGGTACGTGAACTGGTCGATCGCTTCTATGACCTGATGGATGATCAGGACGAACTGACTGAATTACGCCAGCTGCATGCCAAGAGTCTCAAGGTCTCTCGGGAGAAGTTGTTTATGTTTCTCTCAGGCTGGTTGGGTGGACCATCTCTGTATACTGATAAGTATGGTCATCCAAGGCTCAGAGCGCGTCATCTTCCCTTCAGCATCGGCATCGAAGAGCGGGACCAATGGATGCAGTGTATGCAAACGGCCATGCAGCAGATGTCTCTGGATGAGTCACTGCAGGAGGAGTTGCTTCAGGCTTTTTCTAAAACAGCGGATTTTATGCGTAACCGGGAAGATTGAGTGACAGATCAGGCCATGGATATCCCAATGCTCAGCCATCGCGTTGGTAACTGATGGTCTGTCTCAATTACAAACGCCATGCTGCGTCTCTTCGAATAACCATTCTCAATCGATCATAACCCCTTTTTGGGCATACCAGGCTTTGTCTATACGCCAGCTGACCCGCTCGATATCTTGTCTGCTGAGAACCAGTTCACGCACTTTCCCCTGGATTTTCCCCAGCTGCTGTTGTGCCGCTATTACTGCAGGGTCCTGTTCGCTTTTACGGCTTAGACGGGGAAAAATCATACTGAGAAATTTCACCGCCGGTACAGCACTGGTTCTGGGGGTGGAGAGTATCGCTGTCGTTCCTTTGATCTCCAATGCCTTGAAGGTATAAGGATAGGCTGCAATTTGCTTATCCTGCTTGAGCATCTCATCGATCTCCCCAAGTCTGAAGTCTAGGGTTAACAGCCAGGCCAACAGGCTCACACCTACCAGACTGCCCAATATGCCGGCATAGATCCGGGTGCCGCGATCAAGACTCATGGTGTTGCTCCTGAAAATCGACAGCATATTGAATCCTGCTGGTCAGGCTCAATGACAATCCTCATGGGCCATTACTTATCTCTCCTGGCAATCATCATGGCCCTGGAATTTACAGGCAACAGGAACGGTGGTGAAAAAACTATCGAGATGACCTGGATTGAGCTTTGCAGTTGATTGTCAGGCGCTCGGTAATCCCTACCTCCTACAGGGCAAAATCACCGCTGTATGGTTCTTCACCTTCAACAACAGGCAATGTCAAGCGGTTGCCCCAGTGAGACCATCCGCCATTATAGAGTCGCACATCGGTATATCCGAGGCGTTTGAGTTGCAAATAGGTGAGGCTCATACGAAAGCCGTCGTGACAGTAGACATAAATTGTTTTGTCTTTGGCGATCTCTTTATAGAGTGAGGCAATGGCTTCATCGTCACGCCACTTTTGTGCACTTGTGCCATCCAGACTGACGATGTTGATTGCGCCAGGAATATGTCCGGCGGAGATCGAGTGTTTGACCACCTTCCCGCTATACATGTCCCGTGGTCTGGCATCGAGCAGGACAAAATTCGGATCACGACTCGATACGATATTGTCATAGACATCTGTCCATTCGACAAACAGCTTAGGATTGGCCGCTTTCAGGGTTACGCTACCGGGCTTTGGTTGTGGCGTGGGGTCTGTTGTCATCTCCTCGAAGGCACTCCAATCCACAGTGCCACCATTGAGAATCTTGACCTGTTCAGTATTGAAACCGTAGAGATCGAGCAGGTAGAAGAGGCGTGATGTCAGAGCCGTGTTTGAGTCGTCGTAGAGGAGTAGGGTGGAGTCATCATTAACGCCCCACTGGCGTAAAGTGGACTGGAACTGATCTCTGGATGGAAAACGCATCAATGGATAGCCCTGATTGTCGCCGAGATCCTTGAATCGTTGTACCTGAATCGCACCAGGAATATGCCCCACTGTATGGTAGCGGTGTGGATGATAGCGGACTTCGAGAATGACCAGATTGTCATCGTCGATATGCTCGGATAACCAATCCGAGTCCACCAGAAATTCAGCTTCGGCCAAAACACTGGTTGTGAACAGAAATAACAGAGAGAACAGTAAAGATCGTTTCATCGCATCACTCAAAGGTATTGATTTTATATCGGTTTGTTCAACCCAATTTATTATGATTGTTGATCACAATACTTTAGCTGAAATACCAGTTTATTCAATCACATTGGGTGATCTCGGGATCTATTACCAGACATTAGCGAGATTTTTTAAGGCGAGCGTATCGGTGCAGCCTGGAAATAGATTTTCAGCCGCCGGATTGACCGTATGAGAAGTGGAAGTGGAAAGCGGGATGATGGGCCCGCTATCCGGGCCCATCTGTCGTTACTGACTAGTTGTTTAGATAAGACTGAACCTGCTTCATGGTATGCAGAGAGGGGTTTTTCCGCTCAATGTATCTCGGTAATCCGTTCAATCTGCTTTCAGCCTCCTGACGACTGGCGAAGTTACCGTAAACCAGGGCAAACTGCTTGGATTGGTTAACAGTAACAGGAATGTAGGCAAGCTCATCCTGAAGCTGTTTGCTGTAGCGTTCCGCCAGTTTGTAGAGTTGTTGTTTATCAGTCACAGTCGCGATGTGAATGGTGTAGTTTTCAGCGGGCTGTTGTGCAAGCCACTGGCCGCTGTGGATGACCCCGTCTTTACCGACGGATCTGTTCGGCCGGATGTTGTTGACTCGGCCATCGAGCGTATCAACCTGATCACCAATGTGGGAGATCTGCTGGTTGAGTGTTTCAATCTCCTGCTGCATGATTTTATCATTCTGCAGAGATTTATCGCCAAGCTGGAGCAACAGGTCCTCATTCACCGCCAACTGCTGGCTATTCTCAGTAACACCACTCTGCAGTTGCAGGTTGTGCTGCTGTTCGGCTGACCAGTTTGACTGGTTGTAGAGATAGAAGCCCAACAGAGTGACCAACAACAAGGCAATGGCACTGCCAAGGATACGGAAATGCTTTTTCTCAACCATGATCAGGCTGTAGAGTGCCCTGGCCGTCTGTCCCACACGGTCCTGCAGATCTGATATTTGCTCAGTGTGCTCTGTGGTCTGATCTCTGAGTTCTTCGATGGCAGTGGCAAGTTCGGAGGTTCTGTTGTTCAGAATCGTTGTGGAACGGGTGAGTTCTCGACTCTTGTTTGTCAGTTCTTGTGCTGTAGTATCGAGGTGAGAGATCCGTTTTTCCAAGGCCTGATCCACTTCCTGCATCTTTAACAGGCGGGCCTGACTGGCTTTGATCTCCTCTTCAGCCTTAACCAGATCCTGGCTGATTACATCGGTTTTGTTATCGAGTGCATCATCCCGTTGCTGAGTATCTGTTGCCAGGGTATTGATTTCGTTGAGCAGCTCTCCTTCAAGTTCATGCAACAATTTTGCATTGTCTTTAATACTCTTATTGAGCGCTTTGGTAGTTGATTTGGATTTTTCCGAGAGCTCATCTGTCCGCTCGATCAGCGTCAGGAGACCTTCATTCAATGTCCCCATTCCTGATTCAGTTTTCTCACTGACCTGTGCCAGTTGCTTGGTAACCGATCTGATCTCTCGACTGATTTGGGTCGACTTGCCGGAGAGTGACTTGTAGGCATCATCCAGTTCGCCGAGCTGTTGATAGGCTTCCGACACTTTGCTCGTCAGATCACTGCCTTTTTCACTCAGATCAAGAAGTTTCGATTTCACGCCTTTATTGGCACTGCTCAATTCACTTCTTAGATCATCGAGATCGGCATCTATCCTGCCGATTTTTTGGTTGAGTTCATTGGGAAGTGATGCGGTATTGTTACCGGATTCCAGCGGTATGAGTTTTTTCTGGGAAGTCGTGTCCGGTGAATCGTCAGCCACGTTAGATGATTCAATAGCGTGTTTTGATTTGGACATGGTTTAGCCCTCGAATTGCGATGCGCGTGGGGCGTACTAGCGCATTTTATAAGAATAAGAATCCCCTAAGGCGACAAAATTAGCAAATAGTAATATACAAATATAATTAGTTTTCTTTATAGCTTCCCATTAGACCATAAAAAAAATACTAACATATTGTTAATAAAGGAAATATTATTTTGTAATTTTGAGAGGTCGAAACAGATTGCGGGAGCGTTATCCCCGATTGATTCCTAACATTCGAGAATGAGGCCCAGGATTATGGGTTTGGCTTTTCTTGAAGCCAGGATACTGGTCGACACGCCAGCGCTGTTCCTGGTGATCTTCCGGGTCGACAAATCTGAGTTTTGACCAAGAGGCAATCCCAACAATGAATAACAGTATCAATAGGATCGAGACAGATTTTGGGGTAAACATATCGCGTATTATAAAGGAACCTCTGATAAATACAGGATACAACCTGTGGGTAAATTCCAGTTTCATAAAGTGAGGCTCAGTATCAGCCGTCGGTCATCTCGGCAGGCAGGTTTATATACCTTAAAAAATCTGGCCTATCTGGTGTTTTGGTTGAATCTGCTGTGCATCTCCCGGACAGCTGTTTCATTGAGTGATTTTTCTATACAGACTGATAATTTAAGATCCGATGAATGGTCCGCAGAGGGGATACATCTTAATCTGTATCAGACTGCAGAGGGGCTTGGTTTACAGTTGACTCTCTCTGAGTTCAATCATCAGGCACTGGCTGGATCGATCAAGGGGATTGATTTGCGTTGTGCAGAAGTGCTTCAGGTTAATCACAGTTATTTCTGCCCACAAGGAAGTTTATCGATTGCCGAATCCCCTTATGGTGGTCAACAGGCGAATGTGGAATTGAACTATATCGACTCAGAGCATGTTGAGATCAAACTGGATGGATTGACTGTTGCGCAAGGAGGGGTGAGTTTTGATCTGAAGATGACAAAACCCAACTGGCAGTTGAATCTGAATGGGTCGGAATTGAATGTTGATAAGCTCAGGGCGCTACTCCCAAGGGAAATAGTCCCGCCGTCGTGGGATGTTTCAGCCAGTATATCGATCAAGGCTAAATTATCCGGTTCCACATCGGTACTAAAACAGGCTGATGTCAGTGCTGAAATCAAAAAACTCAATTATGCGGATGAGGAAGGCCTTCAAGTGGCGGAGGAAGGCTCAGGAAAACTGCATATTCAAGCCGAGAAGCGTGATAGGGGATGGGCTGGATCCGCCCGATTGCTGCTCGATCAGGGTCAGTATTACTCTGATCCTTTCTATATTGACCTAACTGATGCTCCCCTTCATCTGAACCTCAAGGGGGATTGGACAACAGCGCTGAACCATCTGCAATTGAAGCAAGCCGATTTACAATGGCTGCCTACTGTCGATTTGAAGGGGAGTGCTCAGATTGACCTGACAGATTTGGCTGTCCAGCACGCAAACATCCAGTTTGGAACCGACCATCTGGATCAGCTCTATCAAACCATCATCCAACCGATGGTGATCGGCAGTATGGCCGATGAGCTGGAGATTACTGGTGGAATACAAGGAGAGATTGAACTTGTCGATGGTGAGGTGGCGCAATTCAGATCTCAGCTTAAGTCGATCGATGTGGACGATTTACGGGGTGTGTTTGCCCTGAATGATCTGCAAGGTTTCTTGGCCTGGTCAAATCGTGAAAACGCACAAATCAGCCAATTCCATGTAAAAACGGGACATCTGTACCAGATTCCCCATGGCCCACTTAGTGTCAATCTGCAAGCTTTGCCGAATGGTATCAGTTTACAGAAACCTCTCGATATCCAACTGCTCGGTGGCCATATCATCATAGATCGACTGGAGGCGAAGAATTTGTTTCACGGTAGCCCCGAATGGGAGACTGGCGCTGAAGTTATCAATCTCTCGTTGCAGGATCTCTCTACAGCTTTCGATTGGCCAAGCCTGAGTGGTGAGCTGAATGGTAAACTGCCCAGGATGCACTATCTTGATGAATCCCTTGATTTTGATGGTGCGTTACAAGTGGATGTGTTTGGCGGTCAGATCAAGGTTGAACAATTGAAAATCAAACAGCCTTTGGGTCGGGTTCCGGAACTTTTTGCGTCAGCTGAGATGACTGGACTGGATCTGGAACAGATAACCCGTACCTTCTCGTTTGGTCATATCGAGGGAGGCCTGGAGGGGTGGATTAACGGGTTACATCTGTTGAGTTGGGAGCCTGTGGCGTTTCAGGCTCAGTTCAACTCGCCAGAGGATGACGATCTGCCACATCGGATCAGTCAACGAGCCGTGGATAATCTTACATCCATTGGGAATGGAATGGGCGGCAGTTTACAGAATACCTTCTTGGGTATTTTCAAAGAGTTTCGCTACAATCGAATAGAGTTGCAAGCCAGTCTTGATGGGGACCTTGCCGAGTTGGGTGGTATCGACCATCCTAACGGGGGCTACTATCTGGTGAAAGGGGCCGGTTTACCAAGAATCGATGTGATAGCGCGCAATCGGCGTGTAGCCTGGAAGACCCTGGTGGAACGTCTGAAAAATATCCGTGTCGAAGGGATGAAGGTGCAGTAACCTGCTTTTTGCCTCAAGCAATCCCTGATTGAGTCACTTTTCGTCGCGCCATCAAATGTCAGAATACAGGAACGCCAGCAGACCAGTTTCGACAGGTACCGGAATGTCTGAATAGTCAGAATAAACTATGTGATGAGGAACTACAGACTTATGATAAAGCGAACAATTATGTTGCGATCTTTTTTTGGCTATGTATTGATCGCATTGAGCCTGGCAGCCTGTGTAACCATCAATATCTATTTTCCAGCCGCAGCGGCTGAAGAGGCCGCCAGGGTAATTGTTCGGGATGTCTTGGGTGATGAAGCCAATCCTGATCAACCTCAGGAGAGCCAACCCGAAACGAAACAGGATGATGACCAATCCTTCTATCAGTTCAACAGCACAAAACTGACATCTGCGGCAGAAGCGATTGTGAATTTTGTCATACCACCTGCTCATGCGGAACAACCCAACATCGATATCTCATCTCCCTCGATCCGCAAGTTGCGTGCTTCCATGTCAAAACGGCAGGCCAGACTGACCGGTTTTTATCGATCCGGTGCTTTGGGTTTTACCAATAAAGGTTTGATTAAAATACGAGATTTGAAAAAGATTCCCTTGAAGGATAGAAACCGGGTGAAGAAGCTGACGGCAGATGAAAACGGGGATCGGAATTCACTCTATGCAGAGATTGCCCGTGCCAATGGTCATCCGGAGTGGGAGCAGAGCATTCGTGATATTTTTGCTCGTGTGTGGATTGAAGAGGCTCCAAAGGGGTATTGGTATCAGAACAGCACGGGGAAGTGGCAGCGAAGTGAGTGATACATTTTGCTTCGCGTTTACAATTAATCAGTGCTGGACCGACCTTTGATCGCTAACCCTATCACCCTAGTGCGATGATTGAGTGCTGGTGTTAACTAGTTGGCTGCTGGATTTTCCATCTCCTGGATGTAGTCACTCGCTTCACGGTTGATTTCATTGGATGGTGGCGCCAGATACATCTCAACGTTTCTCAACAGTTCCAAGGTTTCGAAAGGTTTGGTCATAAACAGATCGGCACCGGCTTCAAGGCATTGCTGCCTTGCTTCATCTGTTGCGTTGGCCGTGAGAATCATGATGGGAATGGCTTGGTTCTGTCCATTTTCATTGCGAATATATTGTATGATATCCACCCCGGTGACTGATGGCATTTGCATGTCGAGTATCGCCAGGTCAAAAGGATTTTGGCGTAACTGACGCAATGCATATTCGCCGGTTTCACACATGGTTACCCTATATCCACTACGTACCAATATTTCTTCAAGCAGATATCTGTTAATGGACGTGTCTTCACCAATCAAAATGTGTTTGTTTTTACCCGCATCCTGATAGGGAATGGTTAATGTACCACCAACATTGATGTAGTTTGACCTGGTCAACATGTAGTGAATTGTATTGCGTAGTGCGTCGGAATCAAAAGGGGTATCGATAACTGCGCCGACAGGATTCTGCCTGATGATTTCGTCTGCCTGATGTGCTTTTGTACGAATGACGATGGTATTACTGCAGATTCCCGGGTCAGAGAGTAACTGCTGATAGAAATCCTGACCACGGTGAAGAAGACAGCTCTCGTCCAGAATAACCAGCAGCGGTTGATACTTTACCGGTTTGTGGTAAAGCACATGAATGATATCCGGTTTCTCGTCAATCAGGCGGTGGGAGATATTCCAATCAAACAAAATCTCTTCCACCAGCTTTGGTATTTCACTGCTTTGAGTGATGGAGATAACCTCACGCTCTTTGAACTGCTCTTGGTCTGAATAGGGCATCACCTCATGCTGAAGTTTGAAAAAGAACCGACTGCCCTTATCAGGCATGCTGTAAAACGCGAGCTCGCCTCCCATCAGCTTGACCAGGTCATAGGCAATGGTCGTTCCCAGGCCGGTTCCACTGACATTTCTGGCATCCGAGTTATCGAGTTGGGAGAAGCGGTTAAAGACCTGTTTCTGCTTGTCCGGAGTGATGCCGATTCCCGTATCCAAGACTTCAAACAGGATACTGACACTGTTCTGTTTTCGCTTCTCCAGACTAATCTGCAGCGCAATCTCACCCTGATCGGTGAATTTCACCGCATTACTCAAGAGATTCATCAGAACCTGACGTAGCCTGGTTTCATCACCGAGTAGATAGAAGGGAACGCTGGGAGAGAGGTCGATACGGAAATCCAGACCTTTTCCCATGGCAGAAGGCCGATAGTGGTTACTGACCTGATTGATCAGGGCATGCAGGTCAAAGGCTTTTCTATCAATGTTCAAAAAACCAGCTTCAATTTTGGAGAAATCCAAAACATCGTTCACTATCGACAAAAGGTGGTTGGAAGCACTGTGAATTGCATTGATATTCTTATGCGTGGTTGCACTATGTTCCTCTCTCAGCATCAGATCGCTCAAGCCAATAATGCCGGTTAATGGCGTTCGTATCTCGTGACTCATGTTGGCCAAAAATCTCGATTTGGCCTCATTGGCTGATTGAGCCTCCAGTTTGGCAGTTGTCAAGTGCTTCAGCAGATAGGATACAAAAACCGGTATTAAGATGTTGGTAATCAGCAAGCTGTAACTCAACAGGGGAGCGGCTGACCAGTAATCGGCAGTCTGGATAGCAAGCAGAAATCCGATATTGGAAAGAATCGTCGCGGCATAGAGGTATCTGAGGCCAAATCGTACACCATAGCCAATGGTTATCAAGAGCATGATGGCAAACAGTGGCGGGCTGTACTCTCCCATAGTCAGCAGACCGTAAAAAACGATCCCATTATCTCCGAGCAGCGTTATGCCTCTGCGCATCGCGGAGGGTTTTGTTTTGATCCGCAAGCTCAGCAGATGGAGTAGGGAGAAGAGTGTATAACCCAGGCCCATGTAGAGGTGGAGTTGAATTACTTTGCCACTCTCCGGGTTGTAGAAATCTACCGCAAACATGTAGGAAGTGAAGAGACTGATAAACAACAGGCGAACAAGCCCCTGGTGAAACTCATGACGGATTATATCGTCTGATCCCGCTTCACGCTGTGGCTTAGGTTGATTCGGGCGATAGGCCTCAGGCTTTTCACTCATTTTCAGTTAGATGCTTTAGTCCGTTATTAGGCTTGGGGTATTCTGTAGATGACTGTATAAAAGTCATGGCAGATCGTCATTATTTCAGTTTAAATTTTAAATTATGCCGCATTCAGAGTATTTTTGTGGAAATGCTCTGTTAACTTAGAAATTTCGTTCGTTATCGAGAGTTTACCCTTATGTTAACTGACCGCGAAGGGAATTAACTTCTTATTGTGAAATCTGATGAACAGATATTGGCTTTTCTGTCATTAGGTTACTCTTTATCAGGGTCTGTAGCATGGTTTTACAGAAACATGGGTTGACTCGGATAAAATCGAGTTGTAGAGACAGAATTTCGGCTCTAAATCAGAACTATCGGGTAACAGGATTAGGTTCGCCCTTGGGCAAGATTCTCACCAGTTTTCCATTTCGTTCATCTGTCAGCAGATAGAGCATACCGTCCGGTCCCTGGCGTACATCTCTTATTCTGCCCAGCTTATTGGACAACAGACGCTCTTCATGAGTGATTTTGTTGTTGTCGATCTCTAATCTCACCAGCTGCTGGAATTTCAAAGAACCAACAAACAGATTACCTTTCCACTGCGGAAACTGTTCACCGGTGTAGAAGGTCATGCCTGACGGGGCGATGGATGGGATCCAGGTGTGCAGCGGCTGTTCCATGCCGGCCTTATGAGTGCCTTCACCAATTTTTGTGCCGATCACATAGTTGACACCATAAGTGATGATCGGCCATCCATAGTTGCGGCCAGCTGCAGGGATGTTGATCTCATCCCCACCCTGGGGTCCATGCTCGTGTGTCCAAAGCGATCCGCTAACAGGGTGCAATGCAGCGCCTTGGATATTTCTATGTCCATAACTGTAGATCTCGGGTTTCGCCTTAGCGTTAACGAGAAATGGATTATCCTTGGGGATACGGCCATCATCATGCAGCCTGATCAGGGATCCTGCATGATCGGCCAGATCTTGTGCTCGTGAGCTGTCCCCCCGATCGCCTAGCGTGATGAACAGAAAACCCTGCTTGTCGAACACCAGCCGGGAGCCGAAGTGCTGGCGGGATTTGGTTTTCCTTGACAATCTAAAAATCACTTCTGACTCTTCTAACGCGTGGTTTTTCAGCTTTCCCCGCATCACGGTGGTGCCGTACCGGTTGCCGGTACGCTCGGCGTAAGATATGTAGATATAGCGATTGCTTTCGAATTCCGGGTGAAGGGTTACATCCAGCAATCCTCCCTGGCCATGGGAACGGATATCAGGGAGTCCCTGAATTGGCATGGGGTCGAGGTTGCCTGCTGCATCCAGGTAACGCAGTTTGCCGTTTTTCTCTGTGATCAGCATGGCACCATCCGGCAGGAACACCATCGCCCAGGGGTGGGATAGTTGGTCTGTCACGATCTCATAGCCAATGGCCTGTTTTTCTGTCTCGATGGGCCTGTTTGCGAAAAGGGGCTGAGCCGTACAAGCGAATAACAGAATAGAGATTGAGCCTACCATTGCAACGTTCATATGATGCACCTTAAATACTTATGAATAATCCTATTTTCATCGGCCCGGGGTATACCAGGATTCAGCAAATCAATCCCGGGTTCTGGTGTAATGGCCTAATATCAGACCTTGCCTTGAGTACCATCGTTGTCGGGTATTAACTTCGAGTCTGCTTATTTGATTTAGTTTAGTGCCTGTTTTTTATTATGTGTGGAGCTGTGCGGATCGATCGTGTGTAAATAGCACCGATTCAATCCAAACATGGGTTTGCCAATCATCTGTTGAGTCGTCGATAGCGCAAAATTGTGGATCCCATGAAATAGATTTAAGATGGTTATACAGTAACCATCAACCATTAGCTTGATAATTCAATGGCATTTTCAGTCAGCGACAAGATAGAAATTCCGCACACTGAGATTCAGTGGAGTGCGATCCATGCCCAGGGATCGGGTGGTCAGAATGTCAATAAAGTCGCCTCTGCAATCCATCTGCGTTTCGATATCAAAGCCTCTTCCCTGCCTCTACGGATAAAGCAGCGTCTGCTGGCCCGCGCCGATAGCCGGATCAATCGCGATGGGGTAGTGGTGATCAAGGCTCAACGTTACCGGGATCAGGAGAAGAACCGTCGGGATGCTCTGCAACGGCTGCACGCTATGATCAGCAGTGCGATGGTTTCGCCAAAAAAACGCTTCAAAACCCGGCCAACAAAGGCGTCAGTACGACGTCGCTTGGATGCTAAAAACAAGCGTGGCAAGCAGAAGGCGTTGCGACGAAAGGTGACGGATTAAGAATCAATCCCTCTCTGCCTTGCTGAGCTCAAAACAGCCCCAGCAGGATGCATTGGATTCGTGTTGACAGGCCCTAGTCTGTCAAATCAGCAATATCACTGTTTCAATTCAAAAGTTTGTCTCCAGAGCTGGTAACATTGCAGATTGTTGCGGCTTTAACAGAAAACAACCTCTCCAGAGATAGCACGGCGGTCAAAGTGGCACTTAAATCAACAGTCTATAAAACGGAACTGCAAGTATCGAATATGGATGAACAGCACTATGAAACCTATAGCCTGACACTGGCGAGACACCCATCGGAAACCAATCAACGTATGATGTTGCGTCTGGCGGTTTTCGCTTTGAATGCGAATCAGCAACTCAGCTTTACCAAGGGGATTAGCACCGATGACGAACCGGATCTTTGGCTGAAGAGTTTGAGTGATGAGATTGAGCTCTGGATTGAGTTGGGTCAGCCGGATGAAAAGCGTTTGAGGCGGGCCTGCGGCAGGTCCAAGCGTGTGCTGGTCTATCCATATGCTGAGCGTAGTGCTTCGATCTGGTGGGAACAGATGCAGCAGACAGTCAGTCGCTTCGCGAATTTGAGTGTGATCAATCTAATTCTTGAGGATATGGATCAGCTGGATAATCTCGTTGCGCGAAATATGCAGCTGCACTCTACCATACAGGAGGGCCAGCTCTGGCTTGGTAACGATCAAATGACTTTGCTGATCGAGCTGCAACAGTGGCAGTAGGAGATTGCGAGAAGAAGAGGGGTGTTGGTTAACCGGGGTTCCCTGCAGGCTTCAACAGATAGATCTTTTCCACCATCTGGCTGACCCCGTGGTGTTGGTAGCGGTCTGTGTTCTGCAGTAGATCAAGGCGATGCAGCAGGTTGATGGTGAAGTGTTGTTCGAACAGCTCCCGGATCTCCGCTTCGCCCACACTGTAGGGTGGACCGGCCATCTCGTCCTGGGGGTACTCCAGGGTGACCAGGAGGATTTTTGCATGACTGGGTAGCAGTTCAATGATCAGGCGAGCAAACTGTTGTCGTTGTTGAGGGTTGAGTGCAATTAATGAGGCCCTGTCGTAGACCGCATCAACATCCGAAGTATCATGCTGCGCCAGGTCGAAGATATCACCACATAAAAGCTCAAACGGTCCCTGGCGCCACTGCTCAAAATTGTCACTCTTCTCTACAGTAGGCTGAAGATTGTGTTCATCGAAGAATTGGCTTATCGCCAATCGGCTTAGCTCAATCCCACGAATGCGGTAACCCTGTTCAGCCAGCCAGAACATATCTCTGCTCTTGCCGCAGAGCGGTGCCAGCACCAGGGAGCCTGCGGGGAGATAGAGCGTGTGCCAGTAATTCAGTAGATGTTGATTGAACTCCACATGGTGCCAACCGATATTGTTATCTTCCCAGCGTTGCAGCCAGTTCTCGTTGGGCGCTCTGAGTTCAGTGGTGGATTTGCTCATCTATCGTCCTGCTGATCGTCACCTTGCTTGCCTGGGAGTATGTTTTTGTTTGCACAAGTTGGCAAGCACAATCAATCTGACAGATTCCGCAAAACCGGGGTCAGAGTATGCTAACTTGTTATCTGATTTACCTTTTTTGATAAAAAAATAGCCAGGGAAATTGCATGAAATCGATCCAGCTTGGTATAATGCTGTGAGTTTTTAGGGTTTGGCTCACACGATGTGAAAGCCACAGGGTTGCGGAGAATAGAGATAGGGAGATCTTTGAAGATGGGCATGACTGTTGATAAATCATTTGGTGACTTGGGCCCCGGGGGCAATCAGGATCCAGTAGTTCCGGATTGGCGGAGCATGGAGATACCGGATGCCTGGCCTGATCTATCTAATTTCAGTAGTTTGGGGGGGTTCTGGTCCCTGCTCAAGCTGATCGCCGCTAAAAAGCGTCCCACGGTTGAACTTCCTGAAGGTATGCCCGGACGGGAAATGATACCCAAGTATGTGCTGCGGGAATTCCACAATTTTCCCAACGGCAACTACTCGAAGGCGATGACACGGCGGTATATCAATAATTTCGACCGTTTCATGTTGGGTGAAATCAAAAAACTCAGAAAACGTCTGGCTGCGGAATTCAACGGTGCCAGTCGGGTTCTCGATATCGGCTGTTCCGGTGGCGGTGTCGCGGCTGAGTTGGAAGCTCTGGGTGTTGAAGATGTCTGGGGCATAGACCCTTCACCCTATCTGCTCAAACATGGCGCTGATGAGTACCCCAACATCAAGTTTGTTCAGGGCATAATTGAAGAGACGGGATTTCCTGACCGACGCTTTGAGGGGGCTACCGCGGGTTTTCTGTTCCATGAAATGCCGATCAAGTACTTCGAGCTGAGTCTGAAGGAGATTAACCGGATACTCGAGCCGGGCAGTCTGCTGGCCATCGGAGAGCCATCGCCGGTCCAGGCCTATAGCGGATATTGGGAGATGATCCGCCGCTTTGGTCTGAAAGGGCTCTATTTCAGCTGGTTTGCCAAATCGATTCACGAACCTTTTCTCAACACCTGGCACAATTGTGATTTACAGGGGCTGTTCGACAAACATGGTTTTGACTTGGAGCTGGATGAGGTTGGCATGCCGATTCGCTATATTCTGGCGCGTAAACGCTAACAACAGGGTTGATTGGTCAGTGATAACTCACCCTGAGGGCATTTTGCGACCATGGTCTATCAGGCTGATCTCCAAGTAGATGAGTGAGCCCGAATTTCAACACGCGTTTGCCTCCTTGACGCCGGATACCATGCTCGATGCCATCGAGTCGACCGGGGTTGTCTGTAGTGGACAATTTTTAGCACTGAACAGTTATGAAAATCGGGTTTATCAGGTCGGTATGGAAGAGGGGCCAGCGCTGGTAGCGAAGTTCTATCGCCCCAATCGCTGGAGTGATGAGGCCATCCTTGAAGAGCATGGATTCACCCTGGCGCTGGCTGATCAGGAGATTCCAGTCATCGCACCGGCAGTTGATGAAAGCGGGGAGTCGCTTCACCACCATCAAGGGCTCAGATTCACCCTCTATCCCTGTCGAGGGGGACGCCCACCGGAACTGGATGACCCGTCACACCTCGAACAACTGGGGCGTTTCATCGGCAGGATTCATAGTCTGGGCGCAACTGAGTCATTCAGCCATCGCCCCGAGCTCGACATCGAGCACTATCTGTTGCGACCCAGTCACTATCTGCTGGAGCACGATTTTCTGCCGCAACACCTGCTGAGCGCCTACCAGACGATTGTCGATGATCTGCAACAGCGAATCGAAACCTGCTATGGCCGGGCAGGCGCCTTCAACACGATACGACTGCATGGGGATTGTCATCCCGGAAATATCCTCTGGCGGGATGATGGACCGCAGATCGTCGATTTTGATGACGCCAGGACTGGGCCCGCCATGCAGGATTTGTGGATGTTTCTCTCTGGAGATCGGCGCTATATGACCGAGCGTCTGGCCGATTTACTGGACGGTTACACCCAGTTCTATGATTTCAATCCAGCCGAGCTCCATCTGTTGGAGGCGTTACGCAGCCTGAGGCTTGTCCACTATGCAGGCTGGCTTGGCAAACGCTGGGACGATCCGGCATTTCCGGCGGCCTTTCCCTGGTTTGATTCAGTGAGATTCTGGGAAGACCATATCCTCACGCTTCGAGAACAACTTGCGAAAATGGATGAACCGCCACTCGTCTACAGCTGACAGGGCAACAGAGCAGGTGCCGGTCGGCATTTTCCGGATTTGACCGTCGAGTCGATTGATCGCTGACTCAAGCCACGCTTTCTTGTATGGATATGGGCTCCATGCCATGCCACATACAATCGATCAACTCATCGTAAAGATCAGGCAGAGGGATATTCAGCACCCCGTCCAGCCGAAGATGAATCAAGCGAATGGCACCGCCAAAGACACCTGAGGCGACTACCCAGGGGTCACCCATGCGGATCTCGCCGGATTCCATTCCCCGTTGTACAAGTTTGCGCATGGTCTTAAACGGGGTGGAGCTACAAATCGGCGGCTCATCCGGCAGAAACTCCTGGTGTTTGGCATGTAGTACATAGGCGACGATATTGCGCTTGCTCTCGGTATACTCAAACAGCAGTGAGATAATCCGGTTACAGCTCTCACGAAAACTCAGATTTTCGTCAATCACATCCGCAACCAGCTCTTCCATCTCTCTGATTAAGTGGTAGTAGAGGGCTTTCGCGACCCCTTCCTTTCCCCCGAAATGGTTGTAGATCGAGCCGATACTGACATTCGCCAGCTTCTGGATGTCATGAATCGATACGTTGTGATATCCGCGTTCGACAAACAGGTCGAGGGCTGTACTGAGGATGCGGTCGTAGACCGGTAGATCTTCCGTCGCGGTTTTTTTCAAATGGAGCATGTGAATACCTGGTACGGCCGATTAACGTGAATCCAATCAGCCCTGATGAAACGATGGTTTTCTTCAGCAAGGTGGAGTGAGCGAAGTGTCGTGACAAAAACTGAGCGAACGGTAGCGAGACTGCGGCATTGAACTTTCCCATCCCCTGAAGGTAGCGGAGAGCCACCTGAAAAAGTACCAGACCGGATCGCTCGTCGTTCATACAGTACAGCCAAACTTCTCTCCTCACACCTTGATTGGCGTTTTCTATTCTTAACAGGCCAAATTGGAGTCGTCTTCTCTGATCCTGTCAATTTCTATATTGTGATCAATTATATACAGTGTTGCCTAACGTATAAATCTACTCATCGTAGGGTCTCGAATAGATTGCTCCGAGGTGTCCGGTCATGCTGCGCCGGCCATTAACCAGCGATATCGCTCCGGATTGGCTGGGTCTGAGCCTACCTCCGGTCACCACAATTGGGCCTCGACTGCAATGGTGCGATACCCGAAATAGGAATTCCGTTCCTTTCCGGCCAAGCCTTATACCCCGTGTGTTTCCCCGGGTTAGCGGCCAAGCGGCAAGCGTCCATTTTCATCCGTACACCACCCTAGCATAGTAAAAAAATTTGACTAGAATGAATATTCGTTCTAATTTCATTATAGCCGCTTACCTCACTGCCAGCTGTATCGCAGCAGGACTATGGAGGGTCGAACGGCTCCTGTGCCTAGGGATCTTTGGCAATCAAGCATGATGAGTTGTACCCACCCGGATTGGATTTTCAGTCATTCCGGGTTTGGCCATCTGCATTGGCAGGGCTGAGGTAAGGCTGAATAGCAGTAAAAAATTTACCACTAGGAGGTTTTAATCATGAGGCTATTCAAAAAAAAGCCTGCCAAATCCATTGCCCTGGCATCCGCCCTGGCCATTGGCGCCACCCTGTTCGGTGCCACACTTTCCCTGCAGGCCGATGAGACCTGCCAGTCACCCTACATGGCCAAGATTGTCGGCCAGGAAGATTTTGTCTATGTCTGGACGCTGGGTATTGAAGGCATGGGAGACGGCCAGGACAAACTAGTGACCGTCGATGTCAATCCCAAATCGGCAAACTACGGTAAAGTGGTCGATTCACTTTCCATTGGTGGGCGTAATGAAGCGCACCATTCAGGTTTTACCGACGATCGTCGCTACCTCTGGGCTGGCGGTCTCGATACCAACAAACTTTTCATCTTCGATGTACACAGCGATCCGGCGAAACCCACGCTGCATAAAGTCGTCACCGACTTTGTCGAGAAGAGTGGTGGTGTGGTCGGACCCCACACGACCTATGCATTGCCTGGTCGTATCATGATCACAGGTCTTTCAAACAATAAGGATCATGGTGGTCGTACTGCGTTGGTTGAGTACACCAATGAAGGCGAGTATATCGCCACCCATTGGATGCCCACCGACCAGAATCTGCGCGGTGCGGAGAAAACCGGTAAGTATGCCGATGGCTACAGCTACGATGTTCGGGTTTTGCCTCGCCGTAACATCATGCTTACTTCCTCCTTTACCGGCTGGTCCAACTACATGATGGATTTCGGCAAAATGTTACAGGATAAGCAGGCGATGAAGCGCTTCGGCAATACCGTGGTGCTTTGGGATCTGCACAGTAAAAAGCCTACAAAGGTTTTTGATGTGCCCGGCGCACCTCTGGAGATCCGCTGTGCCTGGCAGCCCGACCACAACTGGTGTGTTACCACGACAGCTTTGACCTCCAAGATCTGGCTGATCTATGAAGATCAACAGGGGGAATGGCAGGCTGAAGCGGTTGCCGATGTCGGTGATGCCTCGAAAGTGCCTCTGCCGGTGGATATCTCCATCAGTTCTGATGACAGTCGCCTCTGGGTCAATACATTTATGGATGGTAAGACCCGGCTGTTCGATATGACCAATCCGCATAAACCGAAACAGGTCTATGAGAAGGTGATCGGCCGACAGGTCAACATGGCCTCATCCAGCTGGGACAGCACCCGTATCTACTACACCTCTTCACTGCTGGCCAACTGGGACAAGAAGGGTGAGGACAATGAGCAGTACTTCAAGAGTTACGTCTGGAATGGAGAGCAACTGGTTGAGAAGTTTGCCATCGATTTCAAGGCGCTCAAACTTGGTCGGGCACATCAGATGCGGTTTGGTGCTTACTCCCTGTATGGTCAGGTCAGACCTGAGGATCGGCAGACCTCCATAGCCGGTCTGGATACCACAGGCAAGTAGTGTCTATCCGATGCGGATCTCTGACTGGGATCCGCAAATGACAATCCCGGCTGGGTCTCTGGGAGCCGGGTTTGTCAGCACCTGGGAGCATTTATGGTTTTTCGATTTTTCCAACCATTTCTGATTGCGGCAATATTCGTAACAACGGTTGATGCCAATTCGATCAACCCTTCGGTCATCTCGGCGCCTGGTTATGGTGAATTGGCTTACAAGCTGCCTGAGATCGGCAGTTACCAGTTGCCACCCTTGGGTGAGGCATCGAATGGTGAGGTTCTGATTGCCGAGGGTGAACAGCGAACATTGTATGAGCTTTTCAATGGCAAGTATGTGTTGCTGGCATTTATCTACAGCACTTGCAGCGATGTTAACGGCTGTCCACTGACTTCTCATGTCTTTTACAAAATCAAATCGGCAATGCAACGGGATCAAGTGCTGGCCAGCAGGCTGAAATTGATCAGTCTCAGTTTCGATCCGGAAGTCGACACCCCTTCGGTAATGGGGCTGTATGGCAATAACTTTCGCTACGCAGGGAGTGCTGGTGAGTGGCAGTTCGTCACCACCGCCTCGCAGCAGAGCCTGGATCCGATTCTGAAGTCCTACAATCAGGTGATCTTACGTGAGACCGATAGCAGTGGCAGGACCCATGTGGGATACAGTCATGTGCTCAGGGTATTCCTCATCGATCCGGAAAAGAACATTCGTAATATATACAGTGTCGATTTCCTGCATCAAGATCTGATCATCAATGATCTGAAAACAATTCTTCAACAAGCGCAGAGAAGCGGTGAGACCATCAAGCTGGCAACGGCATCACAGCAAACATCCCGGCTTTCGAAACCGGGGGATAATAAACTGGGATATGAACTCAGCGATTACGTCACCGATTCGCAGGATTTGGAGTTGAGAAAGGGTGAGAAGGCGGACCTGCTGTCAATTGCCAACAACCCCCCATTGGGATTGCCGGCGATCCCGGTGCCTGTTGACAATCCGTTGTCCCGGGAGAAGATCGAGTTGGGCCGAAAGCTGTTTTACGATCGCAGACTTTCGCTCAACGATACTTTCTCCTGCGCCATGTGCCATGTGCCGGAACAGGGATTTACCAGTAATGAACTGGCCATGGCAGTGGGCATCGAAGGGCGTTCGGTACGACGCAACTCCCCCTCGGTCTACAACTCAGCCTACAGTAAGCTGCTGTTCCATGATGGCCGGGAGGAGAATCTGGAACAGCAGGTCTGGGGGCCTTTGCTGGCAAACAACGAAATGGGCAATCCATCGATCGGCTATGTGCTCAACAAAATCCGTCAGATCGATGACTACCGTGGTCTGTTTGAAGCGGCTTTCGATGGTAGAAGCGTATCGATGGAGACACTGGGCATGGCGCTGGCCAGTTACCAGCGTGCTCTGGTTTCAGCTGACTCCCCATTTGACCGTTGGCGGTATGCCGGTGATGAGACAGCACTCTCCGAATCGGCAAAGCGGGGGTTTGAGATCTTTACCGGTAAGGCAGGATGTGTTGCTTGTCACTCAATCGGAGAACGGAGTGCCCTGTTCATGGATGATCAACTGCACAACACAGGAATCGGTTACCGGGAGTCGATGGGGTTTTCTCCGGACAAGCAGCCGGTGACAGTTGCCCCAGGGATTAGCATCGAAATCGATCGTGCGATTATCGATCAGGTGGGCGAGAAACCGCCCACAGATGTAGGTCGTTATGAGGTGACTCAGAATCCTCATGATCGCTGGAAATACAAGACCCCCAGTCTACGCAACGTGGATCTCACCGCACCCTATATGCATAACGGTTCACTTAGCACTCTGCACGAGGTAGTCGATTTCTATGATCAGGGTGGGGTGCCTAATGAGCTACTCGATCCGCTGATCCGACCGCTCGGTCTTTCGTCGCAGGAGAGATCGGATCTGGTTGATTTTATGCGATCCCTGACCGGCAGCAATGTGGACACCCTGGTTGCGGATGCCTTTAACGCTCCCATAGGGGATGTGGGGGAAGGGGATCCCAGCTGGGTGCATGGCAGCGAAGTGGAGGTACGCTGAATGACACGGGCCGACAAAAAGCTCTGGCTGGTGCTGCTGTTCACCATTCTGTCTGTGACCATGGCATCTGCCGGTACGGAAGAGATCGGTGGGGATTTCACGCTCACCGATCACAACAACGACACCTTTCGACTGAGTCAGCTGCAGGGCAAACTGGTACTGCTCTCTTTCGGCTATACCTATTGTCCTGATATCTGCCCCACAGAATTGGCCAAATTAGCCGTGGTATTCGATACGCTGAAGGGCGAATCGGATGATCTTCAGGGACTTTTCGTCTCTCTGGATCCGGATCGCGATACCCCGGCTGTTCTGAGTGATTATGTGGGTTATTTCAACAGTGAAATTGTTGGTTTGACCGGCAGTGAAAAGGCGGTTGATCAGGTGGCGCGACAATACCGGGTAAAGTATCAGCGCAATGACAAGGCTGGGGGAGGGTACAGTATCGATCACTCAGCCAATCTCTATCTGATTGATCAGATGGGTGAATTGGTCGTGGTAATTCCCTACGGTATGCCGGTTGAACACATCGTGGATGTGGTGCGGGGCATGTTGTCGGTGGATGGTTGATCAAGATGCTGTATCCCCGCGACTTAAAAAAATGAATATTTGTTCCATTTTCTCTGAAAATTCGACCAGTCAGGTTGAGCGTTTTTTAAACACTGGATCTACCCGATGAATCCGGTACATCTCCACAGCAGCGCTCTATCCGCTTTAACCTGGTTGATCCTGTTTTTATTACTGCTGATCTCATCCTCCCAGACTCGCGTGGAGGCCGCTGAATATCGGCTTGCACCGGTAGCGCCAATACCGGCGCTACCGTTCAGGCTACCGAACCTTGATGGTGAGTATAAACAGCTCCGGGACTACCGGGGCCAGGTGGTGCTGGTCAACTTCTGGGCCAGCTGGTGTACCCCATGCCGGGCCGAGCTGCCCTCCATGAACCGGGCCTGGGATCGTTTAAAATCCAGTGGCATGGCGATGCTGGCAATCAATCTGGGGGAGAACAGGGAGGCCGTCAGCGCATTCCTGCGCGACTATCCCATCGATTTTGAAGTGCTGATGGACGAACGGGGGCGCATTAGTCAGCGATGGCGAGTCAAAGCTCTGCCCACCACATTGGTGCTGAACAAACGGGGACTGATCATCTACCAGGTGGTTGGTGAACGTGAATGGGACCAGCCGGCTTTGATTGAACTCATCGAATCATTACAGTCTGGATATTGAGTGCCGCTCAAATTTTCTGCTTCAATGCGGCCGGTACAGCATGCTTGAATCGCATGAAGTTTCCTACCCGGCACGATCCTCAGCATTTGTGTAGGTTTATTAAGACCCTTCTCTATATCCCGGAGAACCCAGGCCCCAAGGCGTGCTATCAGGTCCTAGTCAGGCGTCTCATATCGTACATCGGTGATCCAGTATTTGGTTACCCCAGCTGGTGTCTCTACAATGACCTGATCGTCAAGATTGCGTTTCAAAAGCGCTTGTGCCAGCGGCGAGTCGAGACTGATGTAACTGGGGTGACTATCGATTTCATCCGGTCCGACGATCCGGTACTCCTGCTCATCACCACCTTCTGATTCGAGCAGAACCCAGGCGGCAAAGAAGACCTGCTCTGAATTGGCCGGGGGCTGATTGACAACTTTTAGACTGGGCAGGCGTTTTTGCAGGTAGCGGATTCTGCGGTCGATCTCACGAAGCTCCTTCTTACGGTAGATGTATTCTGCGTTTTCTGACCGGTCACCTTCGGCTGCAGCCGCCGCCAAGGCTTTGGTTACATCCCGTCGTCGCAGCCACAATCCCTGCTGCTCAGTTTTCAGGCTTTCATATCCCTGTAGTGTGATATAGGGTGATTTCGGTGGCGCAGGCGGTCTGTATCTTCCCATGGCGTGTTTAAATGAGCGGGTGACTGTTAAGAATTTGTTACTGGCTTAAGTATAAGAATCCAATTCTTTAAATTAACTCCATTCAGGGCCTGTTAATACGGAACCAATCATCCTTACTTGGAATGCTGTTAACAAATACTAGTATTGCACAATCACCATTACATGGGATCAAGGTGACATATTCACCATTGAAATGATGTTTGAATACTCTAAAATCAGGCAGATACTAATCATATCGGATTTATAAAAAAGGGGACATTTGGCGTGGCAAAGATAAAACTTTCAGAAAAACTGTCAAAAATACTTCTTACCCTTCTGGTTTCCGGGATCATCGCAGCGTGTGGTGGCGGTGGTGGCGGTGGTTCGGATGATGACGACGGAGGTGATAGTGGCGATGGTGGTAGTACCAGCGGCAGTATCAGCGGTCTGATATCAGTTCCTGGCTATGTGGTTACTGACAGTGACGTCAATGATGATCAAACCACACCGGTCGCCAATCAACCGGCGAACAATGCACAGTCCGTACCCAACCCTGTCAATATCGGTGGTTATGTCAATGTGGCCGGGACAGGCGCTGCCGGTAATCTGAGGGCTTCCGGTGATCCGGATGATTACTACCTGGTCAATCTGACATCGGGGCAGACCCTGGTGCTGAATATCGGTGACATCGATGTGGGTGGTGTCGATCTGGATCTCTACCTGTTTGATGTGAACAATCTGAGCAATCCGGTCGCCAGTTCGATCGGTACATCAAAATTCGAGACCATCGTGGTGCCATCCGATGGTCAATATTATGTCATCGTGCATGCCTACAGTGGTGCTTCAAACTACCTTCTTTCCATTGGTTTGACTGCTTCCTCTCTGGTTCCACAAGGCGGTATGAGTGTCAATGATGACTTTGTGCCAGGTGAGGTGCTGGTCAAATTTGATACTGATTCAAGCCAAGCCAAATCCCTGAATACCGGACTAAGCCACTATAGCTTCAGTGGTTCTCCAGAGAATGAAATCGGTGTTCAACGGCTGACTCTGAATGATCAGTACGTCAGCAATGCCGCCGCTCGCCCAGGGATCTATGCGCAAATGGACAGCGAGGCCCAGCTGAAGCTGGATACCATCATGGCGATCAAAGAGC
Source organism: Candidatus Thiodiazotropha sp. AKAK2 (assembly GCF_058244685.1). Taxonomy (NCBI): domain Bacteria; kingdom Pseudomonadati; phylum Pseudomonadota; class Gammaproteobacteria; order Chromatiales; family Sedimenticolaceae; genus Candidatus Thiodiazotropha; species Candidatus Thiodiazotropha sp. AKAK2. Next base: position 285,339 of record NZ_JBSYOP010000033.1, on the reverse strand, counting down.
TCAACCAGCGCAGTGACGTGGTCTATGCTCAACCCAACTATATTTATCAAGCCTCTGCAATTCCGAATGACGAGTATTACAATCTGCAATGGCACTACAATCAGATCAATCTGCCTCAGGCCTGGGATATCACCACCGGTGATACCAGTGTCATCGTATCGGTAATCGATACCGGTGTGCTGTTGAACCATCCTGACCTGAGCGGTCAGCTGGTGAACGGTTATGACTTTATCTCCGATGCCGGCAATGCAAACGACGGGGACGGCATCGATGCCAATCCGGACGATGCCGGTGATGAGATTCAGAACGGAGTCTCCAGTTTTCACGGTACCCATGTAGCCGGAACCGTAGCCGCCAGCAGTAACAACTCCACAGGTGTTGCCGGTGTGGCCTGGAATGTACGGATCATGCCGATCCGTGTACTCGGCAAGCAGGGTGGTTTCAGTAGCGACATCATCGACGGCATTCTCTTCTCGGCTGGTTTGTCCAACGCATCCGGTACCACGCCTGCACAGAGAGCGGATGTCATCAACATGAGTCTGGGTGGTGCTTCTCCCGACCAGGCCAGTTTTGATGCGATCACCGCAGCGCGTAACGCCGGGGTTATCGTGATTGCCGCAGCGGGTAATGAAAACACCTCACAACTTGCCTATCCCGCATCCTATACCGGTGTGGTCTCGGTAAGTTCGGTCGATCAAAGCCGTACCAGGGCACCCTATTCGAATTATGGTACCGAGATCGATGTGGCTGCACCTGGCGGTAACACTCAGGCCGACGTGGACGGTGACGGTCGAGCTGACGGTGTACTCAGTACCCTGGGTGATGACTCTCAGGGCGGTACCAGCTTTACCTATAACTTCTACCAGGGCACCTCGATGGCGGCGCCTCATGTGGCGGGTGTGGCTGCATTGATGAAATCTGTCTACGCTGGTCTGACGCCGGCCGAGTTCGACAGCATGCTCTCCTCCGGGGAGCTGACCAACGACATCGGTAACAGTGGCCGGGACGACCTCTACGGGCACGGTCTGATCGATGCCTACAAAGCCGTGGTGGCCGCACAACAGCGGGGTGGTGGTAACACACCAACTGATCCCTCATTGAGTGTCAATCCGCAGAGCCTCAACTTCTCGAATTCACTGCAGTCCACCTCGCTGTTTGTGGAAGAGATCGGCGGATCTGTCGGTACCGTTCAGATCAGTGAAAACATCTCCTGGTTGTCGGTTGCGGCAAATCAGGTGAATGGCTCGGGTATCGGCAGTTACACCGTCAGTGTCGACCGTAGTGGACTTTCACCGGCAACCTATACAGGTACCATTCAGGTGAGTGCAGGAACCTCCAGTGTCGATGTGAATGTGATTATGCAGGTGCTGGATAGTTCGATTTCCGGTGATGCCGGTCGTCACTATGTACTGCTGGTCGACAATGCAACCAGTCAGCCTGTACAACAGGATGAGGTAAATACCAATTCCGGTAGCGGCAGTTACAGTTTCAGTAATGTCAGCTCAGGCGACTACTACGTTGTTGCCGGTTCAGACATGGACATGGATAACCTGATCTGCGATAACGGCGAGTCCTGTGGCGCCTATCCCACCCTCTCTCAGCCCAATGTCATAACGGTTGGGTCTGGCGCAGTCAATGGGCTGGATTTTTCAGCAACCTACGAGTATCAGACTCCGACTTCCAATGCACTCTCTGCGGAAGAGAGCGTTCAAGAGCTGATGGTCTACCCACGTCAGGACTGAGGGGATAACAGATGAAAGTATTTAACACATTGAAATGGCTGGGGCTGTCAGCCCTGTGTATCACTATGACCGCTTGTAATGTCCAGGATAATTCAGTTTCTGTCGTCAAAGACGGTGTTGCCTGTTCCAATAACCAGGCAGCCGGCATGCATCTGGTCAAAAAGGGCGTCATCAAAAACGTTGGTGGCGGCGTGGTAATGAGTGACAAGTCCCTCAAAGCCGGCGAGGCAGGCAAATCTGACACGGATGATAGTTGGCTGGTCCGAGTCGACATGGGGCAGCAGCCGAGTGGGGGCTATGGATTGAAACTGCTCTCAGACAAGTTGGCCATTGAGGAGCAGACGGCGACTTTGGCACTGCAGTGGAGTAAGCCGGAGCCTGGTATGGCTCAGGTGCAGATGATCACCTTTCCATGTCTCTACCTGAAAATCGCCAAAGGTGATTACACTCGTCTGGCCGTGGTTGATGAAGAGGGTAATCTGAAACACAGCCTGGATCTGCCTTAGCGCGATAAACTGAACTTATCAAACAGCCATTGATGCTGACATCAAGCTGACAGCTTATCGACCCGGTAATCTCTCTTTTACCGGGTCGATAAATGCTTGATGGTTTTCACTCCCCGCTACCGATTACTTACACCGCTTCTGCTTTTCCCGCAGATACCTGCAGATTATCCATTTTTAACCGGAAATAAATGGATTCTTCTTCAAGAGTCAGGGCGATCCCAGCCTGGCTTGTAAGCTCGCATTGATGAATGCCCAATTGTGACTATTGGTCTACTGTCAATAGGAGTACAGAAGCTCTGATGAATTCTCTTTATGATCTTCCAGTTCTGTTGACCAATCCAGCGATGAGAGATGAATGGATTGAGATTGTTCGGAGTGACGGATTGATCAAGTCACGTTGTATCTGATATCAGGAATAGCTTTCAATACAAACAGCTGAGCAAAGGGGCGTGACATATGAGCAGTAACAGCCGTTTTACCATCTCTTCCGTAGAGAGGAGTGACTTTGACAAAATGGTCGATCTACTGAGACAACTGTTTTCAATTGAAGCGGATTTCAATGTGGATCCGGATAAACAAAGACGGGGTTTGGAACTGCTTCAGGCGTCTGAAACAGCAGAGATCTTTGTTGTCAGGAGTGATGGCCAGGAGATTGTCGCGATGGCTACCCTGCAGTTGGTCGTATCCACTGCAGAGGGAGGGTTGGTTGCCTGGATGGAGGATGTTGTCGTCGACGCCGACCATCGTGGTCAGGGTGTTGGAGCGTTACTGTTATCCCATATCAAACGGTGGCTGGAGAACCGAGGGATAAAAAGAGTTCAACTGGTTGCTGACCGGGATAATCGATTAGCCCTCGATTTCTATAAAAAACAGGGATGGCAGGAGATCAATTTGAATGTACTTCGTCATAAGTAGCGGTTCGGTTATTAACCCGGCAATACAATAATTCACGTTTCATCACCGGGTTGGCAGTTGCGTAAAGCGTGTGAGTTTAGGATAATTGCAGGACAAGGAAGCACTGTGTTTGATGGGCTCATAAACCTCATATCGACCCCGAACAGTGATTGGGGCCTGAGCGTTTCGATGCAGATTACAAAGGATTTTAGGTAGACGGGTAAAACTATGCTATCGAAGAACGCTATTGCGGGCCTGGATGCCCCCCATCCAGCTGCACTGTGGGTTGAGAATGTCTCACTGAACCCGCTGCAGATCGATTGTGTCACAGCGCAGATGCTGGCAATTCTTGATAATCACAGCAAGTTGGGTTTGGAAGAGCAGATTACGCTGATTGCAATTTACGGCGTGGTCAAGGATCGCCCAGGTTTGATCTTCGATCAGGTCGTGCACAACACCATAGACAGAGCCAGAACCCAATGCGATACCAGAATCATGCAGGAACTGCATGATCTGAGATTAACCGCAGAGCAACGTATACCGAAACAGATCATGAGACATTTCAAACTGTTTCTAGCTGAATCGCTGAACGGATTTGAAAACTCTCTCGACACCAGACATCTTGTTTAAGCTACCCCTGAATAACTGGCCCTAATGTCCTGAGCTTTCCCGGCTGTCGTGGAATTCCACCTTATCGTTTCTGCAGATCAGCGTGCTATTGGCCATAAAGGCGGCCAATCACAGCAAACGGCGCCAATGGCAAGTTGGGGTATGAGGAGTAGACTTGTAGTCACTCGTATCAGTCCGGTGCGGGGAACTTCCAACCGATGTATGTCATACAAGCCGGTGTTGAAATCACAATCTCCCTGGAGGTTTTTGAAAACTCTATTGTGAGTATCGGTTCTGGATGGTTAAGCGGTGGAAGACTCTCTGCACCCCCCTGCCGTAGCAGGGGGAAATTACGTCTACAGATTGCAAGAGATCAACGATCCCAGTTCCAGTTTATAAGACCAGTGGTCAGAAACAGCCCCAGGGCACGGCCAAAATCCTGGCAAAACTCATAGGGTTTCTCAGCCCCCGGTTTGGTGACATTGAAATCCTCTTGAGTGGCCATCTCGCCGGTTTCCGGATTGATCCATCCTTCTCCGTCGGCATTCTCTTGAACCACAAAACCATCCGTGACTAACAGGTCCATCAACTGCCCACCCCGGTCACTCTGGTGAATCTGCATATCACCCTTTTCATTCTGACTCAGGCCGGTAACCTGGATCACTTTGTCGCCTTTGGTGATGGTAATGTCATTGGCAACATACATCTCATTGTTTTTGAATTTCTCTGTGTCGATGGTGATCTTGGTGCCATCCTCCAGTTGAAAGGTGGTCTTTTCCCAGAAATTCACGTCGGTTTTGCCGTCACCATTCCAATCCACATGGGGATCACCCCAGATGTTGGTCTCTTCCCCGGTCTCCTTGTTGCGAACAATGATCTGTGATTTGTTCTCATTCAGTACCAGCTCATATTGATCGCCAAGGTCGATGGTGGCCTTACCGTCACACTGTTGGGTCACTGTCCACTCCTGGTCGACGGGACATGGCTCAGGAGGACACGGCTCAGGACCAGGTTCTGGAGGAGCCGGCTCAGGTGGACAGGGAGGTTCCGGTGGGGCCGGCTCTATAGGACAAGGTGCTGGACCTGGCTCCGGCGGGGCCGGTTCGGGTGGACAGGGTGCCGGACCTGGCTCAGGTGGGCAGGGTATGAAAGAGGGTGGTATGGGTGGTCCAGGCATCGGTGGAAAAGGCAGTTGTCCACCGGGAGGGCAGGGTAACTTTGGTCCTGGCATGCCACCCGGCAGTTGCGGCATATGGGGATTGGGCAAGGGGATTCTGCCGCAACGTATTTTAAATAACGAGGGCAGAGAGAAGTTCATAGAGCCCTGCTTGTTCGATAGTGCGCTTAGCCCGGCGCTGGCGAGTCCATTCATTGGTGGTGAAGACGACATGCTTACACTCCTTTGTATTTGATGATCAAAACATGAAATGCATTATTCATCTAAAGCCATTCTCAACAAACTGGGAATTCCCTAGTAGCGAAATCGTCTTGTAAGTGTTAGTTTTTTGATTGACAGGGATATTGAGTGCAGTAAGTATTCATAAATCAGGGAAAGGTAAACGATTATGACGGAAGGTGTATCAGGTTCCAGCGGTGGAATCGGACAGTCAGGCGATGGAAACAGTCGTAGTTCAGAGTCGTCTCAATCTACCCAAGCACTCAATAGTATGACGACCGAAGATCATTTGAAATCCACCCCAACCGAATTGGATCGCGCACTCGGGCGACCTTCAGACACTATGGTGGTGGCGGAGGAAGTGTGTAGCTCTGTTAAACAGACTCCGAAGCAGGACAATGTGCAGATCTGTTGTCGTCCTGCTCAGATTGCCATGGGCCTGGTGGAGCACTGTTGGGTGCGGACAGAAACCAAGGATGTGGGGCTTGGGGGAATCCCGATATGGTGCCCGGTGAAGCCTATGAGAGTCCCTACGCCACAGAAACCTATGTGATCGACCACTCACAGGATACTCCAGAGAATTGTACGTCAATGAATCCTGTGTGAACGGAATTCTCGATGACGAGCTTAACAAATCACAAGGTGGTTTCGGCTTACACAATAATTGTCAGAGTTATGCTTACAGTGTGGTCAACCGTTGCCGGACCGATCCTCAAATACCCATGAAGTAACAACCGTATGTCAACTGGGCCCGCTCAACATCCCCGATTCTTTTTGAGGGTCATCATGGCCATGGGCTCACTGGCTCTGGGAATCTATTTTGCACAGTTATCCCTTTTCAATGCCTGGCAGACAGCTTTTGAACAACTCGAGCCTCACTATCATCGGTTTGAGGTTCAGTTCTGGCTGTATGCCATGTTGAGTGTCGTCTGCGTCGGCTTTTTTATCTGGCTGACCAGAGATACCATCAAACGTCTGAATAGGGGGGGTGGTAGGAATTGAGTGGATTCGAGGGGATGTGTCGATCTTACAGCAATCCCAACGGCAGTTATCCTGCCGATGGGATTGCATGGGATTATGCTTTCAATCTCTGAATGAGTGTCATGATCTGATTCCCATAGTGCTCTACAACAGCCGCCATAACGATGATCGACATACCGAGCAGTGCCAGGGTGATCCAGATACTCATGTCAAAAGAGACAAAAAGTGTATTGACCAGCAGGATAACACTACCAATTAAAGTGAGTAGCGAGAAACGGAGTAAGTTATTCTCCTTTGCACTGTAGCTGTACAATAAAATCAGACCTGACAACAGGGTTGCGAACAGGGCGGTTGAAAGTCCCGGCCAGAAAGCGATTTCGATAACTGCAATGATCAATCCACTGTAGAAGATTGAAGTGAAATAGTGGTTGCGGCCCGATATGGCCCGTTTGCTCAAATCAAACAGAAAACCACTCAAGGTCATGCCGAATGCAACCACCAGCCAGTTACCAGTCTCTGGGGCAATGTCATAGAGCAGAAAGGTAAAACTGAATGCCGCCAACAGGGCAGGCAGTAGTGACAACACCTCAAGTGACTGTCTGAAACGGATCATGACCTTCAAAGAGAGAGCCAGTTGTCTCAATATCAGGTAGCCAAGCAGTGCCAGTGTCGTAAAGGTAAACGCATCCGCGGCGTAGAGGTAGGCGCCTCGTCCAATCATGATTATCAGCGGCAGCATTACCAATAGGCTGGCCATGACGCCTTCCGTGGTCCTCATCGCCGGCATCGATGCACGAAGCTTCGTCAGGTAGCGATGACCGAACATGAGTGCCGGCAAGAGCAGCAGGGTGGTAATCCACATCTCGCGGGTCGGCAGTATCAACAAGATAACATTCAGCATCATCAGTAGGGTCAGACGCCGGGCAGCGGGTCTGGCCAGTACGCTGAAGCTGAACATTGATTGGGCAACAAGAATAACCAGACTGCCTGAGAGTAGCCAAAAGAGAGATTGGGAGGAGTCTGCTACCCAGCGTGCATAGTCAGGTAGATGGGCATCCACCGGAAGCCACTGTATCTGAGAATAGATCATGGCCCCCAGTATGGTGAATACCGCACTGGTTGAAACCAGGCTCAAGCCAAGAAACACACGAGCACTCTTCTGCTCCTTGAGCCAGATGCTGGTGGCAAGCCCCAGGATGGTCAGGAGTATGGTTTCACCCATGATCATGCTGTAACGAAGCAGGTCAGTTGCATCATCCCAGCGTTGAAAGAGGAACATGACAATCGCCACAAAGGTAATTCCACCACCCAATAGACGCATCAGGGTGGAAATCTCGAACTTTTGCATGAGTTGTGAACGCCAACCACTGGCTTCAGTTGCATCTGAATCCATGTCACTGTTGGTTGGTGTGAGCTGTTCTGATCTCATTGCGAGTCCCCCTCCATCAGTGCCTTCAGTTCAGCCTTGTGCGCCGCTAAACGCTCTTCCCGTTGAAATCGTTCCTCCAGGGCATCGGTTTCGCTGATAAGGGGATCTGCACCCTGCTGTTTCATCTCGTTGCGCGTAATGGAGAGCTCCCAACGATCAAAAGTCTGTTCAAGATTGGAGGCATCCGAACAGATCACATCCTGCACGGCGCTTTCTGCCTTAGTGGTAAGATCCCGACCGCGAAACTCCTGCAAACGCTGCTCATCATTGATGAGTTTCTGTTCCAGCTTGAGCAGGTTTTTTGACAGACGAAAGGTCATCTCAGTGCACTGATCACGCTGTTGTTGCAACTGCTTTAGCTTGTCGCTGCAGCGGTCCCGCTGTTCAAGGCAGGTAATGGCCTGTGCTTCATCATGCTTGGTCAATGATTTGGCCCGCTCTACCCAGCGCTGTTCATCCTTGTGTAAGGTATCTATTTGGCTATCAATGCCATCCAGTTTTCTGTTCATACGGGACTGTTGCAACTTCAGCCGAGCGATCGCATCACGGCTCTCCTGAAGCGCCGCATCGATAATGGCGTCGTGATTCTCGATTCGACTAACCGCATCATCCAATTGTGAGCGAATCGTGAGTGAAAGACGTTTAAACAGACTCATTGTCTTTCTCCCTGTAAAGTGTTTTTGGTGTTACAAGGATTAATTAAAATGATACTTTGATCTAATGAAACTTGAAAAGATAAGAAAAATATAACCAATAGTATAAATAATTAATACCATCCGTGACTAACAGCCACTTTATCGATAAAAGGGTACGCGCTTCAACGCCTTCTATTCCATCCAGCGTCCACTACAGCTATAGGTGGTCATTGCCTGGTATCGGTGGGAGAGGGTAGGGAAGTAACAGCTTAAAACCGTGTCTTAAGCTGAGGTTCAGTTTTATGGCGCTAAGGTTTAAAGGGTATTCCTGTAGATGAATAAAATCTGGCTATATTTAACCCTATGTTTTCTATCATCGATAAATAAATCGAGGTGTGTGGATTTGGATAGAGTGCTGTTTTCCCGGATTTACTGTTCCTTCAGCGGCTACATTGAGATCGGCTACTTGTCGGGTTCACGCTTATTCTCGATGGTGACAATTGCGCTATTGTTTACTGGTTGTGCAACGGTAGCGGCGACAGAATCAAGCCGCAGACAACAATCAATGGTAGATACAGAGCGGATAGTGTTTGTATCGAGGCACCCCGTTGTGGCTATCGCAGAGAAGCTCAAAGGTAAACCCTATCGTTATGGCGGTGTCTCACCTGAGGGGTTCGATTGCAGCGGTCTTATGCACTACGTCTTTCAACAAGTCGGACTATCGATTCCCAGAACAACACAGGATCAATACCGAGCCTCAAAACGAATAGCCACTGAGGATCTACAACCAGGTGATCTGCTGTTTTTCAAAATTAGCTCCAGGAAACTGTCACATGTCGGATTGTATGCGGGTAATGGACGATTTATCCACGCTTCCACCTCCAAAAGGCGGGTTGCAGCGGCTAAACTTGATGAAACCTATTGGAGCAAACGATTGATTGGTGCAGGGCGAATTTTCTAGAATTTGTTACTATTCAGCATCGACAACTGATTCATTTAAACTGATCAATCTGCTATTCATCGGGATGGCGAATAGAGAATCGTACAGGGAGTTCTTAAGTTTGAAAGCAGCTTGGAAAACAGTATGGTACTTACTATGAAGAACAGCTTGTTCCTTTTAATGCTTTTTATGTTTGCATTTTCATCAGCCTATGCCGGAGAGGCGGATGTAGTCAATGCGGAGGTACGTAAGCGGGGCTCTAACCTCTATGATTTTTCAGTGACTGTACAACATCAGGATAGTGGTTGGGATCACTATGCAAACAGATGGGAAGTATTGGATGAGAAAGGCGGGGTTATTGGCACAAGGACACTGCACCATCCCCATGTTAAGGAACAACCGTTTACCCGGGTTCTATCTGGGGTTGTTATTCCCGTTGATGTAAAAACTGTGACCATTCGTGCCCATGACTCAGTCCATAAATATGGTGGCAAGCGCATTGAATTAGTGTTAACAGGCCCTTAGGTTTGTTAACTGGCCTGACAAATGTTGATACGACGTGGGTTGTATCAGCCTGAAACTGTCAACTGCTGTTTCGCCTGTTTCTTGGATTTTTTGCCTCCGCCTTGCGTAAATCATCGAAGAGTCCATAAGACCAGGGACGCATTGCAATCACCAGTGTTGTGCCATCCCGATCATCCAGCGGCAGCTTTGCATCGTCATCATTTAGCTCATCGAACTCTCTCGCCAAGTGCTCCATTTTACGCTGGAATACCTGATTTGAGCTTTCGGCCAGCATGCCATTCATTACGATCAGTCTTTCATTGGCATGATCAAATCGGGAGGCAAAAAACTCAGCTTCGATCTTCTCCTGGAAGAAGCGTTGAATCGGTCCGTTTTCCTGCCATTTAAAATTCCGTGCGATGAGCAGCTTCACCCGGTTTTTCGGTAGCATCTCGATCAACCTCAAGCGATCGAGTTTGGCCAGATGCTGAATGCATCTGTGTTCTGTGATGTGAAATCGGGCAATGATTTCATCCAGTGTCCAACGATTCAACACACAAACCGTAACCAGCAACAACTCCAGATTACCCGCGATCTCCGCCTCCTGATCCAGGCTGAGTTCCGAGATCGCCATAGCGCCTGTCCGCTCATTCATCTCCTGCACCAGATCGGAGATTTCCAACTCCATCAGTTGGCAGACCTGATCCAGACGCTCCAGGGTGAAACGGCGTTTGGCAAATAGCCTTTTGACGTTCGCTTCGGATAGATCCAGATGTTGAGCCACATCCGCATAGGTCAGTCCGTGAGCCTTGAGGATTCGCTTAAGGGTGTCAATGAGTTGTAGAGTCTGTGCCATGATTCGATGGGTATTAAAAAAGGATACTGCCAGGCCTAAAAAATGCTTCGATTGTTTAAAGAGTATCTTATTGAGAGACAAATGGCTAATTTATGGAAAAAATTAATACCAGGGAGTATGACATGGACAAACTCAGTCGAATCAACGGGTTCATCCCCTATCTGTTGGTCGCTTTCATCAATGCTTTTGTTGATCTGGGGCATAAGATCATCATTCAGAACAGTGTGTTCAAGATCTATGATGGAGAGCTTCAGATCATTTTGACCGCAATCGTGAATGGACTCATTCTGTTACCGGCCCTGATGCTCTTTACACCGGCTGGATTTATATCCGATCGCTATCGGAAACCCAAGGTGATGAGGGTGAGCGCAGTGGCCGCAGTATTACTAACCTTGGTGATCACGGCCAGTTACTATGCAGGTTGGTTCGAAGTCGCCTTTTTCATGACCTTCCTGCTGGCTGTGCAGAGTGCCTTCTATTCACCAGCCAAATATGGCTATATCAAAGAGTTGGCCGGTAAGTCTCAATTGGCCACAGCCAATGGCGCGGTTCAGGCCGTAACCATAGCAGCCATTTTGATGGGTGTGTTTATCTTCTCCTGGTTGTTTGAGACCGGTTTGAAGGGGGTAGAGTATCAGGGTGGCCGTGAGATTCTGCAGCAGATCGCTCCGCTGGGCTGGCTGCTGGTGGCCTGTTCGCTGGTTGAACTTTGGCTGACCTTTCGATTGCCGGCAACAACAAAGCCTGTCGAGACAGAGTTCGACTGGAAGCGGTATGGCAAAGGGCGTTATTTAAGGGAAAACTTAAAGGCGCTGACAGAGAAACGGGGAATTCGCCTTTCGATCGTTGGTCTGGCTACCTTTTGGGGTATCTCACAGGTATTGCTGGCGGCGTTTCCTGCCTATGCCAAAGAGGCATTGGCTCAGGATAATACCGTTATTATCCAGGGAATCCTGGCCTGTTCCGGTATCGGTATCGCCTTGGGGTCGATACTTGCCGCCCGACTTTCACGCCGACATATCGAAACCGGCCTGATACCTCTGGGTGCATTAGGTGTGGTCGTCGGTGTGGCCCTGATCCCGCTGTTGCAGACGAATCTGGCTCTTGCCCTGGATTTCATTTTTATAGGTACCGCAGGTGGACTGTTTATCGTACCGCTGAATGCCTTGATTCAGTTTCATGCTCCACAACAGCGTTTGGGAACCATTCTCGCCGGCAATAACTGGGTACACAATCTGGTGATGCTGGCCTTTCTGATTCTGACCGTTATGTTCGCCCAGCAGGGAGGTGACAGTGTTGGGCTGTTTCATCTGCTTACCATTGTTGCCCTTGTCGGGACTCTCTACACTGTCTATCAATTGCCCCATTCACTGGTACGTTTTACCATCGCGCGCCTGTTCGCAGGACGTTACCGGATCGTGATCGAAGGTTTCGAACATCTGCCGGCGGAGGGTGGTGTGTTGATGCTCGGCAATCACATCAGCTGGCTCGACTGGGCGATTATCCAGATTGCCTCTCCGCGCCCGGTTCGATTTGTAATGCATCGTGGCATCTATAAACGCTGGTACCTGAAACCACTCATGGACATGGCCGGTGTAATACCGATTGCAGGTGGAACCTCCAGCCACAAGGCTCTGCAGAAGATCAATCAACTGTTGTCAGCGGGCGAGGTGGTCTGTCTGTTTCCAGAGGGGGCCATCAGCAGCAGTGGTCAGTTGGGACGCTTTAAGAGGGGATTTGAAAAAGCCGTCGAAGGTGTGGAAGCGACAATCCTGCCGTTTTATCTGCGTGGGCTCTGGGGCAGCCGTTTTTCCCGCGCCAATGAGGGACTGAAACGGTTGCACAATCACTGGGCTCGTCGTGAGATCATTCTTGCCTTTGGCAAGCCAATGCCAATAGAGAGCAAGGCCCATGAAGTGAAGCAGCGGGTCTTCGATCTCTCGATTACCACCTGGCAGCGCTATACAGAAAAGCTGCAACCCATCCATCATGCCTGGATCGATCGGGTGAAGAGGCAGGGTCGCCGGCTCTGCCTGGCAGATGCTGTAGGGGATACCGAATTGAGCGGCTACAAGGCGCTGACCGGAGCAATCGCTTTCTCCCGTCTAATCGGGCAACGCAGTCCTGAGCAGAATATTGGTTTGCTTTTGCCCACCAGCAGTGCAGGAATCATTACCAACATGGCTGTGCTGTTGCAGGGTAAGACTCTGGTCAACCTCAACTACACAGCCAATCTGGTCGCACTCAATGGTGCGGTTGATCAGGCGGGGCTCCGCAGCATCTATACCTCTCGCCGTTTTTTACGCAAACTCGAACAACGAGGCATTGATCTGCAGCCGATACTGGATCGGGTCAAGGTCTACTATCTGGAAGATCTGAAAGATGAGATCAGCAGCCTGAATAAGCTGATGACGCTGTTCGCGGTAAGGATTTTACCCGCCTGGATGATTCGTCGACTCTTCAGTCGAGGCATCGATGCTGAAAGCACTGCGGCAATTCTGTTTTCAAGCGGCAGCGAAGGCCTGCCCAAAGGGGTCATGCTCAGCCATCGTAATATCATGGCGAACAGTCGCCAGGTCTCCGATCTGCTGGATACCCGTCTGGAGGATCGGGTGGTTGCCAGTCTGCCCCTGTTTCACGCTTTCGGTTTGACGGTCACCGCACTGATGCCACTGGTGGAAGGTCTGCCGGCAATCACCCATGCTGATCCAACCGATGTGCTCAACATCGCCAAAGCCGTGGCCAGGCATAAGGCGACAGTGATGTGCGCCACATCCACCTTTCTGCGCCTGTTCAATCGCAATCGCAAGATCGACAGTGTGATGCTGGCGTCGTTAAGAGTGGTGGTTGCCGGTGCTGAAAAACTCCAACCGGAGATTCGCGACGCCTTTAGTCTTAAGTTCAATAAACCGATCTATGAAGGTTATGGCGCGACAGAGACAACACCGGTCGCGAGTGTCAATATTCCCAATCGTCTCCATCCCAATAGCATTCAGGCGGAGGTGGGGAATAAACCCGGTACCGTCGGTCAGCCGCTTCCAGGAGGAAGTTTTCGGGTGGTCGACCCGGACACGCTGAGCCCTTTGCCGGCAGGAGAGGATGGGCTGATTCTGTTCGGTGGCTCGCAAGTGATGCTTGGTTATTTGAATGATCCGACGAAGACCGATGAGGTCATTGTCCAGCTGGATGGGATTCGCTGGTATAAGACTGGCGACAAAGGTCACCTGGATAAAGATGGCTTTCTGACCATTGTGGATCGCTATTCACGATTTGCCAAAATCGGTGGCGAAATGGTGAGTCTGGGTGCAGTGGAGAGTGCCATTTCACAACGCTTGTCAGACGATGTGGAGGTTTTGGCCACCACACTGCCCGATAGCATGAAGGGTGAGCAGGTGGTTTTACTGTTCAGCGGTGAGATGGATAACATCGAGCTGAAATCTCTTATTCACTCGGTGGGACTCAAACCGCTTATGCTGCCTGCAAAGCTGATCAAGGTCGTTCAGATACCTAAGCTGGGCAGTGGTAAGAGTGATTTCAGTGCCGCACGGCAAATCGCATTGGAGTTTGCGGGAGGCTGATGGCTCGATCAAGCCGTGTAAATGAATCAATCCACAAAGGAACGCGAATAAACGCTAATGGTATGTTGTTATCCAGATCAACCTGGTGCGTTAAATTCCCTATTTTCATCCCAGCATGGGCTCACTACTCCCTGGGTGAATGAATCACGGGTCCCGCTAACAAATCAGCAGATTCACGTTCCTTTGTGGACTGATTTATTTTGCAGGATTTTGCGCGAATTGGCGTCCAGTCGGGGCCAATACAATGCTCACGTTTTGTAAACGGTGCGGGAGGAAGTCGAGCGATAAGAGCGCTCAAGAGCTGTTGGGTAGCATTGAGAAGGGTAGCCACATCAGCGATGGTTCCTCTTTCTCTGCCAACTCCTCTTTTAGGATCACATGACCCGTATTGGTCGACCAGTGCAGCACGCTGTCCGGCCCTCTTTTGACTTGTGGTTGATCCGAACCTTCCGCAATCGGGCTGCCCATCTGTTGCCAGAGCTGGGTCTTGAGCTGGGTGTGGTAGTTTTTGCGATAGCCGATTTTTACGCCATTGACCCATTTATCATGGAAGAAGACAGTCACGTAGTGGGCCGGGATACCGTTGAAGACACCGATTTTTGAAGCACAGAGGCGATTGCCAAATGGGCTTATCTGATCCTGACACTGCCACTCGATGTCGGGAAAGACTTTCATGAACTCCTCTTCAGTGACCTGGTTATCGAGGGCCTGAAGATTCAGTTTGATCTCATCCTCGCCCCACAGGGTCAACACCACCGTGTCGGTTCGGCGTTGACCGTCTTCGGTGAAAACCAACCAGAAAATCGGTCCGATCACTGCTACGAATGCCAGCAGGCGTTTATAAAGAGTCGGCACTTTAAAATTCATCTGATTGCTGTTTCCGCGATCGTTGATATGTGATGAGTGAAAAGGGCGGTGATCAACACCGCCCTTAGTCAGGGTTGCTGGACTATCGGTTCTCTCGGTTGTCGATCAGATTATCGACGACACTTGGATCGGCCAGGGTTGAAGTATCACCCAGGGTATCCAGTTCATTGGCGGCAATCTTGCGCAGAATACGACGCATGATTTTACCGGAGCGGGTTTTCGGCAGACCTGGTGACCACTGAATCAGGTTGACCTTGGCAATCGGGCCGATTTCAGAGCGGACCAGCTTCACCAACTCGGTTTTCAGATCATCTGTACCCTCTATGCCAGCCATCAGGGTGACATAGGCATAGATGCCCTGGCCAGTCAGGTCATGGGGATAACCGACAACCGCTGCTTCAGCGACAGAATCATGCAATACCAGTGCAGATTCAATTTCTGCAGTACCCAAACGGTGGCCGGATACGTTGAGAACATCATCCACACGCCCGGTGATCCAGTAGTAGCCGTCTTCATCACGGCGGGCGCCGTCACCAGTAAAGTAGTATCCCGGATACATGGCGAAGTAGGTTTCGAAGAAACGCTTGTGGTCACCATAAACGGTGCGCATCATGGAAGGCCATGGTTGCTTGATCGCCAGGTTACCCTCGGCAGGATTGCCATCGATTTCATTGCCCTGGTCATCCAGCAATACGGGATCGACACCAAAGAATGCACGTGTGGCTGATCCTGGTTTCAGCGGTGTTGCGCCGGGCAGGGGGGTCAGCATATGGGCACCGGTTTCAGTCTGCCACCAGGTGTCGACGATTGGACAGCGCTCATCTCCGACTACCCGGTAGTACCACTCCCAGGCTTCAGGATTGATCGGCTCACCAACGGTGCCGAGCAGACGCAGGCTCGAGCGACTGGTCTTTTTTACCGGTTCTTCACCGGCACCCATCAGGGAGCGGATGGCGGTCGGTGCAGTATAGAAGGTGGATACGTTGTGTTTGTCACAAACCTGCCAGAAGCGTGAGATATCCGGATAGGTCGGGATACCTTCAAACATCAGGGTGATGGCGCCATTGGTCAGTGGACCATAGACGATGTAGGTATGTCCGGTAACCCAGCCCACATCGGCGGTACACCAGTAGACCTCGCCATCTTTATAGTCGAAAACCAGTTTGTGGGTCATCGCTGCCTGCAGCAGATAGCCACCGGTGGTGTGCAGCACGCCTTTGGGCTTGCCGGTGGAGCCTGAAGTGTAGAGGATGAACAATGGGTCATCAGCATCCATCTCTTCAGCCGGGCAGTCATCCGAGGCATCCGCCATCGCCTCGTGATACCAGACATCACGCTCACTATCCCATTCAACCGGATCGCCACCACGCTGTACAACGATACTGGTGTGAACATTGGGGCATTGGGCAATCGATTTATCTGCATTCGCCTTCAATGGCACCTTTTTGCCGCCACGCATGGATTGATCGGAAGTGATCACCACCTTACAGTCGGAGTCGAGGATCCGGTCACGCAGCGCATCGGGAGAGAAACCACCGAAGACAATCGAGTGCACAGCACCGATACGGGTACAAGCCAGCATGGCTACCGCCGCTTCCGGAATCATCGGCAGATAGAGAGAGACCCGGTCTCCCCTATTGACGCCGCGCGACTTCAGGACGTTGGCGAACTTACAAACTTCCTGGTGCAACTCACGGTAGGTGATGTTGCGGGACTCATCCGGGTTGTCGCCCTCCCAGATGATCGCAACCTGGTCCCCCCGGCTCTCCAGGTGGCGATCTAGACAGTTGTATGAGACGTTGAGTTTTGCACCTTTGAACCACTCAATATGCAAATCGTCTTTGCCAAAGCTCCAGTCCAGCGCTTTATCCCACTTCTTGAACCAGCTGATGTATTGATCAGCCTGTTCAGACCAGAACCCTTCCGGATCGCTGATGGAGCGTTGGTACATCTCTTGATACTGGGCATCGTTAACGTTGGCCTGGGCTGCAAAATCAGCCGGGACGGGGTAGACCTTGTGTTCAGACATTGAATTCTCCTCAATGGTGGTTTTTCGTTATCAACTGCCGGGTTGGGCTTCAGCTTGCTATTTAACCAATGCATGTGATTGCTCGGCATTGCTTTATATCAAGCCTGCTAGGATTCACAAAAGATCGTCAAAAACCCTATTAACTGCTTTTTGCTCAACCCCTCATTCTATTCCTTGTCATTGCGTTATAAAACGTCTCAATTGGCATTGACTGGGATTAGGAAACATATCTGTCGCCATCGCAAGAAACAGCTCTGCGGTGGCGACAGCATCACTTAAGGCATTGTGTGCCTTGTAGTTCGGTAAATTGTACTGAGGCCTCAGGTTGAACAGACGAAGGTTGCCTGGTTGAAAGGTGTGGTTTCGTCGTTCAAAAAGGCGTCGTGCCAGTACAAGTGTGTCAATGATCGGGATCACGAATGGGGCGCCATAGAGTTTACGGCAGGCCGCATCGAGAAAATTCTGTTCAATCGAGGCGTAGTGGACCAGCATCACCTTACCCGCCAATTGACGGAGTAAGATTGGCATCGCCTCTTCCAGAGGGATGCCGGTGGCTGCCTGGTCATCGGTAATCTGGTGTATCACCGCCGACTCTTCAGGAATCTCCTCTTCGATGGAGATCAGCTGATGGCTTGAGTGGGCCAGCCTGACGGTCATGTGGCTGACTTCGACAAATCCATAGCTGAGGATCTTATCCTTTTTCGGATCGAGTCCTGTGGTTTCAAGATCGAGTGAAACGATAATCAGATCTTCACAAACCGTATCCTTGTTGACCATCGGTGTTGACAGATAGTCATGCAACACGCCCTGTTCGACCTTCTTCAAGGCCCGTTTGCGTTGAGACTCTTTGCTGAGGAATCGACTTAACATGACTATCGGAATCGACCCCCCTGGTAGCGGTTCTCCAGGGTCTCCTGCATATCCTGTATGACCCGGAAGGCGTCTTTGAGATGCCTGCGCTCCAGGTCTGAAAGCTCGTCCGGAGACATGTAGTTGTCAGCGGTTATTCCATTGCCGATCTGTTCCGCCTGATGATTGATTCGCATGCTGGCGATGAACTCCAGTGCATCAATCAGGTTCTCACCCATCTCCTGGCTGAGAATCGAGGTTTCGGCTGCGGCCCGCAGCCGATTGGTTGTGTTGACCTGAGGCAGCCCCCGGTCGAGGGCAAACACACGGGCGATATCGGTGATCGGGACAATCCCCCTGTGTTTGATATCGAAGGTGTCATCGTGATCGCCGCCATGGATCAATACGAAAGTACGAAAAAAACCAAGGGGTGGACGATGCTGCAAGGCATTCGCGGCCATATAGGCGGTAAATATGCCGTTACCCCGGGTTTTGCCCAATATCTCAGACTGCAGCTCTTCAAAAAGTTCGAATTCCCCATGTACCGGACGGAGATCGAAGAAGATACTTGAAAGCATCAGTGCCATCGGTTCAGGTTTGTTGATCCAGGTATTGAAATACTTCTTCCAGATCTGCAGTGTCTGACGCCATTTCGGGTTCATTGCCATGGCATCACCCGGACAGTAGATATATCCGCAGGCGTTCAAGCCATCGCATACCCGCTTGGCCAATTGTCCGAAATAGTCTGCATGCTCCGGTTTCATCTCATCGGAGATCAACAGGGCGTTGTCCTGATCTGAGTGTGACGTCTGCTCCCTGCGGGCCTGAGAGCCGCCACTTAGCCAGACGTAGGGTACGGGTGCAGGTCCGAGTTCCAGTTGCGCCAGTTCAATCAACCTGCTGGTTATCGAATCGGTCAGGGAGGAGATGGCATCACCGATATGCAGGGCGGTAGCGCTGGAGGAGGCCAACTGGTACTGAAGTTCCGGCAGACGTTCACTGATGCTCGCCAGATTATCCAGGGATTCCGCCTTGCGTATATCGGCTGCGAAGAAGGCCGAGTTGGTCGACTGGTGTCTGGCCAGATCTGTTGCGGTCACCATGCCCACCACCTTGTCTCCGCGCATTACGGGGAGATGGTGTACTCGCAATTTGGTCATGATCATCAGAGCCTGGATGATCAGGGTGTCTTCCTGAACCGTTTTAAGATCGGTAGTCATAATATCGCTGACTGGGACATCCGGGGAGACGCCGGCGGCGACACAGCGTTTACGCAGATCCCGGTCAGTGATCATGCCAACAAGCTGTTCATCCTGCATCAGCATCATGGAGGAGATATTCTTTGCACTCATCACCAGAGCGATTTCACGAATGCTGCTCTCCACATCGGCAGTGACCGGCGCTTTTTTCAGCAGACCCTGAATCTCAGCGGTCAGTATCTCCAGAGGATTGTTGTTGTTACTGACCTTCAGGGTGTTGACCGCCTGTTTCAGGCGATCGCGCATCGATTCGCTGAAGTGTTCGTTAAAGGATGGCTCGGCATCCCGCAGTGCCTGCAAGGTCTTGCAGGTCATCACGTAGAGCAGGGTATCCTCTGTCGCAACACCCTGGGAGGCCCGGCTGATATCGATTAACTGGCACTGGGTTGTGTAGATACCGCCTTCACCCAGTTTCTCAACCAGGTTGTCATCTTCATCGTGCAGTTCCACCGCACCGCTGCGCAGGATATAGAGATGGTTGCTGGTCGTGCCTTCGGGTGGAAAGCTGCTGTTGCGGCGAAGGTAGCGGATCTCGAGCTGTTTTGGCAGCAGGTCGAGCTGTTCCTCGGTGAGGGCATTGAAGGGTGGGCGTTCAGCCAGAAAGTCACGTATCTCGATCAGTTCGATTTCCATGGCTTTGACTCAAATAGTTTTGTTTACATTAAAAAAATATCAACGTATTGGGGCTATATTAACAGGCCCGCAGAGAATCAGAAGCCAATACGTTGAGATTCTTTACCTTGATGATGAAAAGGCCCCGCCGAAGCGGGGCCGATTTGCAGACTTGGCTTTAGATCTTAGTGATCAGAAGCGGCGCCTGCGCCTTTAGGTACACGAATGTCCTCAACCAGATGCTGGATGTGATCCGGTGGGGGAGCAGTGACCTTGGATACCACGGTGGCAACCGCAAAGTTGACCAAAGCACCTACCGCACCAAAGGCGTTCGGGGAGATGCCCAGGAACCAGTTGGGGCCCATGTCACCCAGGAAGGAAGTCCCTGGTACGAACATGATGCCTTTGTGCTGGAACACATAGAGCATGGTGACACCGATACCGGAGATCATGCCCCAGATCGCACCTGCGCGGTTCATCTTCTTATAGAAGATACCCATCATCAGCACAGGGAAGATGGAGCTGGCCGCGAGACCGAAGGCGATGGCCACGGTGCCGGCTGCGAAATCCGGTGGATGAAGACCGAAGTAACCCGCCAGACCGATGGCACCTGCCATGGCGATACGTCCAGCCATCAGCTCGTTCTTTTCTGAGATATCGGGCATGAAAACACCCTTCAGAAGGTCATGAGAGATGGAGGAGGCGATCGCCAGCAGCAGACCGGCAGCGGTAGAGAGCGCAGCCGCCAGACCACCGGCAACAACCAGAGCGATAACCCAGTTAGGCAGTTTCGCGATTTCCGGGTTGGCCAGTACCATGATGTCACGGTCAACCTTGGTCATCTCGTTGCCTTTCCAGCCCCAGGCTTCAGCCTTGGCCACAAACTCGGCATTCTTGTCGTTGTAGTACTGGATACGGCCGTCGCCGTTCTTGTCTTCCCACTGCAACAGACCGGTCTTCTCCCAGTTCAGCATCCACTGAGGAACATTGGCGATTTCAATGTTGCCTTCGACGGTACCGACCTCACCAGTCTGGATGGTATTCATCAGGTTCAGACGAGCCATGGAACCGACTGCAGGTGCAGTGGTGTAGAGAATGGCGATGAAGACCAGCGCCCAACCGGCTGAAGAACGAGCGTCCTTAACCTTGGGTACGGTGAAGAAACGGATGATAACGTGAGGCAGGCCAGCCGTACCGATCATCAGGGAGAGGGTGTAGACAAACATGTTGAGTTTGCTACCCATTACCTGGGTCGTGTACTCCTTAAAGCCTAGGTCGGTTACCACCTGATCCAGCTTATCCAGCATGAAGGTGCCGGAGCCGTCTGCCATGGTGCTACCAATACCCATCTGAGGGATTGGGTTGCCGGTGATGTTCAGAGAGACGAACACGGCCGGTACAGTGTAGGCGAAGATCAGTACGCAGTACTGTGCGATCTGAGTGTAGGTGATACCTTTCATACCACCCATTACCGCATAGATGAATACGATACCCATGCCGATGAACAGACCGGTGTCGTAATCAGTCTCCAGAAAGCGGGAGAAGGCTACACCGATACCCTTCATCTGACCGATTACGTAGGTTACCGATGCCAGAATCAAGCAGATAACCGCCACGATTCGGGCAGTACGTGAGTAGTAACGATCACCGATGAACTCAGGCACGGTGAACTTACCAAACTTACGCAGGTAGGGTGCCAGCAGCAGTGCCAGCAGTACGTAACCACCTGTCCAACCCATAAGGAAGACGGAGGCACCATAGCCGTTGAAAGCAATCAGGCCGGCCATGGAGATGAATGACGCAGCGGACATCCAGTCAGCCGCGGTGGCCATACCGTTGGCAACGGGATGTACACCACGACCAGCCGCATAGAATTCACCGGTTGTTCCGGCACGTGCCCAGAAGGCGATGCCGATGTAGAGGGCAAAGGTAAAGCCCACTACGATATAAGTTAATGTTTGCAGATCCATGAATTAGTTACCCCCGTTAATCCTCATGGACGTCGAATTCGACATCCAGAGCGTTCATACGCTTTGTATAGACATAGATCAGCACCAGGAAGGTATAAATCGAGCCGTTCTGGGCAAACCAGAAACCCAACCCTACACCACCGATTTTGATGGTATTGAGAGGCTCAACCAAAATGATGCCGAAAAGAAACGAGCAGGCAAACCAAATCACCAATAATATGGATACCAGGCGAATATTGGCTTTCCAATACTGTTCAGCAGTTTTGTTCATGTCATGATCACTCCGCCGTAATTAATCAAGTATTTGTCATTTAATGAAGTGTCTGTGATCCCACTCGACGTCCTGTCGTACCGTTGTACGCTTAACCAACTATCTGAAGCGAGACGGTGGGATTGACACCCACTTGTGTGTTACCGCAGAAAAAGGGTTACACATTGCACTATTTTGTGGCGCTGGTGCCTATTAAGTCAAACAAAACAATAGGTTAACTCTTGTTTAGCTGTGCTGCAGTGCAGCACAAGTGTTACCATAGGTAGCATTGTTGAGGGTGTGCGTTACCGATAGGATCGTGTTACGTTTCCATTGGTAAGAAAAAATATTTTTTTGCCTGGATAACCCGCTTTTTTTAGCGTTTTTTCGGCGCCATGTAGCAAGCTACACAGCCCAATTAAGTTCCGGTCTCGAAAAAGTCCTGGTAAACAATCAAGATGGATGAGATATCTAATTGTTCCTGCTGATAATAATCCCTACTGCCTGCATAACCGCGTCGATAGGCAGTCCCAGGTGAAAGTCGATGCTGAAAAGTGTTTTAGAATATTTTAATTTACATCTGCTGCCGGAGGCGGAAGCCGCTGCCGAGGAGACTCAGGCACAGCTCAGATTGGCGGTGGCGGTTCTGCTGATTGAGATTGCCGAGTCCGATTTTGAACGGGCTCCGGAAGAGAAGTCGGCCATTCTCAATAGCATCAAAACTCAATTCGGGCTTGAGTCTGAAGCGGCTCAGACTCTGATGGATCTCGCTGAACAGGAGCATCGTCACTCAACTGACTATTTTCAATTCACTACCCTGATCAATAAAAACTACAGCTATGAACAGAAGATCCAGGTCATTGAGAGCTTATGGCGGGTCGCTTTCGCCGACCTGCAGCTGCACCATTATGAGGAGCATGTGATCCGGCGTCTGGCCGATTTAATCCATGTCTCACACAGAGACTTTATTTCAGCAAAACATCGGGTGATATCTGGGTGATGGGCTTTTTATCTTCAGTTCCTGGCTGTTTGGTGACTCCCTTTCCCATCAATCGCGCCAGTTCATGGTATATTCCTTATGAAATTAGAACACACTGAAGATGCGAAGCTATGTCTACTCTGAGTGAAAGCGGCGGTCAAAAGGGGACATCCACCAAAAAAGGGTGTGTGTTGATTGTCGATGATGAGGCACGGCATGCCGAAAGCCTAGCCACCTTGGTTGAAAGCTGGGGCTACGAGGTCGCAACGGCATCGGACGGCGCCAAAGCGGCCGGACTGCTGGTGACGCGTCGCTTCGATCTGGTTCTGCTCGATCTGCATATGCCGGTTGCCGATGGTTTTCGGGTGATGGAGTTTGTCCGCAAGCGTAGCCTGCATACCCGTATCATCACCATTTCCGGTGACCCCTCCCTTGATGACGCCATCAATTCCCTGAAAAAGGGTGCCGATCACTTCATCCGCAAACCGGTAACTCCGGTTGATCTGCTGAAGGCGATTGATGAGAGTCTGCGCAAACAGGTTAAAGACGAAAAGCTCAATCGGGTGAAGAAGAAGGCTGAAATTCAGTCCACATTACATCGGATGATGTTCGATGTTGCCCCGAATATACAGTTTCTGCTCGACACCAAGGGTAAGTTTCGTATGGTGAACAGCGTTTTCACCAAGGTTACCGGTTATCCAAAAGAGAAGATTCTAGGCCAACACTGGAGTTCGCTGGTGGAATCGGATCAGGTGGACCGTATCCACCATGTGTTCGAGGAGCGGCGCAGCAGTCCCGATCGCTTTCCCGAGGTTGAATTGAGATTGCGTTGCTATGGCCATCCGGACGGGCAGAGTGAGGCCAAGTCAAAGAGCATTCTGGTGGCACTGCAATCGAAAAGACTCTACTCGCGCAGCGGTGAGAAAAAGGTCTTTTTCGGTACCTACGGGGTTGCCAGGGATATCACTCAGTACAACAAGCTGGAAGAGCTGAACAAGTATCAGGAATTCCATGACAACCTGACCGGATTACCCAATCGGGTACTGTTCGATGATTATCTCAGTTTTGCACTGACACAGGCCAAGCAGGAGGCAGGTATGCTCTGTCTGCTGAATATTGTGGTTGTGGACTTGAAACAGGTAAATGAGGTCTATGGACACTCGGTAGGGGACAACTACCTGCAGAATATGGCAACCAGACTCAAAAAACTGATTCGCAAAGGGGATATTCTGGCGCGTGTCGATGGCAGTGAATTTGTTGTGCTGCTCTCACATATCAAGCAGGAAAAATCTGCCATCCATATCTCTGAGAAGATTCGCGCAGGCCTTAGCAAATCCCTGGTGGTCAATGGTCACAACCTGTCACCTCAGCTCAGCATCGGATCCTCCGTATATCCCAAGGATGCGGAGGATAGTGATGAGCTGCTGAGATTTGCGCAGGCAAATCATGGCATCAATCTGCAGAGTAAACAGCGACACCTGATGCAGAGCTCGAACTGGATCAAGTTGATCAAGAACCAGTCCTGACCTCATAGAGCGTATGGGTCGGCTATCTGGCGACTCAGTTTTTCTTGCCTTTCTTCTCTCTGGGTATACCGAAACGCTGACGCCTTTCCCACAGGGCTTTGCGGCTGATACCCAGTTTTTTCGCCAGTTCCGTCTCTGTCATATGATCCTGGTTATCCAGCACGAAGTGTCTGAAGTACTCTTCGAGAGAGAGATTATCGTTTACGTTCTCCAGTTTATGCTGACCACTGGTGATGTGATGATCGATTGCCAGCAGTTCCGGGGTGATACTCTCGCCTTCACAGAGAATGACGGCTCTTTCGATGGTATTGGCCAGTTCCCTGACATTGCCGGGCCAGTGATAGCGTCGAATCGCTTCCAGGGCACTGCGACTCATGCTCAAGGCAGGGCGATTGAGCTGCTTGGAGGATTTACTCAACAGGTATTTTGCCAGCGCCTTGATGTCATTACCCCGTTCACGAAGGGGGGGTAGGGCCATCTCCACTACCCGCAGGCGAAAATAGAGATCACTGCGAAAACTCTGTTGCTGCACAAGTTTCCTGACATCCTGATGGGTGGCGGCAATGATGCGTATATCCGAACTGTTTTGGTCGCTCTCCTGGCGGGGGGCGTATTCATCTCCTTGAAGTACCCTTAACAGTCTGGCCTGAGCGGCCATCGACAATTCGCCAACCTGATCCATGAACAGGGTGCCGCCCTGGGCCTTTGCCAGCAGGCCACCGCGTCCGTTGTGTCGCTCGTCCTGCTGGCCGAACAGCTCCGCCTCCACCTGATTTTCCGGCAATGCGGCGCAGTTGAATACCACAAACGGAGATTGGCTGCGGTGGCTGCGCTCGTGCAGTGCCCGGGCAACCAGCTCCTTGCCGGTTCCCGATTCACCGAGAATCAATACCGTGGCGTCGGTTGGCGCCACTTTGTCTATGCGTCGGAATACATCGACCATCGCCGAGCACTCTCCGATCATCCCACGAACCGGATAGCTCTTCTCCACTTCCGATTTGAGTACTTCCTGTTGCCGAAGCTGGCGGTCTTGTTTGATCACTCGCTCAACCACCATCAACAGTTCATCGTGATCGAAAGGTTTGGCGATATAGTCGATGGCGCCCAGCTTCATGGCATCCACCGCTGAGCGGATACTGGCATAACTGGTCATGATCAATACCGGTGTCGGTGTGGCGATATCGATGATTTCCGTACCGGGGGCACCCGGTAAGCGGACATCGCTGATGATCAGGTCAAAGTTCTTCAGTGGCAGTTTACTGGCTTCCTCTACCGATCCGGCCTCGACCACCACATAGTCGTTGCGTTCCAGCAAGCGTTTCACGGCCCGGCGGATAACGGATTCATCTTCAACAATCAATATTTGGTTCATGGGATCATCCGAGCTCTGCTGCCTGTTGTGTTAGGGCTAAATACGCCCTGCTGGGTCTGTTTTTGTGCCCAGCAAGGCAGAATGAGCGTCGTGTCGTCATTTTACATGAGCGAATGATAACGCCGCTGGGCGCAAAAACAGCCCCAGCCCTTCGGGTTGCGCCTGAAAAAGCGCCACTCAGCGTTGCTCGTCGTTCATTTGGAATAACCAAACTACACTCCTCGTGCCTTGATTGGCACTTTTTCAGCCGCAACAGGGCGCATTGGATTCGTGTTAACAGGCCCTAAACCACTTTGTCATGAAAGTTCCTGGGCAGGTCCATAATCACCCGGGTACCCTCTCCCTGTTCTGAATCGATGGTGATTGCACCTTTATGATCAGAGACGATTTTATAGGCGATCGCCAATCCGAGACCGGTTCCTTCACCTGGCGCCTTGGTGGTAAAAAAGGGCTCGAACAGATAGCCCAGATTCTGCTCCGATATGCCTTCACCTTGATCGACGACCTGCAGTCTGATCAGGTCTCCAATCTCATCGGCTTTGATCTCCACCGGTGATCCTGGATTGGAGGCATGGCAGGCATTGGTCAGCAGGTTAACCAATACCTGGGAGATTGCCTGGCGGTCCCCCTCGATTGACCATGCTGAGTCGCAACTATTGATAAAGCGGATCTGACGGCCATCATGAGTGAGTTTGACCAGCCTGATCGCCTCCTCGACAACATCGTGCACAATGAAGTTTTGAGTGTCCGCACCAAGCCCACCGCTGCGGCTGAAGTTCATCAGGGTTTTAACGATGTCGGTAATTCGTTGGGTTTGGTTGAGAATCTCGTTGATACTCTCTTTGATTAACTTGGGATCATCTTCATGACGAAGATTTTGTGCCAATGAAGCGATACCGGTTACCGGATTGCCGATCTCATGCGCCACCCCGGCAGCCAGACGGCCGATGGAGGCGAGTCGTTCACTGTGTGCCAGTTCCGCTTCCAGGGTCTCCAGGTCGGTCAGATCCTCCATCAGCATGACCTGGCTGGTGCGAGCATCCTCTACCGGATGGTCCATCGGTAGCGGCGCCGGGATGGCGGCTTTATGCAGATTGAACCAGCGGCTCTTGTTGCTATGGGTCACTTCCAGGTGGTGAATATGCTCATCCGCTGCTGAGGCGAATCCACCCAGCAGATGTCCCCAGGGTTCAGGCAGACGGTGCAGTGAGACACCGATTGCATCCCGGGCATTCACTCCAGTCATTACTTCCATCGCCAGATTCCAGATGGTGACCGTCCGCAGCCTGTCGATGGTGCAGACCCCAAGGGGCAGATCGAGCAGGATCTGTCTGTGGTAGCGGCGCAAGTTATCCAGATCCGCACTCAGACCGCGAAGCCGGGTGCGGGAGTGCTCAAGTTGATCCTCGATGAAACGCATTGAATCTGCCAATGCGGTTTGGGTATGGATATCGAGTTGCAACCGGCGGTTGATGATCATGTGTGCCAGCTGAGGACCGAGTAGTCCGGAGAGGTTTCGTTCGATTCTCTCGCGTAGGCGCCGTAATTGGGAAGGGCGAGTCTCCGCGTGGGTAAGACTAAGATCGCGCAGGGCCTGCTCCACCTCCCGTTGGGCGGCTTCGTGTCCCAGCATCTGGGCAAGCTGCTTGGTGAATTGGGCGGTTGATCCGGCGCTTACCATACCACCCATGGGTACCAGGGATTCACTGCAGCAGGCGTTGGCAGCCTCTTTCTCGCCGAGTGTCTGATTACTGAGCAGAGAGCCGAAGACGAACAACAGGGTATTCAAGGCCAGAGACCAGAAGGTGGCAAACTCCCATTGATCCATACCCGATGCGAGTCTCAATCCGGGTATATCGAATTCGGTACGTATGAAACCGGAGTTTTCCAGCAGGGGGAGAAGCAGGGTGGCAGACCAGACAGCAATTCCGGCCAACAACCCAAGGATGAAACCCATCCGGGTAGCCCGGCGCCAGTAGAGTAGACCCACAACACCGGGCAGGAATTGGGCGACCGCAACAAAGGAGATCAGGCCGAGTTGCACCAGGCCTTGATGTTTTTCCAGCAGGATATAAAAACCGTATCCGGCCATGATGATCAGTGCGATCAACAAGCGCCGGCCAAGCAGCAGCCAGCGGTATAGATTGACCGCCGGGTCAGGGAAATTGGTCGGCAACAAAATGTGATTCAGGGTCATCGATGAGAGGGCCAGGGTGGTGATGATCATCATCGCACTGGCCGATGAGACCCCGCCGATGAAGGCCAGTACCGGTAACCAGCTTGGTCCCTGTTCCAGACTGATGCCAAGGGCGAAAAAGTCCGGATGGATCGGTAGCTCAATCGCCTTTCCAGCCCAGAGAATGATCGGAATCGGCAGGTTGATCAGCAGCAGAAACAGTGGGAATGCCCAGCTGGCTGTGCGCAATGCTTTGGGTTCAAGGTTCTCGGTGAACAGCATATGAAATTGGCGCGGCAACAGAAATGCTGCGGCGAATGCCAGCAGTATGAGGGTTGCCCAAGGACCCTCTCTCACCGGCGCATAGAGTTTCTCCAGAGCTTCCGGATGGTCGGCCAGCCACTGTTCCAATCCACCAAAACCGCCGAATACGCCAAACAGGGCGGTCGCTCCAATCACCAGCATGGCGACCAATTTGACCATCGATTCAAAGGCGATGGCCAGCACAAGTCCCCGATGTTTCTCCCGGCTGGTGCTGTGTCTTGCACCGAACAGTATGGCGAACAGTACCAGTGTACTGCAGAAGATCAGAGCCAGAATTCGCGGCGCGACGGTCTGACTGGCAACCTGAAGTGAATCGGTGACCGCACGGATCTGCAGCGCGATGTAGGGCAGGGTGCCCAACAGCATGAACAGGGTGACCAGTATACCGGCGAGTTGGGAGCGATAGCGGAAAGCGAACAGATCCGCCAGCGAGGTCAGCTGATACTCTCGAGTCAGACGAAGAATCGGCTGAAACAGAATCGGGGTGAGGGCGAATGCCAGCGTCACGCCGAGATAGATGGTTAAAAACAGATAGCCCTGAGTCTCTGCAAAACTGACGCTGCCATAGTAGGTCCAGGACGTCGCGTAGACACCGAGTGAAAGCACGTAGATGCTGGGGTGCCTGATAAACCTTTCAGGTATTCTGCCACTGTCCGCGGCAAACGCGATGAGAAACAGTATTGCCAGATAGACAACACTGATGCCGAACAGTAGCCAGAGTTCATGGTTCATGGCGTCGTCGATTTACCCAGGCGATGAAAAAAATGACAGCCAGCCAGAGCAGGTAGGGCAGGTACCAGTGACGACCAGGTGAGGTCCACCACATCATTACTGGAGTGGAGAAAAGCAAAATGATCAGCAGAACAAGCGCCAGGGTTCTGTCAATCTGTCGGTCCGGGGGTGTCTCAGACATTAAAGAAGCCTAGCAGTTGTTACTTAAGGTAACAACTATCTTCTGCACAGGGGGACTCTTAAATGGTGATTCAGGCGGAAACAGAGGGACGCCACACACAAGGCGTCCCCCGAGTAGGACTATTTTTGACCGTTGATGTTAGTGACCATTTCGTGGAGTTTTGCAGACAGCTCCGTGGGTTCAAATTTAGGCACATAGGCATCGGCGCCAACCCCTTTGCCCAAGGCCATATTGGCATCGGCTGAGAGTGAGGAGTGCATGATAATTGGAATGTCGCTGAAGCGGGCATCCTCCTTGATTTTTTTGGTCAGTACATAACCGTCCATTTCAGGCATTTCAACATCGGTGAGGATGATCTGTACAAAGTCACTCGGCCTGTGATCCGTTGCGCTGGCTCGTTCGGCAATCTCCTTGAGCTTATTCCAGGCTTCAGCACCATTTGAGGTGCTGATGTATTTCATACCCATATGATCGAGGGTACGGATGATCTGATCCCGGGCCACCGCTGAATCATCTGCAAACAGCAGGGTGACATCGCTGTCCTCGACCTGTTTGATGCCGTCGAAGATATCCGAACCCTGACCAAACCCTGAGGTCTGGCTCAGCACCATCTCCACATCCATGATCATCACCAGGCGACTATCTTTCAGTTCTGTCACTGCGGTAACCAGGCCACCATGCTGCTGGGCCATCATTGGTGGGGGAACTTTAACATCCTCCCAGGCCAGACGTTCGATGGTATCCACCGCATGCACCAGAAAGCCCTGAACATTTTTGTTGTATTCAGTGACGATCAGAATACCCGGCTTCTCTTCAGTCTGTATTCCGCAGAAGTCAGGCAGGTTGATGACTGGAATCATATTACCGCGCAAACTGACCATGCCTTCTACCGAAGCCGGCATGTCCGGCGCGTGGGTAATCTCCGGCACGAGCATCACTTCACGCACCTTGAAAACATTCACACCGTAGGTCTCTTCACGACCTGTTCTGACATCCTTTCCGAGGCTGAAAAGGAGAACCTCTAAACGATTGGTACCGGCAAGTCGTGTGCGGTCGTCTACAGATTTAATAAAATTGGACATTTTTAGTTACTCAGAATTTTGTCGCATTTCAGGATTGTGGGTAATTTGAGCACGACATAATGACTCTTCCCGACTGATGTTTGTAGCGGTCGATTTGGCCAAAGCTTTAGTCGCTGCTCCTTCCTCAGGCCAATCCTGGTGAGCTCAGGGTTGTGTCTGCATGAGAGAATCTCAATTTCCAATGTGACCGCTTGGAAAATTCTTATGATTTCGGTTAATAACTGAAGATAAATAACTGGAAAAAGGCTATATTTTACCCCAAGATCAGCGAATGCAGCTGTTTTTCGGGTTTGGGATCAAGATGCATTGATGATTCCAGGGTCTGGCCCGATTGCAAACCGGCAATCAGCTATTTAGAGGAGAATGCGTGTGAATCCGGAAAAGGTACTGTTTGGTTTTTTTATTGTACTTGCCCTGACCCTCAATTTCGGTTTTTTTGTCGGTGATTTGGACAATCCGGACCATCACCATGTCTATGAGCTGTTTGCTGTGGTCGTGGTAAACCTGGTCGCCACTGTTCTCAAATTCGGCGACCGCACTCAGATGGGCGCCGTGCTGTTGGCCACCAGCCTGGTTGCGCTGTTACAGCTTTTCGCAGCGGCTTTGGTGTGGACTGTCGCCGTGCATATCACTGAAACCGGACTGACAACCGTAACCATGGCCAGTATCGTTTCCCTCTCCGGTGGCGCCATGCTGGCTAACGTGGTTTCAGTGGTTCTGTTGATCATTGAAACGGTGATGTTACGACGCTGACGCCGGCAAACGATGAACAACATCATCTTTCTGATCTTTCGGCGCATGCGGGCGCCACTGCTGACTCTGGTACTGGCTTATTCAGTGGCGGTGCTGGGCCTGGTACTGATTCCCGGCCGGGATGGTGATGGCAATGTCTACTACATGGATTTTCTGCACGCCTTCTATTTTGTCAGTTATATGTCCAGTACCATCGGATTTGGCGAATTGCCCTATCCATTTACGGCAGCTCAGCGCTTGTGGGTCACTCTGTCGATCTTTTTCACGGTGGTTGTCTGGCTCTATTCCATCGGTACCGTGTTGGCTCTGCTCAAGGATGAAACCTTCCAGAAGGCATTAACAGAACGCAGATTTGCTAGAAAAATCAGCAAATTGAGAGAGCCTTTTTATCTGGTATCTGGTTATGGGCAAACCGGGGAGGCGCTGGTTAAAGCCTTGACCGATCGTAGTCAGCATGCGGTCGTCATCGATATTCTGCAGGAAAGAGTGAATCTGCTGAAGCTGGAAAACCTGCGTGAGTATGTACCCGGTTTGTGTGCGGATGCGCGTCTGCCGGCGCATCTGCTGGAGGCTGGTCTGAAACACCCTCTGTGTGAGGGTGTGGTGGCATTGACCAACTCTAATGAGACCAATCTGAAGATCGCGATTACCGCCAAACTTCTGCATCCCGATATTGAGGTGATCTGCCGGGCCGACTCCCACGATATCGAAAAGAATATGGCCTCATTCGGCACCGACTACATCATCGATCCCTACGATGCGTTCGCCCTCTATCTGGCGACAGCAATCCAGGCGCCCTGTCTCAGCCTGATGCAGGACTGGCTCTCGTTGGGATTTAATGACCTGCTCAGTGATCCGATTCATCCACCAAAAAAAGGCTTATGGGTGATTTGCGGATATGGTCGTTTCGGTAAAGCGGTATACGATAAACTGGTGAAAGAGGATCTCGAGGTGGTGGTGATCGAGGCTGAACCCAGTCAGACCGGTACCCCGCAGACGCAACTGGTGGTCGGCAGGGGAACAGAGGCCGATACCTTGATGGAAGCAAGTATCGAGCGTGCCGCAGGACTGGTGGCCGGCACCGACAACGATGCCAACAATTTGTCGATTATCATGACAGCCCGGGAGATGAACCCGGACCTGTTTGTGATCCTGCGGCAGAATCGTAAATATAACGATCCGGTGATCCAGGCGGTTGGAGCTGATATGGTGATGTTGCCGAGTGAGATCATCGCCAACAGAATCCGAGTGTTGCTGGGTGTCCCGATGCAGCATCAGTTCGTCAAGTTGGCGATGCACCAGGATGACGAGTGGGCCTGTCAGCTGATCAGTCGTATCTCAGCACTGGTTACCGAGCATGCCCCGGATGTCTGGGAAGTTGCTTTCACTGAACAGGATACCCATGCAGTATGTCAGTATGTCCGGGAGGGACGGAACCTGACCCTGGGAGAGCTGACCACCGACCCCCGGGATCGAACCAGTCCATTACCCTGTATTCCTCTGATGTTATTGAGGCACAATGATTTTACCTTGCTGCCAGATGAGGATCTGGTTGTACAAAAAGATGACCATTTACTCTTCTGTGGTAGGGTGTCGGCTAAGCACAGGATGGAATGGACCCTGCAAAATGAAAACGCCTTGAACTATATTCTAACGGGTGAGACCAGACCACAGGGCTGGATCTGGCGTAGACTGCAAAAAAGAGAGGTGACATGAGTCAACTACTGGAAAAACTGCATCGGGACCACATCAATCTCGCTCGTCTACTCGACCTGCTCTCTGCAGAACTGGACGCATTGGCCGCTGGTCACGAATCGAATTTCGATCTGAAGATAGAGATGTTGGATTACATCGAGCATTATGCCGAACAGTCGCATCATCCTACCGAAGATCAGATCAATGCAGTCGCCTTCAAGAAAAAATCGATGCAGTCCCATGCGGCTCTCTATGATCGGGTCTGTCGTGAACATGTCAGCCTGCTGGGGCTGGCCAATCGTTTCCGAACCACACTGGAGGGGGCGATGCAAGGTGAAGTGTTGCTTCGTGATGAAGTGGAGACACAGGGACGGGAATTTGTAGCCTTGCAACGTCAGCATATCGACCTGGAAGAGGAGGAGGTATTTCCTCTGATTGATCAGGCCCTGAATGAGAAAGAGTGGCAAAAGCTGGAATCGGAGATCACCCATGGTGAAGATCCGGTATTCCATCGGCAGGATTTCAATCGCTTTCGCAGTCTGATCGACTATCTGA
Organism: Candidatus Thiodiazotropha sp. AKAK2; assembly: GCF_058244685.1. Lineage (NCBI taxonomy): Bacteria > Pseudomonadati > Pseudomonadota > Gammaproteobacteria > Chromatiales > Sedimenticolaceae > Candidatus Thiodiazotropha > Candidatus Thiodiazotropha sp. AKAK2. Next base: position 252,058 of record NZ_JBSYOP010000033.1, on the reverse strand, counting down.
AGGCCCATGAGGATGAGTAGCAATCCGAATCAGTAGCCAATGGAGGGTTTCAGCCGAATAGCTCCGGCATAGCTTCCGTTTCAATGCCATAGGGGAAACCCAAAGGGCTGATTGGATTAATTCTACCTGATTGATCAGGAAGAGTGCCGGGGTTGTGGCTTTCCACAGTAAAGGATCCAGACGGGTTGGCCGATAGGTAACTCAAATAGCGGATTATTTTTGATCGGCAAATTTCAATCCATATCTACGTTGGTCGGACGATGTTGGCTTCTCTACAATCAAAAGGACGGGGGTTTTTTCTACTAGGTATCTTGCTGATGCTTGGTAGGCCCGATTTGACCCTGTCTGGCGCCATGTCATTGGAGTCGCAGATCTATATGGCAGGACTGCATGAATCAGAGTGGGTATTTGCCGGGTCTGATATCAGCTGTGAACTGCGCCACAAAGTACCTCAGTTCGGTCAGGCCATCTTCCGCCGTATTGCCGGTGATGACCTGTTTTTTCGAATCAACAGTTTCCAGCCGATTCCCGAAAAACTGGAAGCGACCTTAAGGGAAGTCTCTCCCGCCTGGGAGCATCGCTTACCGGATGATCTGCAACAGCATCTGGTGATCCACACTGGCATGCGACCCATCCAATTGGGACGCAAACCGGCCGGTTGGTTGTTGACTTCACTCTCCAAGGGGCAGGTCGGCAGTTTTGACTTTCTCGATTGGGACGACAGTCGCAGGCAGGTGCATGTGCGGTTGTCACCAGTGAAGTTTCAGAAACCTTATCGTGAGTTTAAACAGTGCCTCAGCCAACTCTCAACCGATGGCTTCGAGACATTGAAGGAGTCAACTGTACTGTTTGCCCTGGATGTCCACGATCTGGATAAAGAGGCAAAGCAGCGGCTGGATCGCTTGGTTAACTATATCCTGGCGGACGAAAAACTGGCGGGTATCACCGTAGCTGGCCATGCGGATGATCAGGGGAGTCGTCGCTACAACAAGAAGCTCTCTGCCAGAAGAGCGGCAACAGTCTCCAACTATCTGGTCTCCAAAGGTGTCGATGCAGCTATTATCCGCAAGCGCCATTATGGTGAATCCAGGCCGGCGATCCCAAAACGGAGTGAGCGGGCGAGGGCAGCCAACAGGCGTGCAAAAATCAGTCTCAGCCGTGGTGACAGGTGATCAGAGGAGTCTGATCCTTCAACCTTGATTCTTTCCAGGTTAATTCAAACCAAATCGGTACTGCGTAGCTTTGGTCATGCTTCTTGACTAGAATCATGGCTAGGGTCAGTTGATACGAATCCATTCAGCCCTCAGGGTTGTGCCCGAAATAGCACAGCTCAGCAATGCTTGCCGCCCACCTTACATACCCAAACTTTTATCCTCGCGCTTTGACTTGCGCATTTTCAGGGGCGGCAGGGTCAAATGGATTCGTTTTAGCAGGCCCAAACAGGCTTGTTCAAACAATTAATAACCTGATGAGGGGAGTATTGATGCTTCCGGCACACCATGTGCAGGGTGACCTATATATCTGAACAACGATAATCACAAAACTTGAGGAGACAGACTTATGGCACGTGTTGCGCTCGTGACTGGTGGTACCCGGGGTATTGGCGAGGCGATCAGCCTGGCACTGAAAGAGGCTGGTTATACTGTGGCTGCAAATTATGGGGGTAATGATAAAGCGGCAGAGGCCTTCACCCAAGCTACCGGTATTCAGGCCTTTAAGTTTGATGTCAGTGACTTTGAGGCGGTAGAAAAGGGAATCCAACAGATCGAACAGGACCTCGGGCCGGTCGATGTGCTGATCAACAATGCGGGCATTACCCGTGATGCAACCATGCACAAAATGTCCTTTGAAAACTGGGACAAGGTGATTCAGACCAATCTTGCCTCCTGTTTCAACACCTGCCGTGCGGTGATCAATGGCATGCGTGAAAGAGGTTTCGGACGTATTGTCAATGTGGGTTCGGTGAACGGTCAGGCCGGACAATACGGTCAGGTGAACTATGCTGCAGCCAAGTCCGGCATTCATGGTTTTACCAAGGCACTGGCTAAAGAGGGGGCCGCCAAAGGCATCACCGTCAATGCGGTGGCGCCAGGTTACGTCTCAACCGATATGGTCAGAGCGGTGCCGGAAGACGTTGTGGCTAAGATCATCAAGACCATCCCGGTAGGCCGACTGGGTGAACCGGAAGATATTGCCCGCTCAGTACTGTTTTTGGTTGCCGATGAGGCGGGCTTCATAACCGGATCCACATTGTCGATAAACGGTGGGCAACACATGTACTGACGCCGGGCTTGTCTGGTGGTTTCAGTGTGGTATTGAAAAACTGACCATTGATGCCGCCAGCGCCGCTCGCCCTGGATGAAGTTTCCCTTGATGCAGGGTGTAGGGTTGCAGAATCCTGCGGATATCGACCTTTGGCAAAGTTACCTTGCTGCAGCGCCTTGGGTCGGTAGGAGATTGCCGTATATCTGAACGCTATTTCACTAGGGCCTGTTAAGACTAATCCATCAGGCCCAGCCCTTCGGGTTGCGCCTGACAAAGCGCCGCTCGTCGTTCATTTGGAATAACCAAACTACACTCCTCGCGCCTTGATTGGCACTTTATCAGGCACAACAGGGCGTATTGGATTCGTGTTAATAGACCCTGGTTTATCTAATGTTTTTAGGCTCTTTGGAGGTTAAGTTTCAATCAATTCCGCCGTTATGTTAATGAGTAGAGCTGAAATGATTTATTTGGGTTCTAATTCATAACATCAAGAACTAGCGTGCCATGAAAATCAATACTCCAGTCACCGATCGAAACGTTGATGTCCGTAATGATCAAATCATTTTATCGACCACGGATCTCAAGGGCAGTATCACCTATATCAATCAGGATTTTGTTGATATCAGTGGATTTCAGAATGATGAACTGATTGGTAAAAATCACAACATCATCCGGCATCCGGACATGCCGCCCGCCGCATTCGAGGAGCTGTGGACAAAGATCAAAGCGGGCAAGCCGTGGATGGGAATTGTCAAGAACCGTTGTAAGAACGGGGACCATTATTGGATCGACGCCTTTGTCATGCCAATTCTCAAGGATGGTGCCGTGGTGGAGTATCAGTCGGTGCGTTACCGGGCAAAATCCGATTGGATCAATCGGGCCAAACCGATCTACAAAGCACTGCTCGATGGAAAAGCCTTTAAACAGGGTTTGTTCTCCCGCCTTTCTTTGACCAACAAACTGATTTCTGGAAATCTATTGGCATTGATTCCGGTGCTGTTGACCATGTTGGTGCCGGGCTTGAGCGCCTTCAGTCCACTGGGGCTGCTGGTTACTGCATTGCTCTCGATTGCAATCAACTGGTCTTTGCTTGGTGCCTTCAGGAAACTGGTGCAACGATCCCAGGAGATTGTTGATCAACCGGTGATGCGACATATCTACACCGGATCGGACGATCAGACCGCTCAGGTGGAACTGGCATTGAAGATGTATGAATCCCAGATCAATGCAATTGTCGGGCGGATGACCGATGCCACCCAGAAAATGCATATTGTGGCCGATATCAATGTGCAAACCTCACAACAAACCCGGCAGGGGATGGATGCTCAACAGAATGAGCTGACTCAGGTTGCGACCGCCATGACCGAGATGGCTGCCACGGTACAGGAGATTGCTGCCAATGCCTCGGCGGCGGCCGACTCAACCCGTATCGGGCAGAAACAGGCGGGTAGCGGCAAGGAGGTTGTGGAAAAGACGATCAATGCCATCAATGTCCTGGCAGTGGATATTCAGCATACCTCAGAAGTGATCCAGAAACTGTCCACCCACAGTGAAGAGATCGCCAAGATTCTGGAAGTGATCAAGGGTATTGCGGAACAGACCAATCTGCTTGCCCTGAATGCCGCCATCGAGGCTGCAAGAGCTGGTGAGAATGGTCGAGGCTTTGCTGTTGTGGCCGATGAGGTCCGAACCCTGGCGAGCCGCACCACGGAATCCGCCAGAGAGATCGAGGAGATGATTGAGCTGTTGCAGAATGGCAGTAAAGAGGCGGTCGGCGCGATGGACAAGAATCGTGAGAAAGCGGAATCGAGTGTCGATCTGGCTGCCAAGGCGGGGGAGGCCCTGGAAGCGATCTCCGGTGCAATCGATACGATCACCGAGATGAACACGCAGATTGAAACCGCCTCGGAAGAGCAGAGCACCGTAGCTGAAGAGATGAACAAGAATGTGCTCAATATCAGTCATGTGGCCGACAGTACGGCGGTTGATGCAAAACAGGTTGATGAAAAGACCCGTGAGACCCTGGGCACCATTGAACAGCTCAGCCATCTGGTGGGGCAGTTCATGCATAAAGGTTGATCTTACTGGCCTGGATTTGCTCTTCTTGGCCCAGTTGCAATCTTAGTTATCGCATTGGAAACAGATGAAGTAAATCGTCTGGTCTGTAGCTCATACAGGAACTTCTCTGTTACTGTACTGAGAACTGTCCTGATGTAATGAGAATCGACTAAGCTCGGAACTCAGCCGGATTTCATTCTGGCCATCTGGACATTTCATCGATTCTCCGCAATATTCAGCAAAATATCAGTTTGTTACGCTAGACTCAGATACAGGGTGCTTACCTATCTGAGTATTCAGAGTCAAAAGCAGCTAGTGTTATAAATCTGACCCAAGATCACGATTGTGAAAATACTATTGGTAGAAGATTCCGTACGTCTGCAGCGTTCACTATCTGCCGGCCTCAAAAGGCATGGATTTTCTGTGGATCAGGCATTTGATGGTGAACAGGCGCTGAGCTACATAAGACATAATCGATATGACACGATTCTACTCGATTTAGTGTTACCTAAGATCGATGGTTTGAATGTGCTGTCAACCCTGCGTAATGAGGGCAATAATGACCAAGTGCTGATCCTGTCAGCTAATGACCAAACGGAAGATCGGATACGCGGTTTGGATCTTGGTGCGGATGACTATATGGTTAAGCCTTTTTCATTCGATGAACTGGTTTCCCGTCTTCGGGCATTGAACAGGCGTCACTCCGGCATAAAGAATCCTGTTCTTGATATATCAGGTGTTAAAATAGATACAGTGTCGCGCCTGGTAAGCTTCAACGAACAGGTAGTCAATCTTACGCCGCATGAGTTTAAATTACTGGACTATCTTGCCCACAGGAGAGGGCGTGTATTTTCTCATGATCAACTCATTGATCAGCTATACGATGCGGCCAGCTACGTAACACGCAATGCTGTTGAAGCCCATATCAGTTCGTTACGAAAACGTCTGAAGGAATCCGGTGCGCCAGGGCTTGTGAAAACAAGACGCGGTTTTGGTTATTTGGTTGAATAGATTCCCGTGAAATCGATCCGCAGCAGGCTAAATCTTACAATTATCAGCACCTTGGTGTTGATTTTGTCGCTAACCGCGGTATTTCTCTATTTTCGTATCTCACAACATGTGATCAAGGTTTATGACAGTGCCTTGTATGACAAAGCCAATGCGTTGATTTCCCTGACCGAGCTCGATGAAGAGGGTCTGGAATTCGATTTTTCCGAAGATGGTGTGATGAGTGAGTTCGAACTGGGGGAGCATGCACACTACTATCAGCTTTGGGAACTTGGCCGTGATTTATTGATTAAATCCCCGTCGCTTATGGACTCAGATCTGCCATTGACAGGAATTGCCCTGGGAAAACACCATTTTGCTGATCTTACTCTGCCGGACGGCCGTGCAGGCCGTCTGATAGAGATCAATTTTGTGCCTCGTGTCGAGATGGATGATGAAGAGGAAATTGTTGAAATTCCGCAGCCGAAACCGATCTCCATGGTCTATGCCCGTGAACGAAAAAAACTTGACGACACACTATTCGCAATTGGAGTGACCATTTTCAGTATTGTCGTTATTGTACTTCTGGCAACTGCACTGCTGGTTTGGCATCTGGTAGGTAGAGGGCTGTTGCCACTCTCGACATTGGCCAGGCAGGTGAGTGAAATCGATGAATCGAGCTTGAGTGCGCGACTGCGTCAACCAGGTAATCAGAGTCTTGAGATTACACCAATTGTTGACCAGTTAAATCATCTTCTGCAGAGACTGCAATCTGCTTTTGAGCGGGAAAAGCGTTTTTCATCCAATGTTGCTCATGAGTTACGTACCCCACTCTCTGAACTGAGGACTCTTTCAGAAGTTGCACAGATGATGCCGGAAGACAGGCAGCAACTCATCAAGTTCTTCAAGGATGTGGGAGAGATATCCAACCAGATGGAGAAGGTTGTTATCACAATGCTCGAATTGGCAAGATCGGACGCTGGCCTATTACATAGTGATCCCGAAGAGATCAAACTGTCGGCCATTTGCGACTCAGTTTGGCAGATGGCGATTAATGATTATGGTTTTGGCAAGAAGCTGGTCAAACATATTCCTGATGGTCTGATCATCTCCACAGATCGCGAAAAATTTTCGATGATACTCAGCAATATTTTTGTCAATGCGATCAGCTACAGTCCAGAAGAGGCGGAGATCGAATTGAGCGTGGAAATTCACAGTGAGAACTTGGTTATCAAGGTCAAGAATATGGCGACAGACTTGAGGCCAGAGGATATCGTACACATGAAAGATCGTTTCTGGCGTAAGAATAAATCACAAGGTGAAACCAGTCATTCTGGCCTGGGGCTGACATTGGTCTATGCATTGGCCAGAATTCTGAAACTTGATATTAGCCTGGATCTTGATAACCAGAGTATTTTTATGATTACGATCTCTGGCGTACCGCTGGTAGTGGAATAACGGCTCGCTGGTAAACTTCAGCAGCTGATAGATAAACGTATTGACAGTAATTAGTGAAATTTATAGACAAAGTCGATGCCAATAAAATCAAGGTGTTTTTCAGGGTACTCGGCAAATGCTCTGCCAGGCTTGAATTTGGCGTAAGTGAAAAACAGTTCGAGGGTTTCTTCATGCTCTATGCTGAGGATAAGATCCAGCTCTGTACCTAGATGTCGACTGTTACCGGAAGGCTCCACTTCAATACTGGCATTGCGTATCTCATCGGACAACACCTCCTGCTTGTAGTCAAATCGCATTAAATCTACTGCCATATCCTCAGCAAACCGCCATTGTAGGCCGATCATGTCAACTTTAAGGTTGGATAATTCCGGCTGAAACAGTTCACCATAGGATTCAAAGTCACCTTGCAATCCTGTCTGGCGGTATGATTTGTTGTCTCGATCGTCCAGGTTTGCATCGCCAGAGCCTCGGGCGCCGGCAATGATCAACGATAACTGGTCATATACGTAGGGCGTCCAGCGTAGCAAGTAGCCGCTGGCGGATGCATCAACATCTTCACGCTTCAGTTCGCTGACCTCGATAACATCTGCGGAGAGCTCTTCAAACTCATAAAGTGTCGATCTGCCGTGTATCTCAGCGTAGTGCAGCTCTAAATCAATCTCTCCAATCAACTCAATTTCGATATCTGCAACATAACTGAGTCCCTGCCAGGTCAGGTCTGCGTCCTCTTCATCAATTCTTGAAAACTCCTCAGAGTCACCGATGTGATGTGTTGATGAGTTATCATTCTGTTTGAGGTAATAAAAGTTAAGAATCTGTCCATCGAAGAGCTCCCAACTCATACTAAGGACCAGTCGTTGAATCTCATCCATTTCAGGATCGATAAAATCTTCATCGGTGGATTCCACCACCTGCTGCTCAGCTATGGCAACAAATGCCTCGAGGTCTTCATACCACATCTGGAGACTGATGAGATCCAATTCGTCATCCCACCAGGACCACCAGTGGCTGATACTCTCATATTCGACACGACCGAGTTTTAATTCAGAATCAATGACATCACCGAACAAGTAGGCAATGCCGATCTCTCTGAACTCCAATCCTGAGTGGTTGGTTTTAATGTCTGCGTTTTTTATAATTTCGCTTTCATCAATCAGCGCGCCAGTGAAGAATAGACTGAACTGATCATCATGGCGGTATTCCAAGTCAAACTCGATTTCCCTGTCCTGCTCTAAAAGTTTATTGTTCAGGTCGTCTGTGCCAAGGCTTAATCCATCTAATACGTTGAATTCGATGCCAATTTCAATGTCACTGTAAAGCTGGCCACTATTTTCGGCAGTAGCCGGTGATAGATGGAAAAGGCAGGTAAAAATCGTGTACGGAAGTAGTCGCCGCAATGCTCATTCCTCAGGTTATCTTCAGATAGATGAAATAAACTCTCCAGGAACTATGTGGCTGGTAGGCCTGTGTCTCTAGCTGGTATTGGATCAGCAGTTGTCCGATTCTTATTGTATGGGGGTGTTATTCGAATAGATAGAGCATAACAAAAACAATCTTTTATAAAAACAAAAAGCGCCGCTGATCGACGCATTAATCAGTGGTTTGGCCAGCTATTCTCTATCATTATTGAAATGGCATGCATAGTCGCCGGCTCAATAGCTTTTCAATCGTCGATGTCGACTTTGAGTATCGTGCCATCAAGCTCAATGATGGCTTCAAGTCTCTTCCCTTCGTGCACAAAGTCGACTTCATAGACCTTCTCTCCCTTATAGGTTTCTTTTTCAACTTCAGTAATTCTCGCACCAGGATAGGCTCCCTCGACGATCTTTCTTACATCACTTTTACTGATTGCTAGAGCGTGACTTGTAAAAATTGAAAGTCCGATGAGGAGCAGGAGGGTGATTTTCATATGTGGCTTCCTAATAAAAGTTTTCGACAACAGAGGAGCGAAAGTTAATTAAATTCAGTCAAATTTCAGTTTTCCATCAGCCTAACTTCAGATCGAGAGTAGAAAATATCTTATGCATGGAGCATGAAAATATCAATTAACAACAGAGGAGAATATCAGATGAAGCAAGTAACACTACCCCTATACCTTGTTACTGCAGGCTTTATTCTAGCGTCAACTCACACCATTGCCGGTGACGATGTGCCATTTGATGAAGCTGAGCTTTTTTTCGAGCTAAACGACACCGATGGTGATTTGGGTATTCACGGCAAGGTTGACGGTGATGAGTGGAAACGCCTTCAAATTGAGGATCCATATGATCGTCGCATGATGTCGGTACGGGCTAACGGGCGCCTCAAACGACAGGGAATCACAGAGCTCTTTTTCGAGAGTGCTGAACCGACATTTGATGAGTTGGACCCTACGAATTTCTTTAAAAGATTCCCGGAAGGTATCTATGAGATAGAGGGTGTCACTCTGGATGGGGAGGAACGAGAAAACGAGGTCTTTCTGTCACATGTCATTCCCGCTGCACCAAATAACGTGACCATTAATGGTGTGCCGGCGGCTGAGGATTGTGACGTAGAGCTGCTACCTGTTGTGACTGCGCCTGTAACCCTCGCCTGGGCACCTGTAGTTGATTCACATGCCTGGCTGGGAAAGGGTGGTAATGTTGAGGTGCGTTACTACGAGGTTGTTGTCGAGATCGATGATACCGATTACAAATCAACCAGTATCATTCCTGGTAATCTGACACAGTGGACCGTATCCGATATGAATTTTTTCACACTGTCAGAGGAGGGTGAATATAAGTTTGAGATTCTTGTCAGGGCGGAGAGTGGGAATAAATCCGCTGTTGAAAGCTGCTTTATTGTTGAATAGTTATTATTAACCCGAACCCCTCCCGTCAGGGAGGGTGTTGCTAGGTGAACAAAACCACAATGAACGTAACTCAAACTCTCCTATTGATACTGTTTTCACTTGGTGCTGCTTCTTGGTTTTACAATTCTCAGAGTAACAAAATAGAAGTTGGGACTGATCAGGCTACAGAACAAGAAATTTTTAAGACCACTGTAGAGAAAACTGTTTTATCAGAAATAACTCAATTGCAAACTGCTTCCACTCCTGAAGCATCTGACTCATCGGCTATCGTCAGCCGGTATCCTACAGAAGAAATGATTGGCGTTGATTATGAATCGATAGAGATACTGGTAGAAGAAAAGACACCTGATGATAATACGATTGAAGAGTTAAAACGCTTATTAAGCCATAGTGATCCAACCCGGCGTCTTGCTTCAGTTTATGCAATTGGCGAATATAAGAGTCATGATGCCATCACAGATCTTATGCAAGCCCTATATGATCCTGACCCGCGCGTCAGAGTGGCCGCTGTTGAGTCACTCGCGATGCTGAGTCATGACACTGAGATTGGCTATCTGGAGCCTGCACTCTATGATTCTGACAATCATGTGAGAATAACGGCTGTATGGGCCATCGCAGATGTTGAAAATGAACAAGGTATTTATCTGTTGGCGCCACTGTTGTCTGACAGCAGTGCGGAGATTCGAATTAACGTCGTGGCAGCACTGGGTGAAATTGGTGACACAGCATCAATACACTACCTTGAGAACCAGCTGAATGATACTGATGAAAGGGTACGTTGGAGTGCGGCTGAGATTTTGAAGGAAATTGCAGCCGATTATTGAAGGCGTCTGCTGAATAAACACACGACTGGCCTGATGTTGTATCTGTAAGCCAGGCTGAATTCACTTTGGAAATAGTTGGTGGGCGCAACAGGGATCGAACCTGTGACCTCTGCAATGTGACTGCAGCGCTCTCCCAGCTGAGCTATGCGCCCGACGTGGTGACGCATTCTAGATCTACAGCCACTTGACGTCAATTGTCCAAAAATTATACAAATTCGGCATTCTCCACGGTTTAAGCTTACGATTCAGTCCTGGTCTGTTAGAATTTCCGATTTGCTGCAACTGGATGAAACCACCGGATCATGACTGTTCGTACCCGTTTTGCTCCCAGCCCAACCGGCTATCTACATGTGGGCGGTGCTCGTACCGCACTGTTTTCCTGGCTCTATGCACGTAAGCATGGGGGTAAATTCGTCCTGCGTATTGAGGACACAGACCTTGAGCGCTCCACCGCCGAGTCGGTGAATGCCATTTTGGAAGGGATGACCTGGCTGGGGCTGGAGTACGACGAAGGCCCTTTTTATCAGACCAAACGGTTCGACCGCTATCATGAGGTGATTGAACAGCTGCTGTCGAAGGGATTGGCCTATCGCTGTAACTGCAGCCGTGAGCGTCTCGATGATTTGCGGGAAGCGGCGATGAATCGTAAGGAGAAACCCAGATACGATGGCCATTGCCGGAATCATGATGTCAGTCCCGATGAACCCCATGTAATCCGCTTCCGCAATCCGGATAGTGGTGTGGTGTTGGTTGATGACCTGGTACGCGGTCGGGTCAGTTTCAACAATGAGGAGCTGGACGATCTCATCATCCGTCGAACCGATGGCTCCCCCACCTACAATCTGACGGTAGTGGTTGACGATCTCGATATGCAGATCAGCCATGTGATCCGCGGTGACGACCACCTGAACAATACCCCCAGACAGATCAATATCCTCAAGGCGCTGAATGCTGAGCCCCCCAAATATGGGCATGTACCGATGATATTGGGGGATGACGGCGCGCGGCTCTCGAAACGCCATGGCGCTGTCAGCGTGATGCAGTATCGGGAGGATGGTTACCTGCCTGAGGCATTGCTCAATTATCTGGTGCGCCTGGGGTGGTCCCATGGGGATCAGGAGATCTTTTCCATCGACGAGATGATAGAGTTGTTTGATATCGATGGGGTCAACAAGGCGGCATCCAGTTTCAATACCGAAAAGTTGCTGTGGTTGAATCAGCACTACATCAAGCAGGATGATGCGAAACGCATCGCCCATCTACTGAGTCCCCATATGGGGGATCTGGGCATCGATCCCGCCCAGGGCCCTGACCTGACAAAGGTCGCAGAGGCGCACCAGGAGCGGGCCCGTACTCTGGTAGAGATGGCGGAGATGAGTGCATTCTGCTATCAGGATTACGATGAGTTCGAAGAGAAGGCTGCGAAAAAGCATCTGCGGGGTGTGGCCAGAGAGCCGCTGCAACGGATGCGCGATGCCCTGTCCGAGTTGGAAGATTGGCAGGAAGCGGCGCTGCATGGGGTCGTGGAGCAGGTCTCAGAGGCGTTGGAATTGAAGATGGGGAAGGTTGCCCAGCCACTCCGGGTGGCCGTGGTGGGCCGGGCGGCATCGCCAGGCATCGACACAACCCTCTACCTGGTTGGCAAAGAGGCCTGTCTGAGACGCATCGATAAAGCCCTGGACTATATCACTCAGCGTGAAGCGGCTGCCGGTTAGGCAAAGGCACTACCAGAGCGATATTTCGTAGAGAAAACACTTGCAAGAAGCCAAAGTAATGAGCGAACTGGATCAGAGCGACAACACACCGACGAACTTCATTCGACAGATCATCGACCAGGATATCGAGCAGGGCAAGCACGATGGTCGGGTGCACACCCGTTTTCCACCGGAGCCCAACGGCTATCTGCACATCGGCCATGCCAAGTCGATTGTGCTCAATTTCGGCATTGCCAGGGATTACCAGGGGCATTGCAATCTGCGCTTCGATGACACCAATCCGCATAAGGAGAATATGGAGTTTGTCGAAAGTATTCAGCAGGATGTACGCTGGCTGGGATACGACTGGCAGGACCGTCTCTTCTATGCCTCAGACTATTTTCAACAACTCTACGATTTCGCGGTAGAGCTGATCAAGGCTGGCAAGGCCTATGTTTGTGACCTGGACGGGGAGCAGATGCGCGCCTACCGGGGCTCCTTGAAAGAGCCAGGCCAGGAGAGTCCCTATCGGAGCCGCTCCGTGGAGGAGAACCTGGATCTGTTTGCGCGCATGAAAGCCGGTGATTTTGCTGATGGAGAGCGGGTGCTGCGGGCTAAAATCGACATGGCTTCGCCGAATATGAATATGCGGGATCCGACCCTCTACCGGATCCGTCATGGGGTGATTCATCACCAGACAGGTGAAGCCTGGTGCATCTATCCCATGTATGACTACACCCATCCGGTTTCAGATGCCCTTGAGGGGATTACCCACTCCCTTTGTACCCTGGAATTTGAGGATCATCGTCCCCTGTATGACTGGGTGCTGGATAACATCACCATTCCATCTCATCCCCAGCAGATCGAGTTCTCACGACTCAATCTTGAATACACGGTATTGAGTAAGCGAAAGCTGACCCAGCTGGTGGATGAGGGCTTTGTGGAAGGCTGGGATGACCCACGCATGCCGACAATTGCCGGGATGAAGCGTCGAGGGTACAGCGCTGCCTCAGTCCGTGAGTTCTGTCGACGCATCGGCATCACCAAATCCGACGGACTGGTCGAGATTGGCATGCTGGAGACCTGTATCCGTGAGGACCTGGATGCCCGTGCGCCCAGGCGTATGGCCGTGATGCATCCACTGAAACTGGTGATCGAGAACTATCCGCAAGATCAGCAGGAGATGCTGGAAGCGGCCAACCATCCCAAGGATGAGTCGATGGGGGTTCGCCAGATCCCCTTCAGTCGGGAGATCATTATCGATCAGGCCGATTTCCGTGAGCAGGCGAACAAGAAGTTCAAGCGTCTGGTAACCGGCGGCGAGGTGCGGTTGAGAAATGCCTATGTGATCAAATGCGAAGAGGTGGTAAAAAACAATCAGGGTGACATTGTTGAGCTTCGCTGTAGCTATGATCCTGATACTCTTGGGAAAAATCCCGAAGGGCGTAAGGTTCGCGGGGTCATACACTGGGTCTCCGCCAAGCATGGCGTGAAGGGTGAGGTTCGACTTTACGACAGACTTTTCAAGCAGGCGAATGCCGATAAGGTTGAAGAGGGTGGCCGCTTTACCGATAACCTGAATCCGGACTCATTGCGCACCCTGACTGAGTGCTATTTCGAGCCTGTGCTCGCCGATGCAGAGGTTGAACAGGCCTATCAGTTTGAGCGGGAAGGCTATTTCATACTCGACAGTGTTGAAGCGGGTCGCCAGCCGATGGTCTTCAACCGGGTGATCACCCTGCGGGACTCCTGGGCAAAAATTGAGAAAGGCGGCGGTAAATAGTTGTATGACCAGATCGCTCACAATTGTGGCTTCAGGCAGGTTCTGATTAAAATTGGTTTGTCGAGAGATTTTGCCCTGTGCCAAGGGGCTGATCACAGCGGGAGAAGCTGCAAAAACCTCTGTCAGTTAATTGGCTGGGGTTTGCATCGAAAAATCTGCTGAAGATGTGAAAAAAATCAGTGGACAAGCGGGAGATTATCCCCTAACATGCCCGCCTTTCTGGGGCCATAGCTCAGCTGGGAGAGCGCAACACTGGCAGTGTTGAGGTCGGCGGTTCGATCCCGCCTGGCTCCACCAAATTTGATTAAGATTGGCCCGGATTTATTCCGGGCTATCTTTTTCAGGGTTATGCTGGCCTCTCAAGGTCATCACTCGATTGCCCGACGGGGTAGCGGTATGCTCTGGATCGACATTCTGATTATCGCCATCATTGCGCTCTCGGCTATCATCAGCCTGATCAGAGGTTTTGTGCAGGAGGCGTTGTCTCTCGCCACCTGGATCGCTGCATTCACAATCGCCTGGCTCTTCTTTCGTCCCCTCGCCGTGGAACTGACTCCCTGGATCGATGTGCCCTCGATACGGCTTGGTGTGGCCTTCGGGCTTATTCTGATCGGTATCCTGATCCTCGGTGCGATTATCAACCACTTCATGAAAGTATTGGTTGCTTCTACCGGATTGAGCGGTACCGATCGGATGATCGGTATTTTCTTTGGAGTGGCCCGTGGTGCGGTCATGGTGGCAATTCTGGTCCTGTTGGCCGGTCTGACACCGTTTCCGAATGATCCGTGGTGGAGTGAATCGCGCCTGATTCCCTATTTTCAGGAGATGGCGCTTTGGTTGAAAGGCTTTCTGCCCAGCGACATTGCTGATAACTTCCACTATTGAGTGACAGGGATTGGTCGAAATGAATGGTTTGGGAAATTACGCTGGCCAAGGACTCAATAATCTGTCCCGGCCAATGTTGGCTCCCATGCAGACCCTGGAGAACTGAACATGTGCGGTATCGTGGGTATTGTCGGTAAGACACCGGTCAATCAATCCCTTTATGATGCATTATTGGTGCTACAACATAGAGGTCAGGATGCTGCAGGTATCGTGACCTGCCATAAGGGCAAGCTCTATTTGCGCAAGGCAAATGGACTCGCCCGTGACGTGTTTCATACCCGTCATATGCTGCGGCTGAAAGGCAATATGGGACTTGGGCATGCCCGATACCCCACCGCCGGGTGTAGTTCATCAGCAGAAGCCCAGCCCTTCTACGTCAACTCACCCTATGGCATTACCCTGGCGCACAATGGCAATCTCACCAATGCCAAAGAACTGACAAGGGATCTGTTCGTCGAGGATCTGCGTCATATCAATACCTCGTCAGATTCCGAGATCCTGCTCAACATCTTCGCTCATGAACTGCAGATGCAGAACAAACTGCGTATCGCGCCTGAAGATATCTTCAAGGCGGTTGCCGGTGTGCATCGTCGCTGTCGGGGTGGTTATGCGGCGGTTGCGATGATCCCTGGTGTCGGTTTGATCGGCTTTCGTGATCCCTACGCCATACGTCCGATTGTCTATGGCAAGCGGGAAACGGATCAGGGTACGGAGTACATGATCGCTTCTGAAAGCGTTGCCCTGGATGCCTTGGGATTTGAACGGGTACGGGATCTGGAGCCGGGTGAGGCGATTTTCATCAGCAAAGAGGGGCAGTTCTACGCCCAGCAGTGTGCTGCCAATACGGTCAAATCCCCCTGTATCTTTGAATTTGTCTACTTTGCCCGTCCCGACTCCATTATCGACAATGTGTTTGTACACAAAGCCCGTTCCAGAATGGGCAAAAAATTGGCCAAGAAAATACTCAGGGAGTGGCCGGATCACGATGTGGATGTGGTGATTCCAATACCCGATACCAGCCGAACGGCGGCATTGACCCTGGCCAATGAGCTGAAGGTGCGCTATACGGAAGGTTTCATCAAAAACCGCTATATCGGTCGTACCTTTATCATGCCTGGTCAGACTGTGCGTAAAAAGTCGGTCAGGCAGAAACTGAATGCCATCGATCTGGAATTCAAAGGTAAGAATGTTCTGCTGGTGGATGATTCCGTGGTGCGTGGCACCACCTCTCAACAGATTGTGCAGATGGCAAGGGACGCCGGGGCCAGAAAGGTCTATTTTGCCTCTGCCGCACCACCGGTGATCTACCCCAATGTATATGGCATCGATATGCCCTCTGCGAGTGAACTGGTTGCACACAACCGTACCATTGAAGAGGTGCAGGAGATCATAGGTGCCGATCGCATGATTTATCAGGATCTACAGGATCTGATCGATGCGGTGATGAAGAAAGGCAAAACCGATATCGATCGATTTGATACGTCGGTATTCAGTGGCGATTATGTCACCGGGGATGTGAGTGACACCTATCTGGAGCAGCTGGAACTGTTGCGTAACGATGGCGCCAAATCCCAGAGTGAGATGGCGGACAGAAGTGTCATCGATCTGCACAACGATAGCTGAGTCCCGATCAAATTACCTTCAATATTGCACGCTTGATGGGTTTAGCCGGCAGTGACACTCGGTTGTGCGCTGTTACTCAGCCTGGGTTCACAGCCATGAAGTCGGTCGAAATAGCGTGCCCGGTAGATCAACCGGGGAGCGTCCCCATCTTCGAACCCGCTTCTGGTATGTAAGACGTTATTACAGATCAATCCCTGACCCGCCATCAGTTTACCCCTGAAGTGCCACTCCGATGGGGTGTGCAGGATCGATTTCAGGAAGCTGACCGCTTCACTCAAACAGGCATCCTCACGCCAGGCGATACTGCGACTTCGATCCGTATAGCGCATGTGCAGATGACCATCGGGATAGATGGCGAAGACAGGGCCACTGCGGGCTGGCCTGATCTCTTCATCATCAACCACATTGGCTGGTATCGTCATCGCCTGCGGATGCATCAATGCCCGGATGTAGTCCGGGTTTTCATCCATGATACGAATGAACACGATCTCATGATCCAGCAGGTCGTTCTCTCCGCCCTTTGTGGCAGGATTTACACAATGCAGCAGCAGTCCGTGGATCTGGTGTTGCAGGTCGTTGTAGTAGCCATCAGTGTGCCAGGCGATCGGTCGATCTGAGTAGGGGATGTAGCCTCTATGAAGGGCATCAGACTGCACGGTCAATGAGGTGATGGCGTCATTGTCGGCACACATATTGTGATCCAGTCGCTGCAGGCCGAAACGACTGCCCAGCTGCCGAATGATCTGTTTGTCCGCATCATGCCCGGAAAGTCCTGCCCAGATTGCCATATTCGACTTGCGGCAAAGCTGCTGGAGTCTGTCATGCTCCGCCTGGGTGATATTCCGTGGGTCACCGATCTCCACGATCAACGACTCCAATGAGCTTGGATAGTGCTTCAGTTTTGCATCCCGCCAGGCTGCATAACTGTCTGAATTGTCGGGATTAAAGGGTGATAATGCTTGGCTTGGCATGGTCCGGATTTTCGCACATTCAATGAACTGCTGATATGATACTGCGGTTAGGCCGTGCCTGCTAATACCAATCTCATTGGCCTGTTTAAGGAAAAGATCAATTTTTACTGATGAGGCTCTTTGCCATGTATGCCGTATCCAGACGCCCATTGATGCCAAAAGCTTTGACACTGCCGTTGAAGATTTTGCCCGTTAAAGCCCATGGTTTGATATTGAGTACCTTACTCAACCGGGTATTCCGCGCACAGCTCGCAGAGGGTGAGCTTGATTTTCTCGAAGCAAAGGTCGTGCAGATCAAGGTCAGTGATGCAGCGCTGAATTATGCGTTGACCATGCGGAATGGCAGACTCGCAGAAGCGGGAGGCCAGCCGGCCGATTTGACGATTACCGGCTCTGTTTACGACTATCTGTTGTTGATCGCAGGCAGGGAGGATCCCGATACACTGTTTTTTCAACGCCATCTGGTGATGGATGGGGATACCGGTTTGGGTGTTCATCTGAAGAATATGCTGGCGGCAGTGGAGCCTGAAGAGCTGCCTATACCCCGGGAATTCAGAACGATTGTGGAGCGTGGATCGCGGCTCTACGAACGGGTGCTTTGAAACGACGCAACCGGCCTGAAGGGCGGGTCATTCACTTGCAGCGGCCGGATTGAGAGATCCTAGTCCAGTTCGGGCAGTAATTGCACGTCAACGGGAACCTTTAGCAGGCGCTCGATCCGTTTCTGAGTCTGCTCGGGAGGCGCGCTGCACCAGAACTCCTCACGACCGGGCTCAGCTGCCTCAGTCAACAGATCGTGTGTGGACAGTTGCCGTTGGAGTTGTTTAGCTACGGCAGGTCCGGTATCGATGATGGATATACCGGCTCCGGCTTCTTCGGCAATCATCTGTTTCACAAATGGATAGTGGGTACAGCCCAGCACCAGGGTATCAACACCACGCTCGAGAATCGGTTGTAACTGTTGAGAGACAATTCGCCGGGTTGTCTGGTGATCATGCCCATTTCGTTCAATGGCCTCTACCCAGCCATGACAGGGACAGATGATGATTTCCGAACCATCCGCATGCTGCTGCAGCAGGGCTTTAAACTTATGGCTGTTAAGTGTGCCATGGGTGGCCAATACACCCACCATCCCACTTTGGCTCAGCGATATTGCCGGTTTCACGCCTGGTTCCATGCCGATAATCGGTAACCTGTAAGTCTCACGCAGATCCTTGACGGCTGCAGCCGTTGCGGTATTGCAGGCGATAACAACCGCTTTAACATTTTGTGAAATCAGAAATTGTGTGATTACCCGGCTTCGTCGAAGAATGTAGTGCTTGTCTTTCTCGCCATAGGGCAGGTGAGCCCGATCTGAGACATAGACCAGATTCTCATTCGGTAGCAGAGAGCGGACATGTTGCAGAACTGATAAACCGCCGATGCCTGAATCGAAAATCCCAATCGCTGCTTCAGACGGCATCACCAACCTCAAATTTCAGTAGCCTTTCAATCTCATGCTCCAACTGTATATAACTGACAAGGAGCTGATCGGTGTCCTCCTGTTTACACACCTTTTCAAACGCTTTGACTCTATAGTCAAGTGCCGGCACGCCACATGAAGAGGTGGAACCATGAATTTTATGGGAAAGCTCTTTGAGATTATTCCAGTCAGATAGATCGATGAGTTTTTTGATAGCTAAAAGCTGTTGAGGCAGTTCCAGGCAGAGTTGCTTGAACATCTCATCGGCAAGTTTTTGATCACCACCGGTTATTGCCAGCAGTTTATCCATATCCCTGACCGGCAGCTCACCGAACGACATAACAGACTCAGACATTTGCTGCTGAGATACGATCATTGAATCTGTGGAATCCTGTGAAAATATATTATTGATTACGGACCACATTTGGGGTTCATCAATCGGTTTCAGCAGATAACCATCCATGCCGGACTCCGCTATCTGATTTCGAGTCGCCGGTACAGCGTCTGCAGTCAATGCAATGATCGGGGTGTGGTTCGAGCCCTGTTCATTTCGCCGAATGATCTCTGCGGCCTCTGTGCCTTTCATCTTCGGCATATGAATATCCATCAGTATCAAATCGTAGCGGTTGTTTTGTGTTTTTGAAATGGCGCTTAAACCATCATAGGCCTCTGTAACAATTGCGCCTTTGCCTCTCATTAATGTACTGATCAGTTTAAGGTTGATATCGTTATCATCGACTACAAGAATATTATAGTTTTCCAGGCTTGGTTGAGCGGTGTCGGCACTCTGTTTAGTGAGAAAGTCCGGTTGCTGCGCTTTGGTGGCAAAAATGGTCCTCAGGTTCTCTTCAAGTTTACTGGTGCTGAAGGGTTTTGATAGGTAGGTGTCATTACTCAATGACTGAAACTGTTCGATCACGGTTCGTTCCGAAGCACTGAGAAATGTAAGTAACGGTATCTTGCAGCGGGATTTCAGGCGTTGAATTTCAAATTCTGCAATACCTGAGGTGATTTCCGTATGTGAGAAGCCAAGCACAATCAATTGAATGTCAGCCGTGCAATCTATAGGAAACTGCCCGTCGATCACCTCTATCTGATAGGACTCCAAGGTGTGTTTGAGGGCCAGATAAGAGAGTCGATGGTTGTCGATCAGTATGGCGCGTTTATGAAAGCCAAATGCTTGTTCCTTATTCAGGCTGCTGTTGGCGGGTTTTGGCAAGGGGATTGAGACGATGAAGTTGGCACCTTTACCAATACTACTGAATAGTTCAATGTCACCATTCATTGATTGAGCCAGTTTTTTACAGATACTCAGGCCAAGTCCTGTTCCTCCATACATTCTACTGGTGGATGAGTCAGCCTGTTGGAATGATTCGAACAGCATGTTTTGTGCTTTATTATCGATCCCTATACCGGTATCGGTAATGGAAAACTTCAAAACACATCGACTGTTGGTTTCAGCATCAATCATTACGCGTATGACAACTTCACCTTGATGAGTGAACTTAATGGCATTACTGATCAGATTGACCAGAATTTGCCGTATTCTTGGCTCGTCTCCAATCAGTGTTTTCGGTACGTCCGAATAGACTAACAATACCAGTTCAAGTCCTTTGTCATGAGCCGATGGTGATAGCAGAACAGTAGGATCCTCAAAGCACTCTCTTACATTGAAGGGAGCGGTTTCCGGCTCAAGCTTGCCATATTCCAGTTTTGAGTAGTCGAGGATTTCATTGATGATATCGAGCAGGTTGATGGCGGATTTGGATATTGTGCTGACCAGGTCACGTTGCTGTTGAGATAAGTCTGTTTTCAACAAAAGATTGGTAAAACCCAGTACGCCATTCATCGGTGTACGGATTTCATGACTCATGTTTGCCAGGAATTCTGATTTTGCCTTGCTGGCGGATAGGGCGCGTTTTTTTGCCAGATCCAGTTCCACATTCTGTATCTCAATAGCCTCCATGGTCTCAGTAAGCTCTGCTGTGGCCTGATTGATCTGTTGCTGCATGGTTTCGTGAGAATGCAGAATCCGGCTGGTCATCGCATTGAAGCCTTCCTCAAGGCTGCGGATTTCACCTTTTGATATCTCAGGTACACGCGCAGACAGGTCGCCGTCACGCATGCGTGAAACAGCCTGGGTCAATCGTGCAATCGGATTGATTACCGAGCGACTGAGTGCAAGTGAGAAAAAAGCGGTTATAACCAGACCCACTACCAGCATGATAATGGTATTTCTTATGATGCTGGTTTTGTTTTGATTAAGCCTGGTTTTACTTAGGGTTAAAATCACATTGCCCATACTCTTGGTATTTTCAGTATTGGTCTCCTGCAGTTGGTCTGGGTAATCGGTGATTTCAATATTTTCAATGATATAGATTGCTGGTGCGCTGAACTGGGTTAAGTTGCTACTCTTTTCAACCACCTTCTTATTCATATGGGAGAGCAGTGCACCTGAGGCATCAAAGACCTTGATACTGTAAACGTCATCCTGAAGAAAAACCGGTCGTAGACTCATCTCCAGAATGGTTTTATCACGGGTAAATATGCCATATACACTGATTGCTGCTGATTGATTGGCGATCGATTCTCCGCGCTCATTGAATAGTTCGTTTAACTGCTCCAGCTGGGTGCTGATCAGGTAAATCGTCAGCATCAGAGCCAAAATAAAGGCCGGCAATAGGCCAATCATCAAAGCCTGAAATTTCAGTGATCTGAGTTTAGTCAAAATCATGTTGTATATAATCCATCATTCGCGATTTCAGTTTTGATTCAGACTTGATAGGAAAACCTAAAGAGCGGGCGACATCGGTATTGAAAAGTACTGAGAAATATTTACCCATCTGTTGCTCTAATGGGATCTGTTCTGAGCTGAAGTGGGCGATAATATTGTCTCTGACCTGGTAAGCGATATCTTCCGGTGAGGAGTAGACTGCGGCCAGTGCTCCTGCTTTCACATAGGCCGAGGAGAAGCCGATTAAAGGAACTCTTTTTCGATACGTGGATAGCAATATATTCGAAACAGTGGATTTGTTATGTATGTTTGTGTCCGGCGTAGTCAGAAAAATATCGATTCTTTCCAATAGATTATTGATTGCAGTGCCGACGTGGTCATTGGAAAAGATTTGCTCGATAAGCAGATTCAGTTTCAGCCGCATCGCGGCGTCCTGCAGCGACTCCACGGTGCCTTGGTCTTTGCTATCCACAACGATGCCAATATCTTCAAATCTACTGGACAGCGCCTTGATCAGTGCCAGGCTATGGCCTGCAGGCTGGTCGAGGTAAAGAAAGTGCTGCTTCGGATTGGTTGTGAGATTCTCCTGGATCATGACATTATTTTTTGGGATTAGGGCGGAGATGATGGTTATGTTGTGGATATTTTTTCCGGAAGTAATCGCCGCATGAGTGCCCAATGTGATAATCGCTTTATACCGCTTGTGTATTTGCTGATCGTAGGAGGAGATATGAACGATGTCGTAGTTACTGTTTTGGCAACTCAACCCATGATCGCGACAGTATTTAATGGTTGAGTTGGTTATGGTGGTGGCTACATCGAGGTAGACATCCTTATTGTCGCTGAGAAGGATCAGGATATTGTTATAGTCGTTTTGAGATCTTGCGGTTCCAGGGAGCAAACTAAGTAAACTGAACAAGATGGCCAGGATCGAGAAGGTTCTGGACAGGGGCTTGTTTTTGTTTGCTTTAACCGATTGTCTGAAAGCACAGAGGCACACTCTACCTGGGTAGACTCGCTGAGCAGAATGTGTCTCTGTGCCGGTCATATGAAGTGGAATTAGTAATTTAATTTGGCCTGTAAATAAGCTCTTCTTTCCCAGATATTGTGTTCATCAACCCTGTCGCTATGGTAAAAGTCAAAATTCTCCTTATGAATATTCTGCAATATCAAGGCGATATCCATTTTTGCCTTTTCCAGGCTCAATCTCTTGTTGAATTTGAGGTCGAGTCGGCTGTAGTTGGGTACTGCGTCACCCTCACCAGGCCACTCCATTTCATCAGTAAAATAGTAGCCTAAACTCATGGACACACCGTCATCAAACATATGGCTGGCCAATAGACTGAAGGTGCGCTGGGGAATTTTCTCATCGGCATTCTCCCGATAACTGAAAACACCATCTTTGAGTCGCTTTATCTCATTACCACTGACATTCAGATAGCTGAATCCGAGAAATACCATATCTCTGCTAGTCGGGCGGAAATTCATTTCAAACTCGATACCATTGATCTCAACCGTACCAAAGTTGGTATAGGTGAAAGCACCTCGCTGATAAAACCTATTAAATTGATAGAGAATCTCCAGATCAACAGGGTCAGTGATTCCTCTGTCGGGATCAGGCAGGTCGAAATTGCCATACTGATCTATGATGTCGTTGTATTCCTCGTGAAACAGACAGATATCAAAGTTCAATCCATAATCGGTTATGTTACCGAAGTAGCCGGCTTCGAATCGATCGATTCTCTGCGGGTCCAGCTCCTCTGTGCTGATCACCCAGGTGTTCAGGGCGTCATCCTGATCTCCCAGATAAACAGACAAATTTACATTGTCTTCATAGATGGTCGGCATCCGATAGGCTCTTGAACCACTTATTCTGAAGGTGTTGCTTGGGGATAAATGATAATTAAGCCCAAGTCTTGGAGAAAAAACCTGTTTCTTACCTTCGAATTTTTCAAGCATGGCACCGGCATTGATAACCGTGCTGGGGGTGGCATACCATTCACTATTCAGAAAGAGTCTGTATAAGTCTCTGGAGATTGCTTTATCCTGTTGGAAAAGCCAGGGACTCTCGCCTCGGTCATGGCGTGCACCCACACCCCAAGCTATTCGAAGATCATCAACCGGTTCAAGTGTATTCTCAATCTCCAAATCATAACGATGTGATTTAAGTCCAATCCAGGAGAAGACAAATGGTGAATCGGTCATATTCAGCGCTTGCAGCAGAGACTCAAAATCGTATCTGCCGCCTGAAATGGAGGCTGCAAACAGATCAGGCCGCAAGGATTCATCAAATCCCTGCAAATCGTCGATTGCATTGATCTGTTCAGATAATGTTGGGGTGTAATAGGTATCATCCACTTCATAATAGTTGTGGTAGAACTGAACATTTACTTTGTTTTCAGGGGATATAAAGTGATTCCAGGCGATGGACTGGTAGTTGTACTTGGATTCGATCTCTCGCTCTTCCTGCAGCAGATTAGGGTGTCCCTCATCATAATCACCACTCACAACAGCCAGCTCCGCATTCAATGAGTTGTGCTCATC
Source organism: Candidatus Thiodiazotropha sp. AKAK2 (assembly GCF_058244685.1). Taxonomy (NCBI): domain Bacteria; kingdom Pseudomonadati; phylum Pseudomonadota; class Gammaproteobacteria; order Chromatiales; family Sedimenticolaceae; genus Candidatus Thiodiazotropha; species Candidatus Thiodiazotropha sp. AKAK2. The sequence goes on along the minus strand of NZ_JBSYOP010000033.1, from coordinate 227,940 downwards.
AAGCTGGTAATCACTGGTAAATTTCAGCCACTTTGAACGGCTGGCATCATCTCGATTGTCAAAGCCTTCATCCTCTTTATAACTGGCCGAAAGTCGATAGGCGAAATCTCCCAGTTCAGCGGAATGTGCTGCGTCGATATATCGGGTTAATCCATAGCCGACGGTTGCCGAGGCCATGGTACTTGGCATCTCTTTGATTTGGTCAGTGACAATGTTGATCACTCCGGCATAGGAGTTGGAGCCATAGGCGGCAGCATTCGGTCCCCGAATGACCTCGATTCTCAGGATCTCATCCAGACTCAGTGCAATCTCAGACCAGGGTATGCCGCCATAGACCGGATCATAGATTGATCGACCGTCGATCAGTACCTGCATATCCCTGGCATACTCATCCGCATGTCCATGATAGGTGACAGTCGCTCTTGATCCTGCATAGAAACCGATTGTAAATCCAGGTACCAGTCTGAGCAGATCAGGTATGTTCAGCGCGGTGCTGGCCTGGATCATTTTTCGGTCGATTACGGTCATGGCTGTCGGAGTATCTGCCTGTGACTGACTCAACCTGGTGGCAGAGAGCACAATGGGAAGATCATCGTAGAAGTAATCTTCTGAGAAGTTATCCTGGTGATTATCAGCATAGAGATTGGTTGAGGAGAGCAGTACCCCAGTACATAACAGGTTTTGTATGAAATGGGGGTAGTATTTGATTTTCAGCATACGAAGGCCTTGAATGGAATTAATTGGTAATTTCATCCATGATTAACGAGTTGCTCCAATAGATGGTCGTCTGTAATCAATGTCATTGATTCATAAATATTTTTATATACTACAGCAGCACTTTTCAGCGATTGGTTTAGAGCGGAATCTCCTACAACCATAGGGTTTTCCGCAGTATTCACAACAGCAGTGCTGAGGTTAAGACAATTTTACAGTGATTGGTAGGGAATTGGTCGGAATCTAAATACTACTCGAGATCTGTCATCCGCTGACCAAACAGTTATACAGACTCCAACAAGGTCACTCGGTATGAGTTGAGCTTGCTCTAGGGATTCATGAGGCCAGGCGAGATTGGTGGGCTACAGGTTGCCGCTATTCCCATGCCAATAGCCATCGCAGCTGCCAAGCGGGATATATTGCTGCAAATCTTCAGGTTGATCACCCGCCAATGCCTGGGAATAGGCTGTGACGATTTTTTCAGTGTGTCTGTATTGCGGACTGATGCGGAGAATATCGACTTCGAGTCGTTTCAGCTCCGCCAGTTCCGGTAGTAGATTGCAGCTTTTTGCCGAGACGGTTTGGATGCCATTTAAGGCCAGCAGAGTCTCACCATCCTGGGTTGAGAGGAGTCTCCCCTCAGGATATTCGATGCATTTGTACTGACAGTCATCCTTGGGCAGATTATGGGAGCGGGCGGTGAAGCAGCGTGCCGAGAGTGTCAGTGGCATGCGTCCGTGACAGAAAACTTCCGTCTCAACGCCTTGCGGTCGCTGCTGTTGCATCTGCTGCAAAGTCTCCCTGCCCAGTTCAAGCGGCATCACCCAACGGGTGAGCCCTTTCGCAGCAAGATGTTTCAGGGTTTCCGCATTGTAGATGTTTATGCTCGGCCCGGTAGTGAAAGGCAAACTTCTTTCATGCAGGATCTGTACGGCGCCTATGTCGTTGGCCTCCACGGTAAAACGGCCATTTTCACAGATTTTTCTGAGAGTCTTCAGTTCGGATTCGGCCTCCAGCAGTGCCAGCGTGGAGAGTACGATCTGTTTGTCGCTCTGCTCATTCAGTTTGGTTGCGATGTCGATCCAATCCTGAGTCTTCAGGCTGCGACGCTTGGAACAGACGGTTTCACCCAGATAGATGATGTCTACCGGCATTTCTGCCGCCTGCTCATAGAATTGGTAGATCTCTTCTTTCGGCCAGTAGAACAGAATGGGTCCGAGTGACAACTTAGGATTGGTGCTCATGAATTACTGCCAGGGTCTGTAATAGGGGCCGAGGGTGGTTGAGTTGCCTTCTGAAACCTGGTCGAGGGCACTTTGCCAGGCGGCTTGTGGCTGATAACTTTGCGGGTCGCGCTGACAGGCGTCGATGGCGGCACGCCAAATTTTGGTAACTTGGGCGATATACGCAGGCGCCCGTTGTCGACCTTCGATTTTGATCGCCCTGACCCCCGACTCATAGAGTTGGGGCAGAAGCTCCAGTGTATTCAGAGAGGTGGGCTCTTCGATGGCATAGTAAGTGTTGTCTCCCACGGCAAAACGACCTTTGCATATGGTGGGATAACCGGCCTGTTCCTCCCGGCCATATCGGTCGGTCAGGATACCGTTGAGACGGGATTCCAGCCCTTCACTTGTCTCCCGATATTCAACAAATTGTGCCGGGGAGCAGGCGCCGTGGGTGTTGGGTGATTCACCGGTAACATAGGAGGAGAGTATGCAACGTCCCTCAACCATCACACAAAGGCTGCCGAAACCGAAAATCTCTATCTCGACCTGGGTATTTTCGATCACCTGCTTGACCTGGCTGAGTGATAACACCCGTGGCAGCACGGCCCGCTTAATGTCAAATGAGTCGGCATAAAACGCCAGTGCTTCATAGTTGGTGCTCGAGGCTTGAACGGACAGATGCAGGTTCAGGTCGGGATAGCTGTTATGGGCATACCCCAGGATACCGATGTCGGCGCAGATCAGGGCATCAACACCAAGTGATGCAGCGCTATCCACCGCCTGACACCAACGTTCCCAGCCCTCAGGTCTAGGGTAGGTGTTGATCGCCATGAAGACCCGTTTACCGCGGGATTTAGCATAACTGATCCCTTCTCTGGCCCGTTTCAGATTAAAGTTGAGTCCGGGAAAATGGCGGGCGTTGGTATCGTTTTGCAGCCCAAAGTAGACCGCGTCCGCACCGTTATCGACGGCTGCTTTGAGGGAGGGTAGATTGCCGGCCGGGCAGACCAGTTCCATATTGCTTCTCATAGTTAATAATCCGGCAAATAGTTCATATGAATTCAGGCGACGTTTCGGCAGCTCTGGCGGCGACGCTGCAGTTCCCGGGTGATGCCATTTAACACCCGCCATTTCAGTGTGCACCAGGCGGGTGTCAGAAGAATTTTTTCGGAAGCGGTGCCGGTTAGTCTGTGCCAGACGATGTTGTCGGGGGCCTGTTCCACCAGATCGGCAGCGATCTGGATATATTCGTTCATCGTCAAAGGGGTGTATTCGCCGTTTCGCCAACTGTTTGCCAGCTGGGTTCCTTTGACCACATGCAGCGGGTGCAGCTTGAGGCCGTCTGTACCGAGCGTTGTAACCCGCCGTAGACTCTCCCGGTTATGCTGGACAGTTTCACCAGGTAGACCGGCGATCAAATGGGTGCAGACCTTGATGCCTCGGCTTCTCGCTCTGAGTACCGCATCCTGGTATTCGGCGAACCCATGTCCCCGATTGACCTGTTCCAGGGTCTCATCAAAAGCGGATTGCAGGCCAAGTTCCAGCCAGATCTCATAACCTTGTGCCTGATAACCGGAGAGTAATTCCAATACCCCGTCGGGAACGCAGTCAGGCCGGGTGCCGATCGAGAGCCCGATGACGTCCTGCTCGGCAAGTGCCTCATCATAGCGTTCCGTCAGCCGCTCAAGTGAGTCGTAGGTGTTTGTATATGCTTGAAAATAGGCAAGATATTTTTTTGCACCGGTACGCTTTCGAATAACCTCCCGGCCGGCTTGCAACTGCTCGTTGATCGGTTTCGGGCGGCGACCATTGGGGCTGAACGAGACGTTGTTGCAGAAAGTGCAGCCGCCAAGTCCTTTGGTACCGTCTCTGTTAGGGCAGGTGAACGCTGTATCAAGCGCAATTTTATGCACTCTCTCCCCATATCGATTGAGCAGATACTGCCCGAATGTGGGGAGTTGTTCAGCCAGGGTGGTCATGAGGATCAGCCCACAACATTGAGTTCGCGGCGACGAAATTTCACTTTCAGTTGTCTTGCGATACCTTCGCAGGCTTCAATATCGACCCCATCCAGGCCAACGATCGCCGTGGCAGTCACATCCGGGATATATTTTGTTGCCCGATCAAGAAATGCCAGCATGGCCTGGTAGGAGCCAGGCAGGTTGGGACGGCAGTGCTGATCGTAAATCTCACTGTTTTGCGCGTTCAGCGAGACCGATAGGGCATCGACGCATTCCGCCAACTCAGGCAGGGTGTCTTGTTTGTGCACCAGGTTGGAGAGTCCATCCGTATTGACCCGCACACGTCCGCCGTGCTGTTTGACATGGCGGGCGACCTCCAGCAGTACATTGAGCCTGAGCGTGGGTTCGCCATAGCCACAAAAGACAACCTCATCATATTTGGACACATCGCCAAGGGATGTGATCACCTCTTCAGCCGTGGGGCGGTGGTGAATGGTCAGATCGTAACCCTGTACCGTCATATCACCCTGGGTCTTTGGGCAGAAAGCACACTCAAGGGTGCAGCGGTCAGTAATGCTGAGATAGAGATTGTTGCCGATTTGGTAGCTGATCTGCTGTTGCACGATGCTCTCATAGAGTGAGTTTAGAGAGGCTATCCTAGCGTTTGAATTGAGCGAAACAATGACTTTGGTCAAGTCAATCACTGAGACAAAAGGATAGTACAACCGGTTTTTTACACTTATTTAGATCAGAGGGATTGTTGGATTCCAAGAGAGGCGGTCTGCAGTAATCGTGCACTACTTATTTACCGCCACCCATTGTCTTCATCATTTTCTGGCAGATCACCTTGAAGTTCTCGAACTGCTGGCGTGTAACCCCTGGCCCGCTTAAGCCATTATCGGCATAAAAAAGTCCCACCGGTTTGTTACGGATGAAGATCGACATGGAGACGAATCCACTGGTATTGATCTGTTCTTTCGCCTCTTGGGGGATCATGGGAAGGTATTTTTCAGCATTATCCTTATTCAGGATAATTGCTTGAGGTTTGGTTAATAATATCTTGAATAGACTCGGTTTTTTTGTGTCTAATGCAAATCCTTTCAGGGACAGTTGCTGTTCCGACTCTATGACCAGGCGGGACCTGATCATGGCGTGATCGGGGGTAAGCATGGCAAACATGGTGCGGCTCAGGCCGAGATCATCGTGCATCTGTTGCAAGGCGCTGTTGAGCATCTCCTGCAAAGGGTTGCTCTTTTGCGCCGGTGGCGCAGGCGTGTTGCTGACGGCGGCAGGCTTTTGCTGTTTCGGTGGTGGCGTTTCCGCTTCAGGCACTGACTTGCCGGTGCTGGGCTCAGCCTTCTGAACTGGTGCCGGTTGAGGTTTTTCCGCTACAGCCTTTTTCGGCGGGGGAGGACTTTTGGCTGGTTGCTCCGATTTTTTACTGGCAGGCTTTGTGGTGGGCTTCGGATCACCGCTGATGATATAGAAACCCGGTAGCGGCAGGGGAAGGGTGTGCAGATCCCGTGCGGCTTCCGCAGCCAGCTGGTGTAGGGCTGAGATGGCATTTTCCTGGGGGATTTCCAGGAACTCGGCCAACAGCTCCAGATTCCCGATGGTCTTTTCCCGCCGCCAACCCAGGCTGGTTTCTCTGGCAATCGCTGAGGAGAGCATCACAGAGAGGGGTTTGGGCAGAAAACTGTTGGAGATGCCCTGTGACTCTATGATCAGATCCGGTAGCTGCCAACGTTCGCTCAAGCGGATATTGAGTGTCTCGAATGTACAGCCCAACTCGGCTTTGGCAACACTCTCCCGGTCATCCCCACCGAGAATTTTGTTTTGCACACGTTGCATCTCATCCGGAACCACAGACCACAGGGCCATCTCGCCGATATCGTGCAGCAGGGCCCCGGTATAGAGTCCATCCGTGTCCGGCAGATTCCGCATCTTGGCCAAACTGCGGACATAAAGTGCTGCATGAGCCGCCCGACTGTAGCCATTGTAGAGACCGCGTCTTGGGGGACCTTTCAGTTTATCCTCGAGCGAAGGCAGGGTTTTACTCGCCTGTTCGATCAACTCCATCCCCAGCATCGGGATGGCCAGTGTGATTCGGGTGATCGGCTCCTTGGGTTGAGTGGGTAGCTGGCTGAGCTTTTGCATCACATACAGGCTGAACCCCGGATCTCGGGAGATCACTTCCGAAAGCCGGTTATGGTTAACACTGGATTTATTGAGTAGGTCCCTGACCTGGGTCAGGGTGCGCTGCATGACGGGAAGGGGCTCAGACGAGAGCTGCCGTACCCACGCTTCAACGGTTTGGGACATAGCCTGCAAATATTATGGTTGATGAGGTTTTCTGCATTCAGAAACACCCCGGGGTTTATTGATAAAACGCTACCAGAGTATCGGTTTTTTAGTTTATCGCTCCAAGATAAAACCTATGCGATGCGCTGGCAAGGTCTGATTGGTCCAGCAACCGGTAATCTGCCTGTTGGTCGGTAGGGAAAATTACTTGGTTTCTGCGGGAACGGGGGGGTGTTAAACTAACCGGTTTGAATATTCGGTATTGAGAGGTTTGTATGGCAGGACACAGTAAGTGGGCCAATATCAAGCATAAAAAGGCTGCAAATGATAAAAAGCGCGGCAAGATCTGGACCAAATTGATCCGTGAGATCACAGTCGCTGCCCGCATGGGGGGTGGTGATCCCAATGCCAACCCCCGATTGCGTCTGGCAATGGACAAAGGACTTGGCGCCAACATGCCCAAAGATACCATTGAACGGGCGATCAAACGGGGTGCCGGCGGCAGCGATGGTGAGAATTACGATGAGATTCGCTATGAAGGTTATGGGCCCGGTGGCACGGCCGTGATGGTGGATTGCATGACCGACAACCGCAATCGCACAGCCTCAGAAGTCCGTCACGCCTTCAGTAAGCTGGGCGGCAACCTTGGTACCGATGGGTCGGTGGCCTATCTGTTCACCAAACAGGGCATCATCAGTTTTGCATCCGGCTCCGATGAAGAGCAGGTTATGGATGCGGCACTTGAGGCCGGCGCTGAGGATGTGCTCACCAATGATGACGGCTCCATCGATGTGATCGCCACACCGGAGAGCTTCTCCGAGGTGAAGGATGCCCTGTTTCAGGCGGGATTAGAGCCGGAAAATGATGAGGTTACCTATGTGGCTTCGACCCAGGCGGAGCTGGATGAGGGGGATGCGGACAAATTGCTGCGTATGATCGATATGCTTGAAGATCTCGACGATGTGCAGAATGTCTACACCAATGCAGAGATTTCAGACGAAATCCTCGATGCAGTTGGTTGAATGCTGAGGATAATCGGCATTGATCCGGGCTCTCGGATTACCGGATTTGGATTGATCGAATCCGATGGTGTACACACCACCCATCTGTTCCATGGCGTGTTACGTCTGGAGGGCGAAGCACTGGCGCCCAGACTGGGACAGATTTTTACCGGCATCAGTGAAGTGATCAACCAGTACCAGCCTGAAGTGATGGCGATTGAACAGGTCTTCGTTTCGAAGAATCCTTCATCGGCACTCAAGCTGGGGCAGGCCAGAGGTGCGGCGATCTGTGCTGCGGTCAATCAGGGATTGTCGGTGGCGGAATACTCCCCCAGAGGGATCAAGCAGGCTGTTGTGGGGACCGGCCGGGCGGAAAAAACCCAGGTCCAGCACATGGTGCAGATGTTGCTGAAGCTGCAGAAAAAGCCCCAGGCCGACGCAGCCGATGCCTTGGCCGTGGCATTGAGCCATGCCCACAGCAGTAGGATTGGATATGCAAAGCGTAGCAATGGTATGAGAGGTTTTCAGCCGTGATCGGTCGTCTTAGAGGCGAGCTCGCCGCGAAGCAGGCACCCCATCTGTTGGTCGATGTGGGTGGCGTCGGATATGAAATCGAAGCGCCGCTTTCGACCATATTCTCACTCCCGGAAATCGGTCAGAAGGTCACTTTGCTGACCCATTTGATCGTCCGGGAAGATGCCCATGTACTGTATGGCTTCAGTAATGAAACTGAACGAACTTTGTTTCGTAACCTTTTGAAAGTAAATGGCGTAGGTGCCAAAATGGCGTTGACGATTCTCTCCGGTATGAGTGCCGAGGAGTTTGCTCGCTGTGTCGAGTTCGAGGATGTTGCGGCGCTGGTCAAACTGCCGGGTATCGGTAAAAAGACCGCCGAGCGGTTGATCATCGAAATGCGCGACCGGTTGGCGAAGCTGTCCGCTTTCAGTGTCTCCGGCACAGGGGCTCAAGCCATTGCAGCAGATCACCCCGTCTCGGCCAATGCGGATGCTGTGGCAGCACTGGTGGCGCTTGGTTACAAATCCCAGGATGCCAGCCGGATGGTGAAAAGCGTGGAACAGCAAGACATGGACAGTGAAGCACTTATCAGGGCCGCTCTGCAGGGTGCGGCTAAAAAATGACAGGATCACCGGTGAACGAAGAACCCAGATTGATCGATGGTGCGGCTACGGGAGATGATGATCTGCTGGAGCGGGCTATCCGACCCAAACAGTTGTCCGACTATGTGGGGCAGACGGCTGTGTGTGAGCAGATGGAGATCTTCATTACCGCAGCAAGGGGACGCGAGGAGGCCCTTGATCATGTCTTGATTTTTGGCCCCCCGGGATTGGGTAAGACCACCTTGGCGCATATCATCGCCAATGAAATGGGGGTCAACCTTCGACAGACATCCGGGCCGGTACTTGAAAAACCCGGGGACCTGGCTGCCTTGTTGACCAATCTGGAACCCCACGATGTGCTGTTTGTCGATGAGATTCATCGCCTCAGCCCGGTGGTGGAAGAGGTGCTCTATCCGGCGATGGAGGATTATCAGCTCGATATCATGATCGGTGAAGGCCCTGCCGCCCGCTCCATCAAGCTCGATCTGCCCCCCTTCACCCTGGTCGGTGCAACCACCAGGGCGGGACTGCTGACCTCACCGCTGCGGGATCGTTTTGGGATCGTGCAACGCCTGGAGTTCTATGATGCTGCGGATCTGGCGCGTATCGTCAGCCGTTCTGCCGGAATCCTGAATATCGGTATCGACGCTCCAGGTTCCGGGGAAGTGGCTCGACGCTCGCGGGGAACCCCCAGAATTGCCAACCGACTGTTGAGAAGAGTGCGCGACTATGCCCAGGTCAAAGGGGACGGTCATATATCGGTAGAGCTTGCAGACAAGGCATTGAAGATGCTCAAGGTGGACAGTAACGGATTCGACAACATGGATCGTCGACTGCTGCTGGCGGTCATTGAGAAGTTTGATGGCGGACCGGTAGGGGTTGATAATCTGGCTGCGGCGATCGGCGAGGAGAAGGGCACGATTGAGGATGTGCTGGAGCCCTATCTGATACAGCAGGGGTTTATGATGCGAACGCCAAGGGGTAGAGTCGCCACACAGGCAGCCTATCTGCATTTTGGCTTGACCCCAAGATCCGGGGATCATATGCCATCTGAGGATGAACTGTTTTAGGGGCTGTTAACATTAATAGCGAATACGGATTAATCAGGGAACTCAGATAACATCACACAATCATAGTAGGTTAGTTTCGGCAGCGGAATCGGTCGAATAACGGTCTTGGGGTATGAAAAGCAGTCATAATCGATTTATCTGGCCGGTCAGGGTCTACTACGAAGATACCGATGCCGGTGGTGTGGTCTATTACGCCAACTACCTGAAATTCATGGAGCGTGCCCGCACCGAATGGCTGCGGAGCAAAGGCTTCGAGCAGGACGAGTTGCTGCGGAAAGACGGGATCATCTTCGCAGTTCGTCATGTCGATGTGGGATACCATCATCCCGCCCGCTTTAACGATGCGCTGGAGGTGTCTGCCGCCGTGTCACGGAAGGGGCGTGCCAGCCTGAGTTTCTACCAGGAGGTGGTGCGCGCCGAGGATACACGCATACTTTGCCAGGGAGAGATCAAGATTGCTTGTGTGAATATGAAGACCATGCGCCCAACACCTATTCCAAAACATATATTGCTGGAGATTGCGGATGTCGACTGACCTCTCCATTACCCATCTGATTCTGAACGCCAGTCCGGTCGTGCAGTTCGTCATTGCCTTGCTGGTGTTTGCCTCACTCAGCTCCTGGAGCATGATCTTTGATCGCATGCGGGTGCTGAAGAGTGCCATGAAAGATGCGGATGATTTCGAAAGCCGCTTTTGGTCGGGTGGTGACCTGGCGGAACTCTACCGCCAGTTGGAACGTGAAACGGATGATGAATCGGGTATGGCCTCGGTGTTTCGTGCCGGGTTTCGTGAGTTTGCCCGTCTCCGAACCAAGGGTCACAAGGACCCGATGGCTATGGTGCAGGGGGCGCAACGCTCGATGCGGGTCTCTCTGAACCGGGAGGTTGATCGTCTGGAGAGTCATCTTTCAACCTTGGCAACCATCGGTTCCACCAGCCCCTATGTGGGACTCTTCGGTACTGTTTGGGGAATCATGAACTCATTTACTGCTCTGGGTAACGTCAAGCAGGCCACCCTGGCGCTGGTCGCCCCGGGTATCGCCGAAGCCCTGATCGCCACGGCGATCGGTCTGTTTGCCGCGATTCCTGCGGTCATCGCCTATAACCGCTACTCCAACGATGTGGAACGTCTGAATAACCGTTACGACGACTTCGTGGAAGAGTTTGCAACCATCCTGCAGCGTCAGGCTGTATCCTGATCGGGTTTGTGAGCAGATGAGTCGCAGCAAAAATCGTCGTCGTCCGATGTCTGAGATCAATGTGGTCCCCTACATTGATGTTATGCTGGTGCTGCTGGTTATTTTTATGATCACGGCACCGCTGCTGACCCAAGGGGTCCAGGTTGAGCTGCCCCAGGCGGATGCGGAACCCCTCTCCAGTGAAGTGGACGAGCCCCTGGTGGTGACGGTAAATCAGGCAGGGGATCTTTTTATCGACATTGGTGAGGATAAGGATCAACCGGTGGAAGAGGATGCCCTGGTCGAGCGGGTGCGGGCGGTACTCAAATACAAACCCAAGACCCCGATCATGGTACGCGGCGACAGAGGCGTACCCTATGGTCGAGTCGTGGAAGCGATGGTGCTGCTTCAGGCAGGGGGCGCACCAAGTGTCGGTCTGGTAACTGAATCACCGGAGAAGTAGTCGTGTTAGGGGTGCTCAAACGCAATCCATTTTCGGTGATGCTGGCGCTGTTGCTGCATTTTCTGATCGTATTCTTTCTGGTGTTTGGCGTCGATTGGGAGAAAAAACCGAAACCGATCGCCTCCCAGGCCAATGTGGTGCAGGCACACACCATCGATCTGGACAAGATCAATGAGAAAAAGGCCGAGGAGAAAAAGGCGCAGCAGCTGAAGAAACAGCAGCAGGAGAAAAAGCAACGTCAGGCTGAAGAGAAAAAACGTCAGCAGGCGCTTGAAAAGAAACGGGTTGCTGAGCAGAAAGCTCAGCAGAAACGTGAGGTGGAAGCCAAACGGAAAGCCGAGGCCAAGCGAAAAGCGGACGCCAAGCGCAAGGCAGAGGCCAAGCGAAAAGCGGACGCCAAACGCAAGGCAGAGGCCAAGCGTAAGGCGGAAGCGGAAGCAAAACGTAAAGCTGAGGCGAAACGCAAAGCCGAAGCGAAACGAAAAGCCGAGGCCAAGCGCAAGGCGGAAGCGGAAGCGAAGCGTCGTGCTCAAGCTGAACGGGAAAGGGCGCTCCAGGCGCAGATCGCCGCTGAGCAGAACAGTCGTGAAATCGATCGTTATGGTGCGGTTATCAAACAACAGATCGAGCGCAACTGGTTGAAACCGGCTCAAAACACAGAAGGACTCTCGTGTGTGGTGCAGGTCAGGCTGATACCCGGAGGGGATGTGGTTCCCGGTGGAGTCAGTATTATCCGCAGCAGTGGTAATGCGGCTTTCGATCGTTCGGTTGAGGCCGCGGTCTACAAGGCAGCACCGCTGCCGGTGCCCAGTGGCGCTTTGTTTGAATCATTCCGCTCATTAAGATTAAACTTTAAGCCGAATAAATAACTAATTGTTAATATGAAAAAAATAGTTTTGATGTTGCTGGTGTTTTTGGCTTGTCATTCCGTAGTGAAAGCCGAACTGACCATCGAGATAACCGAAGGCGTTGAAGGTGCGCTGCCAATAGCCGTGGTACCTTTCGGCAGGCTGGGCAGAGGACAGCCGGCGATGGATCTGGCTGAGGTGATCAATGCGGATCTGCAGCGTAGTGGGCGTTTCAAGACCATCCCACGGGCCGATATGCTCTCCCGTCCCACCTCCGATAGTGAAGTCGAATTCAAAGACTGGCGGGCACTGGGTGTGGAGAACCTAGTCGTCGGTCAGGTGGAGTCCACCGGGGCGGGAACCTATCAGGTGCAGTTTCAACTGCTCGATGTCTATCGGGGGCAGCAACTCACCGGTTACAGCATCCCCACCACGGCATCCAACTTGCGCAGTACTGCCCACCGGATTGCCGATATCATCTATGAGAATCTGTTGGGTATTCCCGGTGCATTTTCCACCCGGGTCGCCTACATCACCTCAACCCGGCTGGCTGACGGCAAGAGCCGGCTCGGTCTGAATGTTGCCGACGCGGATGGTCACAACCCAGAGACCATCGTCACCTCAAGCGAGCCTCTGATGTCACCGGCCTGGTCCCCGGACGGGATGAAGATCGCCTATGTCTCTTTCGAAGGTGGCCAGTCAGCAGTCTATGTACAGGGTGTCTACACCGGCAAACGTCAGAAAGTCACTTCCTTCAAAGGTATCAACGGGGCGCCAGCCTGGTCCCCCGATGGCCGCAAGCTGGCACTTACCCTGTCGAAGGGGGGAAACCCGGATATCTATATCTACGATATGCGCAGCCGCAAGCTGCAGCAGATCACCCGTCACTACTCGATCGACACCGAGCCAGCCTGGTCTCCGGACGGCAAGAGTTTGGTGTTTACCTCGGATCGCGGAGGCAGACCCCAGATCTACCGGGTATCCGCTTTTGGTGGCAAGGCGCAACGTGTTACCTTTGAAAACAGTTACAATGCCCGGGCTTCATTCTCACCCGATGGAAAACTGCTGACCTTTGTCACTCAGGACGAGGGTAACTATCGAATTGCGGTGCAGGATCTCAAAACCGGCGTGATGCAGGTTTTGAGTCAGGGGAGACTGGATGAGTCACCCAGCTTTGCACCCAACGGCAGTATGATTATCTACGGCGCCAAGGCTGGTCGCCGCGGCGTACTCGCTGCAGTCTCGGTCGATGGGCGGGTCAGACAGCGTCTTGCCTTGCAGGCCGGGGATGTACGCGAACCGGATTGGTCACCTTTTAAGAAATAATGCACGAGTGAATTAGGAGAACTTCCATGAAAAAAGTGCTGTCACTATCCGCCACCATCACACTCTCTTTGTTGTTGATGATCGGCTGTTCCTCAACCCCAACCACTGAAGGCGGGGCCGAGGTATCTGAACAATCCACCGGCGCCGATAGCGAAATGGGTGCAGCCGGCAGTGAAGCGTCCACCTCTGCCGCCTCACAAGGCGAAGAGTGGTACGGCGATCCACTTGAGAATCCCAACAGCCTGCTGGCTACCCGGGTGATCTATTTTGACTACGACCAGAGTGTGGTGCGATCTGACTACCTGGAGGTGATCCAGGCTCACGCAGACTATCTCGCCGCCAATCCACAGGCCGTTGTCCGTCTGGAAGGTCATGCGGATGAGCGGGGTACCCGTGAATACAATCTTGGTCTGGGTGAAAACCGGGCCAACTCAGTACGCAGCCTGATGATGGCTCAGGGTGTGGCGGATAACCAGATGGTGGTCGTCAGTTATGGTGAAGAGAGACCATCTGCCTTCGAAAACACCGATGAGGCAATGGCGCTCAATCGACGTGTTGAATTGGTCTACTGATTGGGGAGAGGTTCATGAACTCACGCTTCAGACTGGCGATTATCAGCCTGGCGATCGGGCTGGGGGTTAGCACTCCGAATCTGGCAGCAGAGAATGGTCCAAACATGGAACAGCGTCTGCAGCGGATTGAGCGGATGCTGCAAAATCAGAGTCTGGCGGATCTGGTGCTGCAACTGCAGCAGTTGCAGAGAGAGGTACAGCAGTTGCGTGGCGATGTGGAGTTGCAGAAACACACCATGGACGCCATGAGCCGCCGGCAGCGGGATCTCTACCTGGACATCGATCAGCGGTTGTCCCGCTTTCAATCCGGCGGGGCGTCTTCACCCCCGCCGGTTTCCGCACCACCTCCTGTATCTGCCGCACCCCCTGCAAACCAGCAGAGTAGTGTGCCGCCAGTCACGTCGATTGACTCAACCAGCTCCGCGGTAACACCCCCGGATCCTCAACAGGAGGAGATGGTCTACCAGGAGGCATTCAATCTGTTGAAGCAGGGGCGCTACCCGGAATCGATTACCGCCTTTAGTGCGTTTCTCAAGGATTACTCCGGTGGCAGTTATGAGGACAATGCCCAGTACTGGCTGGCGGAAGCGAGTTATGTGAACCGGGATTTCGATACCGCCCTGGCGGAGTTCACCAAGGTGAGGGAAAGGTTTGCCCAGAGCCCGAAGGTGCCCGGTGCGATGCTGAAGATGGGATATATCCATTACGAGAAAAAGCAGTGGGATGAAGCGAAAAAGATACTGCGTGAACTTCAGTTGAACTATCCTGCCACCACCGAGGCCCGTCTTGCTGAAAAGCGGATCCAGCGGATCACAAAAGAGGGGCGCTGAGACAGATCAACTGGTTGAGTGATTCAACCTATGCTCGCGAATCGTTGAATTGATGCGTGGTTCAATCCATAGGGTGCGGTTCTCCGCACCCTTTTCGCATTTATCACCATCAGCTGTCAAAAAAAACGATCCATCCCACCGGTCGATCATCTCTCGAACTCATTTGGCTCAACCCGGAAATGTCACAAATACGCATCACTGAGATCTTTGTTTCCCTGCAGGGGGAGTCAAACACGGTCGGTCTGCCGACCGTTTTCATCCGTTTGACCGGCTGTCCACTGCGTTGTGTCTACTGTGATACGGAGTATGCCTTCAGTGGTGGCGAAAAAATGTCGATCGAGTCGATCCTGCAACAACTCTCGGAGCTGCGGATCAATCGGGTCTGTGTCACCGGTGGCGAGCCTCTGGCCCAGGCGGCATGCACGGAACTGTTGAGGCGGCTTTGTGATGCTGGATATGAGATCTCGCTGGAGACCAGTGGTGCACTGGATATCAGCGCGGTTGATCCAAGAGTGGTGCGGGTCATCGATCTTAAGACGCCGGGTTCCGGTGAAGTGAGCAAAAACCGCCTGACTAATCTGGACTGTTTGAGGGAGAGCGATCAGCTGAAATTTGTCATCAGTGGCAGGGATGACTATGAGTGGAGCAGGGCAATGCTGAAGGATTATGCTCTGGAAGGCGAGTGTGAAATCCTCTTCTCTCCCGTACATGGTAAACAGAATCCAACCCAACTGGCGGAGTGGATTCTGCAGGACAGATTGAATGTCAGGTTTCAAATGCAACTCCACAAACTGTTATGGAATGATCAACCAGGGCGATGAATAAGAAAGCCGTCGTTTTACTCTCAGGTGGTCTCGACTCCGCCACTGTATTGGCGGTCGCCCGAAGCCAGGGTTATGAGTGCTATGCACTGAGCATGGCCTATGGTCAACGCCATGCCGCTGAACTGAGTGCCGCAGCCAATATTGCCAGCTCGCTCGGTGCTGCCGATCACAAGGTCATGTCCATCGGGCTCGACTCAATCGGTGGTTCGGCACTGACCGATACTTCGATCGAGGTTCCAGAGCAACTCGCTGATGGCATCCCGGTTACCTATGTGCCGGCAAGAAATACCGTCTTCCTCTCACTGGCCCTGGGTTGGGCGGAAGTGCTTGATGCCCAGGAGATCTTCATTGGCGTCAATGCGGTGGACTATTCCGGTTATCCCGACTGCCGACCTGAATTTATCCGCGCCTTCGAACAGTTGGCCAATCTGGCAACCAAGGCTGGCGTGGAAGGCAAAGCTTTTAAAATCCACACACCTTTGATCGATCTGACCAAAGGCGAGATCATTCAGCAGGGGATCAAGCTGGGGCTCGACTACAATCTGACCGTATCCTGCTACCAGGCGAATGAGCAGGGAGAGGCTTGTGGCAGTTGCGACTCCTGCCGCTTGAGAGCGCGGGGATTTGAGGAAGCGGGGATTGCCGATCCCACACGATACTGCAAAAGCTGAATTGCGGTTTCAATCACTTCGCAAAAGAACGTGTATCAACACAAATTGCGAGACCTTTATCAGCTCCGCTGAGGTCGATCTATTCATCCGCTTCCAACAGGATGCAGGCATCCATTCGATGAACTTGAATCAGCCATGCCGGCGCTCCAGATTAAATCAACCATGTTTAGTTTTTATCCCTTGATGAAGTGATCGCAAGGGATGAGAATTGTTGATCGAGGTCGCAGGCGCTAGGGTAATCACTAGTGTTAAATGGTGATGTGCAGTTGCTATATTAAGAACACAGAGCAGTTGACAGTTTAAACAACTGACTAGGATAGCAATGCCTTGGGA
This sequence comes from Candidatus Thiodiazotropha sp. AKAK2, assembly GCF_058244685.1. Classification (NCBI taxonomy): domain Bacteria; kingdom Pseudomonadati; phylum Pseudomonadota; class Gammaproteobacteria; order Chromatiales; family Sedimenticolaceae; genus Candidatus Thiodiazotropha; species Candidatus Thiodiazotropha sp. AKAK2. The sequence continues at coordinate 211,504 of NZ_JBSYOP010000033.1, read as the reverse complement.
CTGACAGTAAAGGGAGTTAATGGTTATGACTGATTCAGCAGGTAGTGTAGGTGGTGGTGATTCAGCCGGTTCTATGGGTGGTGGATCGGATATCGGCGGATCGGATTCCAACTCATCAATGGGTGGAGACCTGTCGGGCGGTGCCTCCCTATCCGACTCCATGACGACCGGTGAACAGCTTGCCGGCAGCCCGACCACAGAAGATGGCCTGAAGGGCTCGCAAACCGCACTGGGCTCGGCTCTCGGGTCACCGACAACCGCAGAAGCACTAGCAGATCACCAGGCAACACCAACTCAAGCCAAGCCGGCAGAGGTTGACCACAGTAAGATTGATACGGCAGCAAGTATTGCCGGTACTGTGACAACGGTCAGCACCTCCACAGTCACTGCAGTGGCCGTCGGCCTAAAACAAAATGCGATCCAGCAACCTGTGGAGCATGCGATCGGCCGCCTCGAGGCGAGCAAAGATCCGGCGCAAATGACACAAGCCGAGGCACTGCGCGAAGCGAACAGGCCTGGCGGCCTGAAGGGGGCGCTACACCCGGATGCAGTTGAGTATGATGTGGATAAAACCCTGGCTGCCAGAAATCAGGTGCTGAGTGACAAATCAGTCATCGGGAACAAACTGACCAACGATCTCAACAAAGCCTCAAAGACCATCGATATGGCAGAGTCGGTCGCTAAAAAGGCCGGTATTGTTGGTACAGTTGCTGGGCCTGTCATAGGTTCTATATCGGAAGTGGCCAAGCTGGATGAAAATGCAACGACTGCAGAGCAGATAACTGCAGGCATAGTTGGCGCCGTGAAAAACGTAGACAATGCAGTCGTTGGTGGTGTGGTTGGTACAGTCGCAGGTGGGTTAACTTCAGTTACTGGTCCTGGAGCTGTTGCCACTGGATTAGCTGCTGGTTTTGTGGCAGATGAAATGTATCAAAAGGCGGGCGCTGATAAGCAGTTTGATGATTTTGTCGATAACTCTGTCGCTCCTGTTGTGCAATCCGGGATCGAGGCAGGTCTGGATATCGTCGATTCAACAGTCGAATTCAGCTCACAACTGGTAAACGATATCCAACAAACAGCAAGCGGATATCATAATAATCTGTTTGGTGAAAATGATGGAAGCGTACGGCCTTAAAATGCAGCAGTTGATTAAGATTAGCCTGTGTGCAAATGTGATTGGAATGTTGTATGAGTTACATCGTTAGAGAGGTTTTTGAACGCTTCCGTAAATACCACTATTTAGGGTATCTCAGGCACTACTATAATGCGGCAAGGCATCCCCATCCATTTCGTTTCCTTGCTTTTCTTTTGTTTGGATCCTTGGTCGTTTTCAGCCTGGCAATTTATAGTACCCTGGCCATCGTGAATAATACGTTTGAGGGTGATCCGATCTATTTTTATGGCCTGACTGCATTCATGTATCTGATAGGGTTTGCAGTTGTTCCGACCATCGTGCTCTGGATACAGGGTTATCGACACCGGGAGAAAATACTGTCCTCAGAGATTCCGGACAATCTTCCTCAGAATTCGGGTAGTGAGATTTGGTACATACTACTTTTTCTATCTATCTATCAGATTGTAAGAATAATAATCGATTGATAGTTATCAGCGATTGAGAGTCAAAGCAAGCGTCTGGTATCACGACAGTTCAATTATTAGTCTTATTGGAATGTAGTATGAGTCAGGCCATTATAAACTATCCAGAACGTATCCGTCGGTACCACTATTTGGGATATATCCGACACTACTATAATGCAGCAAGGCATCCCCATCCGTTTCGTTTTCTTGTCTTTATCTTGTTCGGTTCGATTGTTGTTTTCAGCCTGGCGGTCAGTTGTACCTTTGCCATCATAAATAATACATTTCAGGGTAGTCTGGTTGTATGTTATGGCCTGACCACATTAATGTATTTGATGGGATTTTCTGTTGTTCCAACCATCGTGCTCTGGATACAGGGCTATCGACACAGAGAAAAGATACTATCCTCAGAGATACCGGACAATATGCCTCAAAATTCAGGTAAAGAAGTCTGGTATGTATTGCTGCTTCTGTCTCTCTATCAGAGTATCAACAAAATAATTGAGTGGTAGTCAACATAGGATGAGTGTTAGCAGGCTCTAGGCTAGGTTTACAATAGCAGTCTGAGGAAGCGTCTTGGAATAATATGGTAAATCCAATCGAGATTTTCACTGATCGTCTGTTACTCAGGCAGTGGCGTAGCACCGACCTGGAACCCTTTGCCCAGCTCAATGCTGATCCCGAAGTCATGACCTATTTTCCAGCAATCTTGAGTCGTAAGCAGAGCGATGATTTAGCCCAACGCTGCCAGCAACTGATTCAGCAGCGAGGCTGGGGATTCTGGGCGGTCGAGCACAAGAGTAGCTGTGCATTCATCGGTTTTCTCGGACTTCACATACCCAGAGCTGATCTGCCATTTTTCCCCTGTGTCGAAATCGGTTGGCGACTGGCCCAATCCCACTGGGGTAATGGCTATGCCACAGAGGGGGGCAGGGCCGCTCTGCAGGTGGCTTTCGATCAATTGAATTTAGAGGAAGTGGTCTCCTTTACCGCAGTGGGAAATCGTCGATCACGACGGGTCATGGAGCGATTGGGAATGGGGGATAGCACCGAGACGTTTGAACATCCGGCGATACCCCCCGGGCATCAATTACGACAACATTGTCTCTACCGCATTTCTAAAGCGGCCTGGCAGGTCTCTCAGTGATAGAGCAGTTCCGCCCAACGGTCCTTCTCGATCAAGGACTGCTTCTGCTGATTCCAGGCATCCGCCGATCCGAAGCTCTCCTCCATCACCTTGTTGAAAACCTCTGCGGCTTTCTCCTGCCCTCCCAGAAAGACATAGGTATTGGGATCGGTGATCAGTTTTTTACACTCTTCCGCATTGGCGGCCAGGCTGTCCTGCAGACCTGATTCCACACCGATCATGGGCCTGTCGGTCAGAGCACTGAATGCTTTGAAGGTCTCGTCGTCATAATATTGACCAAGATCTTTCTGCTCATCATTCATATAGAGCAGATTCATGCCACCGTTGTCACCATAGAAAAGGCGTACCTGGCCATCCCAGCTACCGTGCTGATCGTAGATCTGACGTACAAATGCTCGGAAAGGAGCAATACCGGTACCGGTACCAATCATCAGCAGATTGCTGCTTTTGTTCGCCGGGATTTTGAAGGGGCTGCGGAACGGACCAGTAATCTTCAGTTTGTCACCGATTTTGGCGTCACAAAGATAGTTTGAGGCGATACCCGGATACCGCTCACCGGAGATCTCATCCAGGTAGAAACAGCGTCTCACCAGGATTTCCAGTTCGATGGCTTCGTTGTTGCCGGTCTGGATCGGGTTGGCGATCGAGTAGCGGCGGTGGTGATATTCATTGCCGAAGACGTGAGGACCGGGTACCAGTACCCCAATGGATTGACCGGCTGCATAGCGAAAGGTTGGGTCGTCAATCTGCAATACCAGTTGGCGGACCTCGTCCGCTGACTCGGGGCTGATTCTGGCGGTCGATTTGATGACAGCATCACAACTGTTTTCAAGATGCATATCGTCTGTGCTTTCAGGCATTTTCACTCTCTCAGAATTCTAAGTTTATCAATGAATTAGGTTTAACTGGTATTGTCTCAAACTAGCATTATAGTTGTAATAATCGCCGCTCTCTAGTGCTTCAGCATTGGATTTTTAAACTTCATCTATTTATAAGTGCGGTGAGCAAATCGGCCAGCATTGGTTTGGTATCAGGGTGAAATCATAGCGACTGAAATTCCAATGTGACTCAGCTTACCAAGATCAGCGATAATAGTCCGATGTCTGAATCTTCTGCTTCAAAAATAGTCGCTGTCACGGTCACCTACAATATCGATCATAGCTTCGAAGCGTCACTGCAGAGCTACCTGCATCAGGTCGCTTTGGTGGTAATTGTCGATAACAGTACCGAGACGGAGGCACAAAACCGAGTCAGTGCGATTGCACAAGCCCACCCTGAGCAGATTTTTCTGATTCAGAATGGGGACAACCTGGGGCTGGCCAAAGCGCAGAATCTGGGAATAAGGCACGCACTTGACGAGGATGCAGACTGGGTATTGCTGATGGACGATGACAGCAGTGCCGATCCGCAAATGGTTGAGCGACTCGTTCAAGCTAAACAGATCTATCCAACCCATCCTGGAACCGGGATTGTTGTTCCCAAATACCTGGAACAGAGTGTCAACAGGGAGGCCCTGTTTGTCACGGCCCCTGGTGGAAAATACCATTGGCCCAGATTTGCCAAGGTCGGTTTTTCCGGCCAACCTATACTGCAGGATATCTTCATTGCCATCAGTTCCGGTAGCCTAATCAAGGCGGAGCTGTTCGAAGAGATCGGTATGATCCGGGAGTCTTTCGACATCGACTATCTGGATGTGGATTACTGTCTGAGAGCCATTGAGGCCGGGTACAGGATTGTCGCCGTGCGGGATGCTGTATTGCGGCACAATCTTGGTGAACAGACCAAACACCACTTCCTCGGCCGTCATTTCTTTGCCTGGAACCACTCTGCCAGACGCCGCTTTACCATCTATCGCAACCGCACCCGTATCTGGCGAGAACAGCTATTTCGCTTTCCAGGCTTTGTGTTGTTCGATTTCATGGCCGCATTGATGGATCTGTTCAGGATCATAATGTTTGAACAGCAGAAATCAGTAAAACTCAAGTCAGTGCTGAAGGGCATGGGGTTGGGTCTGTTTGGCTCGGGGTTGAGAAAACAGGCGAGCGATTCCTCTGCCAACACAGTTTCTGGATGAGTTACTATTTCGTCGCCGGTGGAATAAGGTTAAAGAACCGGTTGATCGGTCATTGGTCAGAGTTACAGTGACTCAATCCGGTAGTAGCCCGGCTGGCCCCCAGACAGATCAAACCGCTGCTGGTGGGGCTTGACCCGGAAGTGCTGAATTTGCCGAAACGGCCCGATCGGTGTGGTTGAGTGGCTCAGCCGATAATCCCCGGCAGTGAGATTTCTGGTGATCAGTTGAGTGCCTGTTGCGCTCTTTTTGAAAACAACCTTATCGTATGGTGCAGCTAGGGGCTCGCCGATAAAAAGGCCTTCCCCGGGTTGTTGAACGCTACGCCAATAGGCTTCCAGCAGGGTCTGACCATGACTGTAGTGCTCCATCACCAGACGGGGGTTGGGAAACTTTCCCAGATGATTGCAGGGCTCTACCACCGTACCAAAACTGCCAGTGGCACCAGCTTCCAACCAGCGTAGGGCGCTCATCTGCTTACTGCCGCTGAGCACACCACCTGCGGAGGTGAGATGGTCGGCAATGGCGCCTGGGAGAAACTTCAGGGTCTCCAGCCCATCGATATGTTTTCGGCCGGTAAAGTAGAACAGCACATCCTTGCGATCACGCAGGGCGTTGCCTCTTATCACTTCGGTATCGATCCAGTTGTGCATCAGACGGCGGGTCATCAGATAGTCCTTTGCTCGTACATTGCGCTGTTTATCCTGGGTGCTCATCAGATAGGCAGTCCCTTGCGGGAGCGTGCCGTCTGCAGCAATACCTCGATCGATCAGGGCTTTGGCCTCGGTGAAGCTGTTTGCCGCAATACTGATGCTGGGTCGAATCGAGAGGTCGTTATAGGGGGTGACCCCTAGGTAGTCGTAATAGGGGCTGCGGCGGGTCGAGGCGCAGGTGCGATCTGAGCACCAGGCCTTGTCATAGCCGAATGTGAGCGCAGAGGTGATCGACATGCAGCCGACCCGGAAGGGGGCAACCCAGGTGATGGCGTACGCTTGGATGCTCGACGGTGTGATTTCCAGCAGTTTTTGCCGGATCCGTTGGAATTGCTGTGGTGGGAGAGTTTTCTTCCCAGGTTTGAAGCTGACATGCAGCAGGTTGGCAGCTGGGATGCCCCGTGCCTTGATATAGTATTTGCCGATGCGCTGGCTGAGAGGATCCTGATCATTGACAACCACGGCCAACTGTTCTGATGTGAGACGCTGTCTGGGAAGGTCAATCGGGAGTGTTCCCGCCGTAACGGGGAGTGATAGGGAGAGCAGCAGGAAAAACCTGACCAGTTTCCATGTTGAATTGTTTGTATTAAAAAGTTTATCCATAACAAACTGACTTTTTTCCATAAATGAGTGTAACTTACATAAGCCTATCAGAGCTGAGTCAAAATCCCTGAGATGGCTATTGCCGGGTAAGGGGTATGAAACGTATTGTTCATTTGTTGGTCTTAACCCCCATATTTTCCCGACTACTTTGCTATGATTGGGCGATTCGTCTGAACCGGGCACGGGTTGTACTGGAGCAGCAGTAGGATAGAATCCTCTGAGGCGCAACATTGTTCAACTGAAAAAAGTGGTTAGACAACAATTTAAACAGCCTTCTGCTGCCGGAGATCATCGTGCTGCGTAACTATCTGTTTTTCATTCTCCTTACCGGTCTGCTGACTGGATCCATGGCTGAGGAGAAAACCCAGGATTCTGTTGTCGATATGTCCGCTTTGATCGATGTCTCCGGACTGGTTGAAAAAGTCTCGGATAAACGCGTGGTTTATGTGGGTGAAACCCACGACCAGTATCAGCACCATCTCAACCAGCTGGCGATCATCAAGGGCCTGCATGCCAAGCATTCAGACCTGGCTATCGGTCTGGAGTTCTTTTTTCAACCCTACCAGAAAGTGCTTGACCAATATATTGCCGGAGAGATTGACGAAGCCGGTCTGATCCGCGGCAGTGACTATTTCAATCGCTGGCGCTTCGACTATCGGCTCTATCGTCCGATCTTCAGCTTTGCCAGGGAGCATGGGATTCCCATGATCGCGCTCAATCTGGAGCGTGAAATCACAGACCAGGTGAGCCGGGAGGGGATCGAGAGTCTCAGCCCGGAGCAGCAGGCCAGACTGCCGGCTGAAATCGCCCGGGATAATGAGAGCTATCGTGAACGTTTGCAAACCATCTATGAGGCACATCCCCACCGGGAAGGGCGGGATTTCGAACGTTTTCTAGATGTCCAGTTGCTGTGGGATGAATCGATGGCGGAGCGTGCGGCTGAGTGGATTGAGGAGAATCCCCAGGGCCACCTGGTGATTCTGGCCGGGGCTGGTCATCTGATCTATGGGGATGGCATCCCAAGCCGTCTGTCACGTCGGGTGGATGCGAGTCAGGCGATTGTACTGAATGTCAATTCAGTCCCCGAGCTGAATCCTGAGCTGGCGGATTATCTGATCCTGGCCGATCAACATAAGCTGCCACCCAGTGGTAAACTGGGGGTATTCCTGGATGTGGAGAGCTCACCGCCCAGTGTCAATGGATTCGTTGAGAACAGCGGTGCCGCGGAAGCCGGCATCAAAGAGAAAGACCTTCTGGTATCCGTTGATGATCAACCGATTGAGAGCTATGCAGAACTGCGCATTGCCCTGATGGACCGGGAGGTCGGTGAAGTCGTCAAGTTGTCAGTCAAAAGGGAGCGGCTGGTTTTGGGTACCATTGTCGAGACCTATCAAGTCACACTGCGCTGAGGAGCCGCTGAACTGGTTATGAGCCGACCTATTGATGCCGCATTGCACCACCACCTCTTCAGTCGGTGCACTTTGATTGTCACTCTGTTCGTCCCGGGTCTGTTCCAAACCCCCTTAAGCTGATCAAACCAACTATGGCTAAACAACCAGAACTGCTGGCACCCGCCGGCACCCTTAAAAACGCCCGCTATGCATTCGCCTATGGTGCCGATGCGGTCTATGCGGGTTTACCCCGTTACAGCCTACGGGTCAGAAACAACGATTTTCTGGAACAAAACCTGGCCACCGGGATTGCCGAGGCGCATGCATTGCAACGCCAATTCTATCTGGCCTGCAATGTGATGCCTCACAATGCCAAGCTGAAGACCTTCATCAAAGATCTCGAACCGATCATCGCGATGGGGCCGGATGCCCTGATCATGTCCGATCCTGGCTTGATTCTGATGGTCCGGGAGCGCTGGCCGGAGATGCCGATTCACCTTTCGGTACAAGCGAACACAGTGAATGGGGAAGCAGTACGGTTTTGGCAGCAGCAGGGAGTGAGTCGGGTGATACTCTCCCGGGAGCTGTCACTGGATGAGGTGGCTGAGGTTCGCCAGCACTGTCCGGACATGGAGCTGGAGGTGTTTATCCACGGCGCCCTCTGTATCGCCTATTCGGGACGTTGTCTGCTGTCGGGCTACTTCAATCATCGTGATGCCAACCAGGGAACCTGCACCAACAGTTGCCGCTGGGATTACAAGCTCTCCCAGCCGGTCGCCGGACCTGAACTCAGTAGCGGGCCGGCCGACGTGACCAGACACAGCGCCGCTGATCAAGTTTACTACCTGGAAGAGGGAGGGCGTCCCGGTGAACAGATGCCGGTGTTCGAGGATGAGCATGGCACCTATATCATGAATTCAAAGGATCTGCGTGCTGTTGAGCATGTGGCCAGGCTGGTGGAGATCGGTGTCGATTGTCTGAAGATCGAGGGTCGCACCAAATCCCATTACTACACGGCGCGTACCACCCAGGTCTATCGTAAAGCAATCGATGATGCGGTGGCGGGGCGCCCATTTCAGCCCACATTGATGGCGGATCTGGAGAGCTTGGCCAATCGGGGATTCACCGATGGTTTCTACCAGAGGCATGAGTCTGATGAGCTGCAGAACTACCGATTCGGCAGTTCCCAGACAGAACGCCAGCAGTTTGTCGGGGAGATAACCGGCATCGATCCGGAGGGTGGCCTGGTGGAAGTGGATGTTAAAAACAAAATTCGAGTCGGTGACCGGCTTGAGCTGATGACACCCGATGGAAACCGGGATTTTGTGCTTGAGAGAATGGAAGACAGACATGGCAATCAGATGCATGAAGCGCCTGGCGGGGGTTATCAGGTACGGGTCGAGTTACCGGCCGAAGCGGTGACCAACGGGCTGCTCTGCCGATATCTTGAATCCACATGAAGCTTGGGCTGAGGATTGCGGTCAACACACTGGTTGGCGCGATTCAGGGTGTACCCGCTCTGCTCAAGCTTTTTGATCAGTACCAGGTCAAGGCCAGTTTCTTCTTTGCCACAGGTCCGGATAAAAGTGGCCGGCTGATTAATAAGAGTCAACAGCCCTGGTACCCTCATCTGCCCCTGAACTCACGCCTCTACGGCGTGCTGCTAAAGCCGCCACAAATAGTCGACGAAGCTGGGGATAGGATGCGCGCAGTCGCTGCTGCCGGTCATGAGACAGGCATCCTTTGTCATGATCGTGGCCGTTGGCTGAAGGGATTAGCCCATGCCGATGAAGCCTGGACTCGCAGTGAATTGCTGAAGGCTGTCGACAGATACACTGACCTGTTTGGTAATCGGCCCAGCTGCATGGCATCCGCCGGCTGGCAATCCAACCCTCATCTGCTGCGCCTGCAACAGGAGCTGGGCTTCGACTACGCCAGCGATGTCCGGGGAAAGAGCGCTTTTTTACCGCTGTTACAGAATATCGAATCCAGCTGCCCGCAACTGCCGACCACCCTACCGACGATCAGTGAGCTGCTCAGACAGGGGGGAGAGATCAATCTGCAGAATGTGCATGAGTATCTCTATGCGGAGAGTCAGCATATTCTGCCCCATGGACATATCTATGCCTGTGATGCGGAGGTGGAGGGCATTGCCCATCTTGATGTTCTTGAGAAACTGGTGGTGATGTGGCGCAATCTGGACGAGGGGATTCAGCCACTGCATGCTTTTCTGGATGAGCAAAACAGGGCGCAACTGAAAACACACCTGATCGGCTGGTCGAATGAGATGACGGGGGAGATCTATCAGGCAACCCAGAGTCTAAAGCAAGATTAAGTGGATCAATTTCCGAGTCATTTTCAGTGCTGTAAGTGACATATGGTTGCCCGCGAGAAAGGTTTTATATATCAAAAAGGGTAACGAAACTGTTTGCAATATTGGCCACAACAAATATCAGATTGCCAAACAAGAACAAAGAGCTCCCCTCTCCCCTTGAGGGAGAGGGGCTTTTGGTTTTGGTCAAAGTGGATTTGCCAGCTATCAGAGAGGTTGGCTAAAACATTGATACTTCACGACAGGAGTACCTTCTGTGCACACTCATCAATCCAAAAAACCGCAAACATTATCAGACCGGATTGATTACGCTGAATCACAGGAGGTAACAGTATGAAGAAGACAACAGCAGAGAACTACCGGCAACGGGTTATCCGGGTGATCGAGTATATCCACGACCACCTGGATGATGATCTCAACATCAACCTGCTGGCGGATGTCGCATTCATGTCACCCTACCATTTTCACCGTATCTATCGGGAGTTGGCCAGGGAGACCCTGAATGCGACCATCCGACGTCTACGCCTCCAACGTGCGGCTGTTGAATTAATCAGTTCAACCAAGTCGATACTACGCATAGCCACCTCGGCTACCTATGGCAGCCCCGAAGCCTTTACCCGTGCGTTCACACATCAGTTCGGTGAATCCCCCACCGAATACCGAAGTGCAAGACGTAACAGTAAGAGGAACGAACCCTTTGTGGCTATGCTACCAACTGCGAGAGAGGAGTATCGTGACATGTACAATGTTGAAATTGTTGATTTCAAACCGGTCAATCTGATTGGCTATTCCCATCAGGGTGACTATATGGAGATAGGCAGAACGTTTGAAAAGTTGTTTGTATATGCCTCCAGCCATAATTTGCTGAGTGATAAGACGCGTTCAATCGGTCTCTATTTTGATGATCCAAAGACCGTGGAGTCTAAGAAGCTTAGGGCATTTGCCGCCATTTCTGTAGTGGATCAGACGGATCTGCCGGAAGCTGGTGAAGCGCCTGAAACGAATCGGATTCCGGGCGGGACCTGTGTGAGCCTACTGTTCAAAGGCTCTTATGCGGAGCTGGAGAAGCCCTATGACTGGTTGTTTGGTCAGTGGCTGCCACAAAGTGGCTATGAGGCGGTGGACTTTCCACCCTTTGAAGAGTATCTCAACGATCCAAAGGATACACCTCCGAGTGAGTTGTTGACACGTATCAACTGCTTCGTTACCAACGCTTGAGGTTGGTGTCTGATTCTGTGGTCTCATAACAGTTCAGAGTGAGTGTCAAACATGGTGCGGTTTAGCCGCGCCATGTATCTATGCTGATTCAAGCCGAATAGTTCATGGCCGCTAACTATTTGGTGACCGGCTTAATAGCCAAGATAGTGGTTAATTTCAGCAGATCATCATGAATATGAACTCAAGCAAGATATACTGGGTTTTGCTGCCCATTCTGCTGTTGTCAGCGGCTGTCGCTGAGGCGGAGATATTCAAGTGGACCGATGAGCATGGAAAGGTTCATTTCTCTGACAAACAACCAGCCGATGCTGAAGCCAGTGAAGTCAAACTTAAGATCAATACCATCAAAAGTGTCAGTTTTGACCGGTCAATTTTCAATTTCGGTAAAAAGGTAGTGATCTACAGCACCGATTGGTGTGGCCATTGTGAAAAGGCCAAACGCTATTTCAAACGGAAAAAGATCAAATATACCGAATACGATATTGAAAAGAGTAGCAAGGGAAAAAGGCAGTATAAGAAGATGGGTGCAACCGGTGTGCCGGTTATTCTGGTCGGTAAACGACGAATGAATGGATTCAGTGAAGCTGGGTTTGAGAAGATCTATAACAACCCTTAGTCGTAGTTCGTGTCGTCGGGTTAATAAGGATGGGCAGGCTCGATTAAGCCGATACCCATCCTTCTTAAAGGCTACTACAGATCCAACTCAGCGATCGGATCGATCAAATAGGGCTTGGCATGCAGGTAGTGGGTGGTTTTACGTTTATTGTCGATGTCCTGCTTGACGAATTTCGCCTGATCTTCACTGATTCCCAGCATTTCGGCCAGCTCTTGGGCTGTGGCGCCATGGTTATGGGCCCACAACGCTTTATCCATCTCCTGGTAAGGCAGGGCGAAGTAGAATTCATCCTGGCCCTGGGGCAGGCTGTAGGTGTCGGTGGTAGGAATGGCGTCGCAGATCGAGTCTGGCAGTCCAAGGTGTTTCGCCAGTGCATAGACCTGGGTTTTGTAGAGATGGGCGATCGGTTTCACATCGGCCGAGCCGTCACCGTTCTTGACGAAAAAGCCCTGATCGTATTCGAGTCGGTTGGGGGTGCCGACCACCGCATAGTTCAACCGGTCTGCGTGATAGTACTCGATGGTTTTACGAATACGCTGTTTGTAGTTGGTGGCAGCGACGATCTGCAGATACTCGCGCAGATCCAGGCGCTTCTCCTGAAGATTGCCTGACGGATCCTGCACCACCAGCATGAAATGGTTGACCTGACCATCGATCCCGCCTTTGATCACAATCTTGTTTTTCCAGCCATCGGTATATTCCGGAAAGGTCTTTTTGATCGCTTCATCACGGGCATCGTAACAGCCGATTGCTTCAAGGGTGGAAGCGATGTTGTGCTGGGTGCTCTCAACACCGAGGTGCTGGATCAACTGGCTGCTTCTTGATTGGGTGTCTTCCGCTGAATCCACTTCGGGGAGCTGCATGAAAAAACACTTCTTGGGACCGATTGCTCGTACGGCAAGCGCCGCCGAGACCGAGCTGTCAATACCACCGGAAACCGCAACCACCAAACCACGTTTTCTGAGTTTGCTGCGCAACAGTTCACGCATGGTTTCACAGATGTGTTGTGCGGCTTGTTCACGGTCGAAATTGAGAACTTCTGCTTCGTACCGTTCTGAAAAGGATTGCATGCTGATTCTCCCCTTGATTCTGTTTATTGCCCATCCGGTATGCGACTGACTGCGCTACAGGTTAGGTTTTGCTAATTTCCAATTGCTTAAACTTTCATTTTGCTGGTTGTCGGTCTCTATGACCGGTTGCCCAAACTCCAGGATGTCTGCAACCTGTTTACGATTTCTCTTTAGATTGCAGTTGAAACTTCTGGATCTTTCCCGAGGCTGTTTTCGGGAGTTCTGAGATGAATTCAATACTCTTTGGGATCTTATAGATAGCCAAATTCTGCTTGCAGTGTCTCTGAATCACTTTTTTATCTGTCTGCTGGTCACTCTTGGGAACGATGAATGCCTTGATGATCTCACCCAGCATCTCATCCGGTATCCCAACTACGGCGACTTCCATGACACAGTCGAGCTCCTGAATCACCTCTTCAATCTCTTTTGGGCTAATGCGGTTGGCGCCACTTTTGATCATGTCGGATGATCGGCCGTCGATGTAGAGATAGCCATCCTCATCGGTATGCGCCAGATCGCCGGTATAGAGCCAGCCATCTTTTAAAACCTGAGCGCTCTTTTCCGTATCGCGCCAATAGCCCTGCATGATGTTTTCACCGTAGGCACAAATCTCGCCGGTCGCTCCTGGAGGGGTTACCTTACCCTGTTTGTCGCGCACCTCGATCTTGGTATCGGGTATGGCTATGCCGATAGACCCCCGTTTTTCACAGATCTGTGCAGGCGGCAGGTAAGTAAGGCGTGCACTCGCCTCGGTCTGACCATACATGATGAAGATTTCGGTTTTGGGCAGCGCCGCCAGTAGTTTATCGGTGAGTGCCGGGGCCATGGCTCCTCCGGCCTGGGTCAGGTATCTCAGTTTACTCAGATCATAGTCACTCAGATTGACCCGACCCAGCAGTAGGGCAAAGGTGGACGGTACTCCGGAAAAGCCGCTTACCGCTTCATTTGCAATGCGCTCCACGACCCGGTGCGGGTAGACCAGGTTATTCTCCAGAACCAGCGAACCACCCACAGCAAGATGGGTATGCAGCACTGAGTTGCCGTAGGAGTAGTAGAAGGGCAATACATTTAGAATACTGTCCTCGCTGCTCAACTGCAGGTATTTCTGAATGGAATCGATATTGGCGCTGAGATTGGCGTGACTGAGCGTCACCCCTTTGGGACTGCCGGTGGTTCCGGAGGTGTAGATGATTGAGGCCAGATCAGTCGGTGAGAGTGCCATCTTTGGCATGGTGCTGCGGGCTTGTGTAATTGTCGTCCAGAGCGTATGGCCTTCTGTCGATTGATCCGGTTTCGGCTCTCCAACGCTGACAAGTTCAACACTCTGATCGAGTCTGCGGAGGATCTCGCTTAATTCACCATGCCCTTGATCGATAAACAGCCATTTGGCATTGGAGTGATCTGTCCAATTGAGGATATCCCGGGCTTTGGCCTGGGTATTGAGCGCCACTGTGACGCCGCCAGCCGCCCAGATACCGTAGAATACGGCTGCATAATTTGCCGAATTGGTGACCACCATGGCCACCCGGTCACCCTTGTTTAAGCCGGAATCAGTCAGATAACCGGCAACCTGAGCAATACTCTCCTGAAGCTGACGGTAGCTGTATTGCCCAGATGCATCCGCAATCGCGAGCTTGTCCGGGTAGCTTTCCGCGATCGTTGTGAAACGATCGATCAATGGCAACGCCGCAGCTGTCACTCTATTGGCTCTTGCGTCCGATGAAAGCGACGATGTTGTTTACGGAATCAAGGTTTTCCGGGACCATCTCGGTATCCTCGACCTTGATGCTGAATTCATCTTCCAGAAAATAGATCACTTCCAGAATACCGGTCGAGTCGAGGATGCCCTTATCCAGGAAGGAATCCCCACTATCCAGGGCTGATTGGTCGTCGGTGAACAAATAGTTTTCCAGGATGTAGTTTCTGATCTGCGCTTCTGCTGACATGGGTATTCCTAAAGGTCTGATAATAGTTTGATGTCGGAATGATACTTTATTAAAAAGCTCAAAAAAACGTTAAATAATCACTCGTGCACTGTCCTAATACGGGTATGCCGGTTACCTAGGGCCAGTTAACACGATTCCAATACGCTCTGTTGTGCCTGAAAAAGTGACAATCAGGGCACGAGGAGCCTAGTTTGGTTGTTCCAAATGAGTGACAAGCAACACCGAGCGGCGCTTTTTCAGGCGCAACCCCCCATATCGATATGAAAAGAGGGGCTGGGGCTGTTTTTGCGCCCTGCGGCGTTATCATTTGCTCATGTAGAATACCTACAGCACGCTTTTACTGCCTTGCTGGGCACAAAAACAGCCCTTGCAGGGCGTATTGGAATCGTGATTACAAGCCCTAGTGTGGTGTCTGATCTTGTTTGACGATTATAGAAGCCCTTATCGGACAGTCTCGCGCTAACTGAAGTCTCCCCGGTAGCTCTACTCCGCATTGCCCCGAATAAACTGGTCATCGACCAGCATGGTTGAGAGGATGCCAACGAACGCCATGTTGTCACCGAATCCCAATGCCTTGCCCCTGGCGCACTTTTTCAGCAGCATATTGGTCGCTTTGGGATTGAAATAGCCCGCCTGTTTGATGCGCGACTCACTGAATAGCTCTTCCACATAGTCCAGAGGTCTGCCATCTTTGAAAAATGATTGGCTGTCTGGCGCCCGATAGGGTTGCTTGCTGCGGCTCCTGATGCTCTCCGGTATCAGGCCTTTCATGGTCTTTTTCAGCATGTATTTTTCGTTCAATCCCATGATTTTGTAGCGGCTGGGCAGTTTCGCGGCAAACTCAATCACCCGGTGATCGAGAAACGGGAAACGGCCTTCGATGGAGTTGGCCATCGCGACCCGGTCACCCTGGGAGCAGAGCAGGTAGCCTGCCAGTAGGGTGTGGGCTTCAATATACTGATCCTGGTTAAGCGGTTTCCACTGTTCAATGCCTTCCGGCAGAATCCTTTCGATGTTGGAATAATCCACGGCAGGTACGCCTGCCCGGGCTTCATCGGAGAAGAACTGCATGATGCGCTGGGTCGTCGCCCAACGAGGAATATGGGCAAAGAAAGGTTTTTTCAGGTGTTCCAGGCCCTGCTGAAAAAAACGCTGGGTAAACGCCCCGCTGGCAGTCGGTGAGTGCTTGAGATAGGGGTAGAGACGCTGCAGGATGAGCGGCCGCCACTCGGATTCTGGGGCGTGGCTCCAGAAGCGCCTGACTTTAGCCTCCTTGAATATATCGTAGCCGCCGAATACCTCATCGGCTCCTTCACCGGTCAAAACCACCTTATAGTCTGCTTCACGCACAGCACCCGAGAGCAACATCAGTGGCGTGGGCGCAGTGCGTACAATCGCTGTTTCAGCGTGTTGTATGACTCGGGGAAAAGCCTCACCGATATCGGAGCGTTTGCACAACACATGGGTGTGGTGTGTACCCAGGTAATTCACCAGATCCTGTTGGAAACCACTCTCATCGAACTCCTCATCCTCAAAGCCGATGGAGAAGGTTCTAAGTGGTGTGTCGGTGTAGTTTTTGATCAGTGACGTCAGAACGGAAGAGTCGAGTCCGCCACTCAGATAGGCGCCGACCGGGACATCGGAGCGCAGTTGCAGCCTCACCGAGTCGATCATAAGTGAGCGCAGCTCTTCAGCCCATTCATCGGCTGATTTGTCGTGATCAATCTGATCGTTGGGGAAGTCCCAGTCCCAATAGCGATGGATGTGGATCTCACCCTGATCGATGACCATCATGCAGCCGGGTGGCAACACCTGTATGTTGTCGAACAGGGAGTTTGGCGGCAGGGCGCTCCAGAATGTGAAAACCTCCTGCAGTGCGGTGAGATTGATCCTTTTACTGATCGCAGGATGTGCGAAAAGGGATTTTACCTCTGAGGCAAAATAGAGCCTGCCAGCAATTTCTGTGTAGAACAGAGGTCTGATGCCGGCCCGGTCCCGGGCAATCACCAATCGTTGTTTGTTGTTGTCCCAAAGTGCGATGGCGAACTGTCCATTGAGAGAGTCGACGAATTTGTCGCCATACTGCTCATAGAGGTGGACGATAACCTCGGTATCCGAATGGGTATAGAACTGGTGACCCAGCTTCTCCAGCTCCTCACGTAATTCCAGGTAGTTAAAGATTTCACCGTTGAATACAACCTGGATGGTCTGATCCTCATTGTGGATCGGTTGATCACCCCCGGCCAGGTCGATGATGCTGAGTCGCGCATGGGCCAAACCAACCCGGTTATGGCAAAAGAAGCCATATCCGTCAGGCCCGCGATGATGGACTGCATGGATCATACGTTCCAATTCATCTCTGGAGGGGGATGCGCCGTCAGTAAGATTCAAAATACCTGCTATACCGCACATGTTTTCTTTTTCGGTCCTTTATCAATCGGGTGTTACAGGCCAATAGTTTGAGGATTCCCTACAGCCCTGCGTCATGGACTTTAACATGCTCCTAGGGGTGTTGCCGATAGGGTGTCATGATAAATCCAGTATCTGATTGTTGTTGAATCAGTAATCGGTGCGTTGATCGCTGGATTTCCAGGCTTTGAACAGTAGCAGGCTTGCATCACGCATGATCTGTCGGCTGGGCATCAGACGTTTTTCTGGTGGTTTGCACATTTCCGTTGCGATTAGATTGTCGTCGAAGCCGTTGGCTGCGGCATCTTCGGCATTGGCGGCATACACAAGTCGTTCTATTCTAGCCCAGTAGGTGGCACTGAGACACATCGGGCAGGGTTCACAGGTTGTGTAGAGTACCGCACCGGCCAGATTGAAATTTTGCTGATGCTGGCAGGCCTTTCGGATTGCCTGCATCTCAGCATGGGCGGTGGGATCATTGAGATGTACAACCTGATTCCAGCCAGCTCCAATGATCCGATTCTCTACCACAATCACAGCACCAAATGGACCACCATGTCCCAGCGCCAGGCCTTGCTGTGCCTGTTTAAGCGCCTGTTCCATGAATCGTTGATCCTGATCCACTGCCTGCCTACTCCCAGCGAAAGCTTTTAGAACCTATTGTGACAAAGCATAGGGTAAAAAGGCAGAGGGACAACAGGGGAGCGGCAACCTCTTTGATGCCGGCACCCTCAATCATCACCGCCCGGGCGGCATCCACCATATGAGTCAAAGGCAGTGCCAGTGCCAGATTTTGTACCAATGGATGGGAGCCTTCCAGTGAGAACCAAACGCCGGATAGCAGCATCATCGGCCAGCTGATCAGATTCAATAAGCCATTCGCAGCCTCTTCGCTGGTTATTCTGGCTGCCACCAGCAAGCCAACACTGATCATGCTCAGGGCGCCGACAATCAAGATCAGTAACAGCAGCCAGTAGGAACCGGTCATGCGGAAATCCACCAGCAGATCCGTGCCCAGATAGACCAGGGTGGTGACCGTGACAATCATCAGCAGGCGGGAGGCGATTTGCGCGGAGATAAACTCAAATGCGCTCAATGGGGTCGCTCTGAGCCGTTTGAGTACCCCATTCTTACGGTATCGGACGATCACATAGCCAACACCGAAGAGGGCACTGAACATAATGTTCATGCCGAGTACGCCGGGTACCACCCAATCCACATAGCGAATCTCCGAACCGGACAGGGCAACCCGTTCAAACTGGTAGGGGGCAACGACTTTTTCCAGCAGATAACCCTTTGGTGAGGTGCTGTTCACCCAATAGCGCTGGTTATTCAGATCGAGCAGTAGGTCGATCTGATGCCGATCCACCTTTTCGATGGTTTTGTCCAGTTCCTCGATCTCAATGAACTCCACATAGCGGGTTTGCAGAAAGGCCTGGATCGGCTGCTCCGTGTCGGTTTCTCCAAACAGTCCCACCTTGTAGAGCTCCTCCTGGCCGGTAGTGAAGGCAAAGGCGAATCCCATCACGATCAGCACCGGCATGATCAGATTCCAGCCCAGGGCGGTGCGATCTCGCAGGAACTCCAGATTGCGTGCTTGCAGGGCGGCGAGGAAACGGCGTATTGACATAATATTCTGGGTAAGATCCCAAACTGAATGATGGCTTGAATAGGCCAGGCAGGATCGATTGGCTTTGGCTTCCCGCATTCTCTGGCCCACGACACAGCGCCACTATACCCTCAAGTGACGGCTTACGCTTACACTCCTTTGTCGACAAATCGAAAAACTATGAGTTCACCTCTGCCTTGAAACTTTGAACACGACATGCTGTGTTGCTGGATTCATTACAGGTCTTAACTGCGCAGGTGATGTCCGGTTAACTCCAAAAACAGGTCTTCCAGGGTAGGGGTACGCACTTGTAGCTGTCGCAGCGGAATCTGATTAGCGGTCAGCAGGCGGATTGTGCTATCGACATCTTTCGACAGGATCTCCACGATATCTCCCTGTGGATGTATTGAAGCCCCGTCATTCAGGGTCAACTGATCTGGCAATGCGTCACGCGGAAGGGTGATGACAGAGTTATCGAAGTGGTCCGCCAGTAGGGCTTTGGGATTACCCTGAGCGATAATCACTCCATGGTCCATGATGATGATCTCATCGCACAGCTCGAAGGCCTCTTCCATGTAGTGTGTGGTCAGTACCAGCGTCTTGTTTTCAGCCTTGATACGACGTACCTGGCTCCACAGATTGCGTCGGGATTGGGGGTCGAGTCCGGTTGTCGGCTCATCCAGAAACACCACCTCAGGATTGTTGATCAGCGCGATCGCCAGCAGCAATCGCTGCTTCTGGCCACCGGAAAGTTTGCGTGTATCCCGGGTTAGAAATTCCTCCAGGGCGCAGGCTTCAACCAGATCATCCAGCGGCCGGGGATTTGGGTAGAAGTTCTGAAACATCCGCAGGGCTTCATCCACCTGAATAAACTCTTGCAGAGCGGTGTGCTGAAACATGATCCCCGCCTCATTGCGGAATCTCTGCCCCAGGGGTTCGCCTTTGTAGAGGATGTTTCCGGATGAGGGGGTGATGATACCTTCAAGCATCTCCACCGTCGTGGTTTTACCCGCCCCGTTGGGGCCAAGCAGGCCGAAACAGACTCCCCGGGGTATATGAAAACTCACCCCGTTGACCGCTTTCACGCCTGGATAGTGTTTACAGAGGTTTTGTGCCTCAATCATCTCGATTCAGCCGCTCGCCACGGATCAGTTGTGGAACATGACTTCAATATTCTGAATATCTTCGGCAACACCTTCGATTTCGATGATATTGACTTCAGGTTCCATCCCCAGTTTCTTCATGGCGGGCACATCTGGCATCTCGAAATCCGCAGCACTGTTCAGGTTGGCCTGCAGACGGGCGACCAGCACGATATCCGAGTAATCCCCATCCCCTTCGCTCTCGTACTCAAGGTTTAGAAAATTAGCCGGCACCGTGATCAGGCTTTCAGGAAAATCCCACATTTCAAGAATCCGTTGTCCGATCTGGGGGCTCAGTATATCGATCACCCGATCGAGTTCTGACGCGTCCTGAACCAGTTCGTCCCGTGTCTCTGCCATCGCCAGCACAGGCAAGGCTCCAATGTTATGGATCAGACCGGCCAGCATCGCCTGCTCCTTATCCAGATGATCCAGATTGTAGGAGAGTACCCGGCTGATGGCGGCGATCTGCACACTCTCTTCCCAGATCTGGTGGAATTTTGCATCCAGCAGGTCGTTGGTAGCCTGAAAGATCTGTTGCATGATCAGACTGATCACCAGGCTGCGTACCAGGCGAACACCCAGACGGGCAACCGCCATCTGCAGGTTATCGATCGGTACTCTTCCCCGGTAGAGCGGGCTGTTGGCCACTTGCAATAGACGGGCTGAGAGAGCGGCATCCGACGCGATGATTTCCGCAATTTCGTTGGCGCTGCTCATCTCTTGTTCCACCGCATCACGCACTTTCAGCGCCACTTCAGGGAGTGTTGGCAGAGTGAGTTTGTTCCTGTCGATAGCGTCGTTGAGGTCGTTTAAAAATTGTTTTTCGTCGATCATATTGCTGTCTTGTCCTGGACTGCAGAGGCTTTCACCGTTAGCGGTAGAATCCGCAATAACTTAATGCAGATGGGGCGTGCTCCCCAGATCACGATTCAGCAAAAGGGTAGGGCAGATTGACGATGTTCAGGGGTGACCCCTGCTCTCCGAGCAGTACCTGATCCTCTTCAGCACTGGCGATTTCGATCACGGCCAGGAGGTCGTAACCATCACCATTAGCCTGTGCTTCGACGACCTTACCCGTACCCTGTCCTGAGGTACTGAGACTGGCAAACAGCTCATCGCCAGGCTGGGGTGTGGTATTGGTCTCCACATGGGCCAGATACATCCTGCGTTTCAGTTTGCCCAGGTATTGCATGCGGGCGACAACCTCCTGACCGGTGTAGCAGCCCTTGGTGAAGCTGACTCCGTCGATCAACTGCATGTTGGTCATTTGTGGGACAAAGGCCTCTTTGGTTGCCTGGTAGATCGTGGGAATACCTGCCTGGATCTCCTGCAGCGCCCAGAAATCAGCGCTGGCGGACTGGGCCTGCCCTTCAGCCGTCTGCCAGATCTCCTGCAGCTGTTGGATCGGTCCAACAATCTCATATCTGGGCTTCTTGCCTGGAAGCCGGATCAGAGTCAATTGATCCTGCTGCTGTATATCATTGGGCTGTTCAGGTATTTCATCGAAAAAGGGTTCTAACAGGGCCTCTGAGCAGTTTCCTGTCAAGCCGACCCTGATCAGTTCGTCACTCACATCGCTCAGTGTTACTTTGGATCGCAGGATGTACATCCCCAACCGCTGCACCACACTGGGAATGTTCTCCGTCGGGGTCTGCAGGTAGTAGTCGTCTTCACGGCGAAAACAGCGAAAGTTGGCCAGCATGCGTCCTTTGGCATTGCACCAGCCCGCCAGGTTGCTGTGAGACCTGGTAACTTCACGAATATCGTTGGTCAGCTGGCCCTGCAGGTAGGCCTCCGCATCCTCGCCGGAAACCCGGATCAGACCGAGATGGGAGAGGTCGTTTAGAGCGCAGTTCAAATCTGCACCCTGCTGGTCATTTTCAGTTCTTGATGCCAGAAATTTGGCCCATTCTTCGTTCATATCAGGAACAGCTCCTGGGTTTGAGGATCAACTCTGCGTATCATACCCGATCCCACGGGGTACGAAATCCCCCTGGTGATGTGTTTTTTAGGTTTGTTATGAGAACCCATTGGAATGCAGACAGGTCTGCACAATACAATGGCTTTATTAAACACTTGGCATGTCAATCAGCGAGTTGAACGATTCGGAAATAGTGATGAGTAATTTGAAGGCAGGGGCTCTGGTGCTCTATAAGGTCCGTCCGGCCAAGGTGATGGAAGTGGCGGATAAGATCACCATTGAGCTGGAAGGGAGTAAAAGCAAACGGGTTCGGGACAAGGATGTGGTTCTGCTGCATCCAGGCCCCCTCGACGATCTGAAAAGCCTACAGCCCATGTCAGGAGAGGTTGAGGAGAACTGGGAACTGCTGGAGGGGGCTGAAACGGACATCAAAGAGCTCAGTGACCTGGTCTTCGGGGACTATACCCCGGCCATGGCCTGGGCAACCTGGATGCTGGTGTCGGATGGGATCTACTTTGAAGGTGAGCCGGAGGCAATCCGCCCCAGATCCGCCGAAGCGGTCGCAAGCGAAATCGAATCGCGTAATAAAAAGGCGGCTGAAGAGGCGGCCTGGAACAGTTTCATGGCCCGTGTCCGACAGGGTGAGATCATAGAAGAAGATCGAAAAACCCTCGGCGAGGTGGAAGCGCTGGCACTGCAGAAAAGGGACAATAGCCGAATACTGCAGGCATTGAAGCTACAGGAAAACCCAGTCAGTGCCCATCGGTTACTGGTGAAAACAGGCTATTGGACGCTGAACGAAAACCCCTATCCCCGGCGAATGGGGATTGACGAATCCATTCCCGACTACCCGGTTGCGGATTTGATCGAAGAGGAGCGCCTGGATCTGACCCATCTGCAAGCCTTTGCGATCGACGACGAGGATAATCAGGACCCGGACGATGCGATCAGTATCGATGGGGATCGACTCTGGGTGCATGTGGCCGATGTGGCGGCGTTGGTGAAACCGGATAGCGAGATGGACCTCGATGCCAGAAGCCGGGGCGCCAATCTCTATCTGCCCGATCGGATCGTTCCCATGCTGCCACCCAGAGTAACCGATCTGTTGGGTTTGGGCCTACAGCAGCGCTCCCCCTCACTCTCAATCGCCTTTCAGCTATCGGAGCAGGGGGAAGTCAGTGAGGTAGAGATCCACCCCAGTTGGCTGAAGGTGGAACGAATCAGCTATGGCGAGGCGGAACGTCGCCTGGACCAGGCGCCTTTCAACACGCTGCTGGAAAAGTGCCAACGCTACAGAAACCGACGCAAGGCAGCAGGCTCAGCCTCCATTCAACTGCCTGAAGTGAAAATCAAAGCGCAGAATGATCAGGTAGAGATCATTCCGCTTGAGAAGCTTAAGAGCCGGGAAATGGTGACCGATTTGATGCTGATGGCCGGGGAGGGTATCGCAAACTACTGTTTGCAACGTGATATCCCGATACCTTTTGCCACCCAGGCGCCACCGGATGATGCACAGCAGCCAGAGGATCTTGCCGCTATGTATGCGTACCGACGTCAGTTCAAACCGACTCAGGTCAAAACCGAAGCTGAACCCCATTCAGGATTGGGGCTGCCGGCCTACAGCCGGGTAACCAGTCCGTTGCGCCGCTACTCAGACCTGCTGACCCATCAGCAGCTGAGAGCCCATTTGAAAGGTGAGGATTTACTCGATCTGGCGGCGATTTCCCAGCGCATCGCAGAGTCCGAAATGGGTGGTATGGCGAACAGAAAGACCGAACGGGTGTCGAATAACCACTGGCGGCTGATCTTTTTGAGAGACCGTCCGGAGTGGCAGGGTGAGGGCGTCATTGTTGCACAGGAGGGGGAACGGGCAACCGTGTTGATCCCATCCATCGCCTATGAAGCCAAGCTGCGGATCCGAGGTGAATTCTCACTGAATGACAGTGTGAAACTGAAACCGAGGGAGATCGATATTCCGGATCTCAGCTGCTATTTCAGACTTGTCTGAAAACAGACGGGGATCTGTTCGTGGCTGGTTGCCGCTGTCAGGTTCTGAGTTGTTTCGATTCAATAACTTGAGGTGTTTTAACTATGAGATGGATCGTGATCGCACTTTGCCTCTCTGGCTGTGGCGCCAACTTTCAAACCAGTTTCAATCCTGCAAGCCCCTACCAACAGATACCGGTCGGTTCCAAGGTCGTTCTGAAGCAGGCACTGGAGGTCTCTGCGCATCGTACCCGTTTGTTTTTACAGCTGGGTGAGACAATGCAGCTCGAAGATTTCGATCGATACAAGGCGAATTGCAACTTCGAGCTCAATTCGCTGGCGGATGGAGTACAGACCATACAACCTCAAACATTCACCATCAAACGGGTGGAGGGCTTGATGGTGGAAGTGGTCGATAGATTACCGCAATACAGGTTTGTTTCGGTTGGCCTGGATGATCAGGGTACACCGATGGTTACTCAGGGTTACCATTTTTGGCTCGATTCCACCCAGCAGCCGGAAGTTCTTCGTCTCTCCTGCCGGGGAGCGTTTGACGATATGTGGGCGAGTCAACCACCCTCAATAGACGAGATTCAACAGACCATGGGTGATTTGGCAGAGATACAATTGGTGCTCTAGCCTCTACTGACCATGGTTCGGTATAGCAAACAAGCTGAGACAACTGCAAAACACCATTTTATTTGTAGTTTCATTGGAGGCTTTTAATTCCCATTCATTACCCTGCTGAAATTGTGGTTGAGCTCAATCGACAGTCTGATAGCTTATCCTGCAGAAACTGCCATAAATCATTGGTTTTTTATTTATACAATGACTTTTCCAGGATCATAGGGAATTTACACAAAGCACCCTGTTAGAGTGTGCTATAAGAACTAGATAACAGGTAAGCGATTACCACGGCTTGAGAAAATCATATTGAGCCATGGGGTTTTGATACTGGGGTTTGAACACGGCTTTTCCCGCTCGTGCTTTAGGTTTTGTTCGAACAACAAGAGATTGTTCCTGAAAGTTATATATCGATAAATTTCTCAGTGCTCCAAGGCGGCATAACAGCTGTTGCATAAATGAGCGTCATGACCAGATGGACCATGTCAAAAACTAAAAAAAGCGAACAATCAGAGCGTATCAAAACACTCATTGCAGAAGAGCAGACCAGGATTCTGTTTCAGCAGGCGCCGATCTCAAATGCAACGGTCTATGCGGTTGCCACACTTTTTTACTTCATATTGATTCCTCATATCGATTCGGGGATTGTGGAGATCTGGGTGATCTCCCTGTTTGCAACAGCGACTTTTCGGCTGGTTCTCTGGGCGTTGAGAAGACGCGATCCCCGGAAAATGACTACAAAGCAGTGGCAACGAGCCTATCTGTTTGGATGTCTCATGGTCGGGGTGGCATGGAGTTTGATTGTACCTCATATCTATTTGACAGATAATCTCACCGTCGCAATCGGCTTGTGCATGCTGTTGTTTGGTATCGTCGCATCCGCGGTTGTTGTTCTGTCAGTCTATCTGCCGGCATTCGTGGCCTATGTCTATCCCCAGCTGCTCACCCTGATCGGCACTTTACTGTTTTATGGCGATTTCACTCACAACACCCTGGCCATCGCTACCTTTGCATACTTGGTAATGACCACCTTGTTTACCCGCAATGTGCATCGCAATTTAGTCGAAAATATCGGCCTTGAGGTGCAGAACAGACGACTCATTGATGAACTGAGTGAAGAGGTGAGAAGCCGTGAAACAACCATTAGTTTACGCACTTCCGAACTGCAGGATAAAAACAGTGCATTGAGCAATGAGATCAATGAGCGGGAACAGGCAGAATCGGCACTGCGCAAAAGTGAGGAAAGATTTGAACTGGCCATGCGCGGCGCCAATGATGGGGTTTACGATTGGAATCTGAAGACCAACGAGATCTACTACTCACCCCGCTGGAAAAAAATGCTCGGTTATGAAAACGACGAGTTGCCGAACGATTTTTCAACCTGGGAGAATCTGGTTGAAGAGAAGGATCGGGAGCGATCCTGGGTCATGCTTTCTGACTATATTGAGGGAAAAAGGGATAATTTCCATATCGAATTTAAGATGCGGCACAAGGATGGTCATTGGGTGGATATTCTCTCCCGGGCCTTTTTGGTGCGTGATGCCGAGGGTAACGCCATTCGCACCGTCGGAACCCATGTGGATATCTCAGAAAAGAAAAGGCAGGAAGCACATATTCTCAAACAGGCCCATTACGATGGGCTGACCGGTCTGCCCAACCGGTTTCTGGCGATGGATCGATTGACCCAGCTGCTAAAGGAGACAGATCGGGATCATCAGATGATCGCCGTGCTGTTTCTCGACCTTGATGGGTTCAAACGGGTTAACGATACCCTGGGACACGAAACCGGTGACCGGTTGCTTGTTCAGGCAGCGGAGCGTCTCAAATCGGCGGTCCGGGATGCGGACAGTGTGTGTCGTCTTGGCGGCGATGAATTTGTCGTCTTGCTACGCAATTTATCGGAACTGACCGATGCCAAAGCTGTGGCAGGCAACCTGATTGCGCAGTTTCGCGATCCATTCACCCTGGATGATCGGGAGCTGGTGGTAACCACCAGTATCGGCATTTCCATCTACCCCAGTGACGGTGTTACCCCTACAGAACTGTTACGTAACGCAGACACAGCCATGTATCACTCCAAGGAACAGGGGCGAAACACTTTCAATTTTTTCACCAGCGAGATGAATTTGAACATCTCCCGAAGTCTGGAAGTCGAAGAGCAGCTCCAGGGCGCCCATAAGCGGCAGGAGTTCTCGGTGCTCTATCAGCCTGTTATCGATATGCGGAGCAATCGGGTGGTTGGCGCAGAAGCTCTGCTACGCTGGAACAATCCCGCACTTGGCATGGTTTCGCCGGACGAGTTTATTCCGATCGCTGAGCAGACCGGGGTGATACTCGAAATCGGTCGGTATGTCTTGCAGCAGGCGGTGATCAATGCACTGCAGTGGCAGGAGATGATCGATTACGAATTCAGAATATCCATCAATCTATCTCCCAGACAGTTCAGGGATGCAACGCTTGTGGAGTTTATATCGGACCTACTGCAGCACAGTGGACTTAAGGCTGAAGCACTGATTCTGGAGATTACCGAAGGTGTCCTGATTAGTGGCCAGCGTGAGATCGTTGCGGCCCTGGACCGGCTGCATAGTAAGGGTATCGGGCTGGCGATGGATGATTTTGGTACAGGCTACTCATCGTTGAGCCATTTGCGCAATTATCCTTTTGATGTGTTGAAAATTGATCGTAGCTTTATCAATGACCTGATGATCGATGCGGCCGACTGGGAGCTGGTCAATGCGTCTGTGCTGATGGCCCATGGCATGGGATTGGAGGTGGTCGCCGAAGGTGTGGAGACGGAGGATCAACTGAAACAATTGCAAAAGATGCAATGCGATCTTGCCCAGGGGTTTCTATTCAACAAACCGATTACTGCAGAGGCTTTCACAAGTATGTTGCAAGAGTCGGTCAGTGTATCCTGAAAGTACTTTTTTGGTGAGTAAAGCGGGTTGGCTGCTTGCCTATGTATTCGGACTATGGGTGCAATAAAGCGGGTCAGTCCAAAAACAGATTGGCAGTCGTCGGACCTGTAAACCCGGGAAAAACCTGCGATAGATCAGTACCACCCAGTCGTTTATTCAACAACTCTGCAAGCAGGGTGCGTAAATCGGTGGTAATTGCCAGGTCTTCACCCAGGTGAAGGTCCGCTGTAGAAAGACCGGGCCAATCGGTAATCACCTGCCCGCCGTTTACACCGCCACCCATGGCATAGGCCACTCCGCCAGTGCCATGGTCAGTTCCCACCGAGGCATTTTCCGCAACGCGTCGACCGAATTCGGTCATTACGAAGAGGCTGACTCGCTGCATTAAATCAGCCATATCCGTATGGAAAGCGCTCAATGAATCAGCCAGATCAGTGAGGGATTGCTGCAGGTTGCCGGGTAAATTCTCATGGTGATCCCAACCGCCCGCATCGATACAGATGACCTCGACGGGTAAATTCGATTTGACCAACTGAGCTGTCTGCTGCATTTTTTTACCCAGGTCGGTGTCCGGGTAGAGTGCGCCATGTTCTGGCAATATGCTCTGCAACTCAGCGGCCTGCAGTTCGGTTACAGCGGATAGTGCTGCCTGAGCCGGTGCTGCAAGGGGTATCTGATCATGAAACAGATTGCCTAAGACATCGGTATAACCCGAGTCAATAATTTCCTGGCTAAAGCCGAATTCGCTCAGGTTGCTGATCGCAAGCGGTTCATTGGCGCCGTGCAGTGAGACCGGGACATTGCCGCTAATGGATACGATACGAAACGCAGAACCGTTGTTGGTGCTATCCAGGCTGAGATGACGACCAAGCCAACCGTTGCCCGGAAGTGGCTTGGCTGACACGCCTCTCTCCACGATATCCTGGGCGACGAAGTGTGAGCGGGAATTGTGGGGAATGCCTGTGGCGTGCACGAGCGCCAATTGGCCTGAATCATAGATTGTTTTGAGTGGTGCCAGGGCTGGATGCAGTGCGAAGCGGCCATCCAGATCGATCGCGCCACCCTGTACACCCGGTTCAGCTACCGCGATGTTGGCACGTTGAGCGTAGTAATCGGGATCGGTGTAGGGGACCAGGCTGTTCAGGCCATCGGCTGCGCCTCGCTGGAACAGGCAGACCAACAGGTCTTTGTCAGTAGGGAGTCTATTGGCGTAGTCATTGTATCCGCTCATGGTGTCACCCCTTAACGAAGCTGAAAATAGACTGAACTGACCAATACAGCGGCCACCAACGGTGCAATCTGCTCAGGTATGTCATCCGGCAGATTGGCATCTTCATCATAGCGGTATTCGGTCGTCAGCCAGTCGATAATATGGCGACGATCTGCCGAGGAGATTGGTCGCATCAGGATGGCATCGGTCAAGGCGTCCGTGATCTCGGCAAGGGTCTCTGCACCATTCAGCATCGGTAGATAATCGATGCGGATGATGTCATTGGAAAGGGAGATCGGGGCAAAACTGAAAAAAGAGAGGCGCCAGCGATTCAATATCCCCCCGGTACTGGACCAGTAGGATTGAATGTCCGGATAGCCATCCGGTGTGGACCAGAAGTAGGGAAGCTGTCCAAGAATCGCTTGGGCAAAAAAGTACAACTCCCCATCGTCTGCCGGATAGCCGGTATCCGGAGCCAGTGCACGTACCAAACCGGCGAGAAACTCGCTTGGTCTGGTTAACTTTTGATCCGCATTCGCTTGTATGGCATTGCTGGCAAACAGGGCTCGAAGGGTCTGCTTGATGTCTCCTTGACTGGTGCGGAAAGCTTCCGCAACCTGGTCGATCGTCGCCTGGTCCGGATCGTCACTGACAAATCTGCGGCACAACTTGGTGGCGATGAAATCTGCAGTTGAAGGGTGTGTCGCCAGTAGATCCAGAATCTGCTCACCATCCTGCTGGCCACCACCAGCAGCAATTGTCTGATTCAATACGACTTTACTTTGCTGATCGTGAATTGCATCGTTGTATCTGAAGACGCCATACTCAGCTGTGCCGTTGTTTGGAAACTCAATTGTCCATCCGGTGAAACACCTGGCCACCTCTTTGATATCGGTTTCCGTGTAGCCGCCATCAACACCAAGGGTATGTAACTCCATCAGTTCCCGGGCATAGTTTTCATTTGGCGCACTGGCGAGGTTGTTATAGTTGTCCAGGTAGAACAGCATGGCCGGGCTTTTGGCAGAGGCATGCAACAGATCACGAAAATTACCCAAGGCATGGGTGCGTATCACCTGCAGGTCATCTGACGGTTTCAGGGTGGGCTCAAGACCATTGATCAGGTGGATATTGAAATGGTCGGTCCAGAACTCCACCA
This sequence comes from Candidatus Thiodiazotropha sp. AKAK2, assembly GCF_058244685.1. Classification (NCBI taxonomy): domain Bacteria; kingdom Pseudomonadati; phylum Pseudomonadota; class Gammaproteobacteria; order Chromatiales; family Sedimenticolaceae; genus Candidatus Thiodiazotropha; species Candidatus Thiodiazotropha sp. AKAK2. The sequence continues at coordinate 181,841 of NZ_JBSYOP010000033.1, read as the reverse complement.
TCACTTCATAGAGTTGGCGACGACTGAAAATCTGTCGATACTGGGTCGCTGCAATCATCTGCCGGACGACGGTTTCAATATTGCCTGGAAATCCGGCATAGAGTCTATCCGGTGTTTCAACTATCAGTGGAAACCGGTTTTGAATTTCACTTTCCAAACTGGCGTCGTCGATATTGAGATAGTCCAGTTGTTGCTCGAGGTATTGATCGATACCCAGATTGTTGATGCTCTCCAGTTGATCCCGATGCACACCGAAACTTGTTCGCTTCAATATGGTATAGCCTGCAGAGGCTTGCGGAATCTCTGTTTCAACTGTTACGGGATCTGTCTCACTCTGTTCGTCATCCTCCTCTTCACTGCTGCCACAACCCGGCAGGGTGATCGCCAGTGCCGAATAGCCAAGTCCATTGACCATAAGACTGAGAAAATCTCGACGGTTGTGCAGTTTTTCCAGGGGCGCAGCAGCTACCATGTTATCGAGGTTGGGATTTGATAAAGACTTTCGGCTGGACATGGGGCTATCTTTTTGCAGGTATTAACGACTGTTCTGATTCTTACAACTGTAAAAATATGGTGTTGATGATTCAATCACACTTCTTTAATGGTGAAGAATTGAAATAATCATTAGTTTCCTTAACGATAAAGCCAGTATATTGTCGTTAGTTGAACGTTTCCGTGGTTTACAGATGGACAAACTCAGAGTCTGTTATGAAGCTGAAGATAGAGATTAATGGGGATATTGGAAAAGAGGAAGTGGTAGCGGTGTATCGTGCCAATGGCTGGTCATCGGCGGAAAAACCGGACAAACTGTTGGCGGCACTGAGGCACTCTGATAACCTGGTAACGGCCCGTATTGATGGCAGGTTGGTGGGTATCGGTAATGCCATATCAGATGGTCATCTGGTGGTCTACTATCCACACATGCTGGTTGACCCGGCGTATCATGGACAGGGGATCGGACGTAAGATGATGAACTCCATGATGAATATCTATCAGGGATTTCATCAACAGATGCTGACCTCGGATAAAAATGCAGTTGGCTTCTATCAGGCGCTTGGATTCAGTCGGGCAGGTAACACGGAGTCGATGTGGATCTACGAGGGGCAGGACCACTGATTGGATTCGTTCTGACAGTGGCTAAAAAAAGCGTGTTAGGGTGAGCTCCGCATAGTCATCCCGGCGTAAGGAGTAGAGGGGGTCCTGTTCCGCGATATCCGACCATAAGCGGATTTGCGCGCTGGTTTTCCAATCACTGCCGATGCGGCGGCTGGCTTCAAGATTGAACATCCAACTGTCTTCATCCATATCCTTGATAACACCAGCCAGTAATTCGCTGCCATCCACGTCATTTGCAGTGAGTCGAAAGCCGATAAAAATGTCATTCTGAAACGGTGTGGTCGCATCATCCCCACGGTCGTCATAGAGGTATTCACCCAGTAGACCAAGATCCATATCGGTGTCGGCAATGCCGACCAGGGTATACTCGAATCCACCGGTTGCCGCATTGTAACTGCCACTGTCGATGGATCGATGAATCGCCTCCAGTTTCCACAACCAATCCCCTTTGGTGGCCTGCAGATCGAGACTGGTTTGACGCATCTGTTCATAAAACGGTATCAGGCTGATCTCACCCCGGTTACTGATTCTGGGTATCAACAGGGGATCCCGACTGGTACCGTTAAAATGTGCCAGGCCGATGTCCCAGTCACCGATATAGTGTGACCAGCGCAGAGCGAAGTCCAGGTGTCTCTCTTCCCGGTTCGATTCATACTCTGCATGATCCTGATCGACCGGTGGGTGGGATCTTAAACGGCCCTCTTCCCCGGGAAAGGTTCGTTCACGAAAACCGATCAGAGTGTAGAAATCGAGGATACCCCAATCCTGCTCCAGTGAGAGCTTGATCAGGGGCTGGCCAAGCTTCTGTTCACCATCGGGATTCTCCACCAGGTCTGTCTGGTTGATGGTGTCCACCAGATGCAGCGCTTCGGTCACTCCCCAAAAGACTTTGCCGACACCGGCCTGTGCCTCCCATCGGTTTCCGGCATAGGTCCAGATCAGCTCGCGGATGTCAGCATGGGTCCGCTCCTCGTCTTCGCTGTCCCAGCGAAAGAAGGGTACCACCAGCAGACTCTGATTACCGTTGTCCCAGCGTTGATAGTATTCAGGCTGAAATGCCAATGAGATGAGATGATCCGATTGCTTCTCGTAAGCGGCATCCTGAGGGAAGTAACGCCCTTGCAATTCAGCATAACCACTCCACTCACCGGCCGATAACAAGCCAGGCATCAGGCAAACAATCCAGCGCCATAATCTCACGCTAATACGCTCCTATCTGGCCCGCTTCAGGCTGTTCTTATTGAAATCCGCATCGGTGAGGCCGCTGCGGAAATCGTACTGTTTCCAGGTCAGCAGAGTGCTTTTACCTGTCTGGTGGTTCTCCATGTACATCTCATCGGCGCGCCAGTATTGATCCAGATATTGTTGATAGCCACGAAACACCAGGGTCTTCAGCAGGACGTTTTTTCGATCGTAGTAGTCGATCTTAATCGGTATGTAACGCTCCTTGTCAACCCACATCTGCTGGCGTGTATAGCCTGAATTGGGGTCAACCGGATAGCGTTCCAGCAGTAATGAGGCGATGCCTTCGTGCGTACTCTCTTCGATGAACTTATAGGTGTATTTTTCAACCTCCTGGGAAGAGATATCTTCATAGGCGAACTCGCTGCCCATGAAGGGACCGGACTTGTTTCTGGAAGCGATTCGTTTGACCCGCTTGAGTGCTGGAAGATAGAGCCACTGATCATCATCGCCAGCCTTATGCGAGAAGCTCAGCAGTGCAGTACCCTTGACGTCTCTGGGTTCATCAAAGACCACCAGAGTCTTGTCTCCATCGTTCTCCACCTCCAGGGTCTGATTGCGCATATCCCGCAGACTCTCTTCACCATGCCGGTTTTTCAGCAGCATGGTCATGCTGGCCTTGAAATCATGGAAACCGGTATCTCTGGTATCCACCTCTTTGGCGATCTGAAGACCCCGCTCTTCGGCTGTCATTGCCAGGGTGACTGCCGGTGTGAGCAAAAGCGTTGCAAGTATCAAGCTGAGCTTCATGGTTTTTTTCCTCCGAAATAGATCAGTAGCGGGGGTAGAAAAAGAAAATCGGCAACCAGAGCCAGGCCCAAAGTGATTGCAGTCAACAATCCCATGCCGGCATTGAGTTGGAAGTGGGAGAAGGCGAGAATGCCGAAACCGACCATCAGTACCAGGGAGGTTACCCAGAGTGCCGTTCCCACGGTAGAGAAGGCATAACGCACCGCATCTTCCCCGGACATATTTTTTTCGCGCCTGGCCCTTAGGTATTTGCTGAGAAAATGGACGGTATCATCGACAACGATACCAAGTGTCATGCCGCTGACGACAGAGAGCGCCAATCCAACTTCACCCACGGTCAATCCCCAAAGACCAAAGGCCATGCCCATGGGCACCAGGTTCGGGATCAGACTGATGCCGCCGATTCTCAACGAGCGCAAGGCAACCACCAGAATCAGGGAGATGATGATCAGAGCGGTGGTGGTACCTTTGAGCATCGCAATGATGTTACGGCTACCGATATGGGCAAACATCACAGAGGGACTGGCGCCATCAATGCGCATCTCAGGTGCGTTTTCCAACAGCCATTGCTGCGCGTCCTCTTCAATCTGCAGCAGTTGCTGGGTTGAAATGCTCTCCAGAGTGACGGTGAATCGGGTCGCGGATTTCTTCACATTGATCTGATTGTTGAGGTCCAGGCCGAATGGCAGGGAAAATTCATAGAGCAGCAGATACTGCGCCGAGAGATCCCGTTGCTCCGGCAGGCGGTACCAACTGTCATCGTCACCGTGCATGTTACGATTGAGGCGTTTCATGATGTCGGTGATCGTGTTGACGTGAAGGACATGGGACTGCTGCCGGTACCACTGGGCAAATCCATCAACTTTACGCAGAAAATCGGGATCGCTGATACCACCGGTTTCACCGCTCTCCAGCGAATACTCAATCAGATAGATTCCGGTAAGATTGTCGGTGGCAAAATCGGTATCCTGACGAAAATCGATGGTTTCATCGAAATACTCGACAAATCTGTCATCCAGGCGATTGTTGGGTATCTGGGCGATCAGGAACAGAATCAGTATGCCCATCCCCCACAGCAGCTGCTTTTTATTGCGGATCACGAATTCAGCGAATCTCACCATGGCCAGACTGCCCATGGTGTCGCCACTCAGCGCTTTTACCGGTAGCAGCATCATCATGGCAGGGAGAAAGGTGATTGATAACAGGAAAGCCAATACCACCCCCATGGCCGCCATATTGCCCAGATCCCGAAATGGTGGTGCATCACTGAAGTTGAGACTGAGGAAACCGATGGCGGTGGTCAGGGTAGTGAGAAAAATCGGTTGCAGGTTTATACGCAGACTTTCCATCATGGCCTGATATTTAGCTTCACCCTCTCGCATGAAATGGAGAAAGTTGACCAGTATGTGGACACAGTCTGCGATTGCCAGGGTCATGATGACGATCGGTACCGTGGTTGTCGGGGGAGACATCTTGATACCTAACCAACCGGTCAGTCCCATGGTGGCGATAATCATCAGCAGAATGATGATGAGAGTGGATATGGTGCCCGGAATCGACCTCAGCATCAGCACCAGTACCAGGATAACCGCTCCGAACATGATCGGATAGAGACTCTTCATGTCATCCTGGGAAGCGGTTGGAAACGCATTGTTCATGACCACCATGCCGGTCAGGTGTACCTTGATATCCGGGTAGCTGGCCTCCAGGTTTTTCGCCATCTCTTTAACCTTCGCCGCTACCTCCGGGACTTCGGTCAATTTCTTACCCGGTAGCTGTACGGTGACGTTTACGCCAGTCGTGTGAGCAGATGGAGAGATCAATCGATTCCTCAGAAGAGGATCATTGGTGGCGATTTGTTGCTTGGTGGCCAGCTCCTCGTCACTCAGTGAGGCTGGGTTGAGCACCAGATCCTCTACGATCAGGTCATCCCCTTCGGCATAGGTGTGTTGAAAATTGGTGATCGAGTCTACTCGGATGGAGTAGGGTACCTGCCAGGCTTCCTTGGTTAACTCCGATACCGCAATCAGGGTTTCACGGGTGAATACCTCGCCATCCTGTGGTTCGATGACAAACAGCACGTTGTCATTCTTGGTGTAGGTATTCTGCAACATTTCGAACGCTTTCAGCTGTGGATTCTCTTCACTGAAAAACATCCGGTAGTCGTTATTGAAGCGTAGGTGCTGCACACCACTGCCCATCATCAGACTGACTGCAACAGTCAATAGGATCACTAGGATCTTGTGCTTTAGGACAAACCTGAAAAAGGACTCACTCATGATCTACACCCTGTCGACGAAATATTGTTGATATTATGACGTTCAATCCATGCTTACTTTTTCTAAAGCTTCATTGCTGAGTCCTGCTGAACGGGTTTCAGCAACGTAGGCTGTCGAGATAGCCTACCAGGCCCTGTGCGCACCGTTTCAACTCATCGATGCTTTGTGCATTCTTTGCTATACCCAGACAACCCTCAAGTGATGCCAGAATGAACAGTGCGGCATCGGCAGGATTGATGGACGCTTTTACCGCACCGTCCTGTTGGCCATCACGGAGTAGTTTCTCGATACTCTGTTGCCATTTTCGATAGAGGTGATCGATCCGCTGGCGAAATCCCGGGTCGATCGGTGACATCTCCTGTGCCAGATTGTTGAGAGGGCATCCCTGGTCGATCTGCTGACTGGTAATCTGTTGCCCGGCCAGCTGAATCACATCGATCATGACGTCGATTGGGTGTCCGGATTGCTGTATGGGAGTGAGCCACTCCCGATCCAGCTTCTCGCTGATTATCTCATCGATTACCGCATATCCCAGCTTCTGTTTACTGCTGAAGTGGTGGTAGAGAGCGCCTTTGGTCACGCCGGTTCTCTCCAGTATGGTGTTCAGGCTGGCCGCCTGAAATCCATTTCGGTAGATCTCTTCGTAGGCCGCTTCGAGTAGAGCTTGGCGTGTTTTATCGGCATCTGCCATGGTTTTCACAGCTCGTTGAACTGGAACATACCGACCAGTATGTATGTCCCGGTCAAATTTGTCAAACCTACCTAATGTACTGTTGTTTGCTGGCTCGAATCACAATCTAGCGAGAATTATGGAGGCACAAACCCGAAAAATCTTTTCTGAGGTGTATCCCAGTGTAACAAGTTGTAACGCCTGAATGATGACCTCTTGCCCAGAACTCCCTATACTTGGCAGGGCCGCTGCTATCAGGATGTGGCGGGGCTGACGGTATACAACAAGAAAGGGGGATCGTATGTCGACGTCTGAACAGGCAACCCAGGATGAAATGATGCAAATTGGCCCATCTGCGAAAGAGTTTATGGACTATTGCAATGCTGAGCGGGAGCGTCGCTTGAATTCAGGGGAGTCATTTGACGAGCAGTCCTTTGATCAGGCCATTGAGATGGTGTTGAACAAGCTTCGGGTTCTGGCTGACGAGGGTTGGTCATGATCATACATTCAGTTAATGCCAGTAATGTACTGAAATACAGCAGTCTGAAGTTACCAGAGATCCCTGAGCAAGGATTGATCGCCATCTCCGGGGCCAATGAATCAGGCAAAAGCTCGATCGGTGAGACCGTCTGTTTTGCGCTCTTCGGCAGGACCTTTTCGTTGGGTCCTGAAGAGTTGACCAAAGTCATACGCTGGGGTGAAACCCATTGCGAGGCACAGCTTGAATTCACCTGTGGAGATGGCGTGCGCTACAGATTGGAGCGCTTCCTCGATGATACCGGGAATCATAGCGCCCGCCTGGCCCCTGCTGGTGCGAACGATGATGATCAGGTGGTGCGTGGGGTTGAGCAGGTGGCAGATCGGATCTATCAGCTTATCGGTTTCGAATATGAAGAATTTGTAGAATCCTTCTATCTGGCTCAGCGGGAGATCACAACCCCCCATCCTCACAGTTATGCGGTTAAGACCATGGCCGGACTGGTGACCCTTGAGTATTGTGATGCGGCCTGTCAGGAGGATCGGGATGATGCTGAAGAGGAGTTGAGCCAACGACAGCAGGAGCTGGATGGATTACAACAACAGATGGTCGAGCTGGATATCGATCCGTCACTGATGCCAGGCCTCGAGAGTGAACGTCAGACGATTTCCCGACAACTTGATGATACCCAACAGCTGATGGAAGAGCTGGATACGGCATCCACGGCCTATCAGGACGCCATGCCGATCCGCGCCAAATCAGCTTCCAAGGCTGGCAGTGCAGGGTTTCTCAGCCTGATCTTATTCTTGATCGCCGCCGTTGCCGGTGGTGCCTGGTACCTGCTGACCAACATGCCGGAGCATGAGTTGTCAGTCCGCTTGAATGAGTGGTTTGTGCAGATGGTTCCTGACTGGGGTGAGGCAACAATGCCCTGGTTGTTATATGCAGCGGCTGGCGCTGGTCTGCTGTTTTTGATCTATTTGATCCGCCGGGGGGTATTGAAGCGTCGAGTGGCAGCCTATTCAGAGACCGCTTCAAACCTGGCAGACGTTCTCAATCGGCTGGATGAAGTGCCATCAGAAGTTGTGCCTGATGAGACACAGGATACTCAACTGTCAGCTGTTGACGCCGATCCGGATGAAATCACTACCGATACAGCTGTTGTTGAGGAGACTCCCGCGATCGTTGATCGTGCCGCACGTAGCCGTTTGGTCTCCCGGATCAGTGATTGGTCAGCATCGGTTGCGGAAGTTCGGGACAGTGTTGCCAGTGAGTTGGATCAGCTGAATAGTGTCTTGGAGCAAATCCGATTGCGTGCCGATGATCTTAATCAGTCGATTGGCATTGAACAAGAGCGATTGGATAGGGCGGCAAGACTCAAAGAGATGATGGCCAGCCTGAATGAGAAGATCGATGAGCGACAGCAGTACATTCAGACTTGTAGTCTGGCTGATGAGTTGATTCGGGGAACCACCCGGGAAGTCTCACACCAGTTTAATCGCAAACTGCGGGGATTGGTCAGTAAGACACTTCCGCTGTTTACGGAAAATCGATATGAGCATCTGCAGATTGATGATGACCTGACGGTGCGAGCCTTCTCCAGCGAGAAACGGGATTTCATGGATCTGGATGAGATTTCCAGTGGAACCCAGCGGCAGATCATGCTGGCAGTAAGATTGGCACTCTCCCAGGAACTGGTCGCCCGCGCCGTCAAAGGGGGGCAGTTTCTGTTTCTCGACGAGCCTTTTGCCTTCTTTGATGAGAAACGAACCCGCAGTTCACTTACCGTGCTGCCAACTCTGAGTGAAGAGCTCAATCAGATCTGGATCGTGGCACAGGATTTTGCCGATGATCTGAAATTTGATCTGCATGTGCAATGCGACCGGGATACTGATCATCTGCCGGTGGCATAGAGTTGAGTGATAGAGCTACCAGTAAAACAGGTCATCACAGAACTTTCTGAAACCCTGGCGACTCAGGGCCGGGCTGTGTTAAGTGCGCCGCCCGGCTCCGGTAAAACCACCCTGGTACCTCTCGAACTGCTGAACAGCCCCTGGCTGGATGGAAACGGAATTCTGTTACTCGAACCCAGGCGTCTCGCCGCTCGGGCGGCTGCCGCCAGAATGGCCAGTTTGCTGGGTGAACAGATCGGTGAACGAGTCGGCTATTCAATACGTCTTGAGCGAAAAGTTTCCCGCAACACGCGCATCGAGGTGGTGACCGAGGGGATTTTGACCCGCCGTTTACAACAGGATCCGGAACTGCCCGGGGTAGGGCTGGTGATCTTCGATGAATTTCACGAACGCAATCTACACAGCGACCTCTCACTCGCACTGACCTTGGATACACAGCAGGGCTTGCGTGAAGACCTGCGTCTGTTGGTCATGTCGGCCACCCTCGATCAGCAAGCTGTCAGTAGGTTACTGCATGATGCTGTCGTTATTCAGGCACAGGGAAGGCAGTATCCGGTAGTACATCATTACCTTGATCAGGCAGTAGACAAAAGCAAAATTGCCGAGCAGGTTGTCAGGGCAATCATCAAGGCCTGGCAGGATGAGCAGGGTGATATATTGGCATTTCTTCCTGGTGTCGGTGAAATCCGTAGTACTCAAAAGCTGCTCGAAGCACAGATGAAAAACCAGCCCCAGCCTGTTCTCATCTCTCCTCTGTATGGAGATCTCGCAAAGGAAGATCAGGATCGCGCCATACTCCCCGACGCACACAACAGACGCCGTATTGTACTGACCACCTCAATTGCGGAAACCAGTCTGACGATCGAGGGTATCACTGTGGTGGTTGATGGTGGCTGGTCCCGTATGCCTCGCTTTCTACCGGCGCTCGGCTTAACCCGGTTGGAGACAGTTCCGGTCTCAAAAGCCGCGGCAGATCAACGTGCCGGTAGGGCTGGTCGCTTGGGTCCCGGGGTCTGTTATCGCATCTGTAGTGAACCTGTCCATAACCGGTCGTTACCTCATCACCCAGCGGAAATTCTGCAGACCGACTTGGCGCCAGTGGCACTGCAACTGGCCAGCTGGGGTATTTCAGATCCAACTCAGTTGCAGTGGCTTGACCCGCCTCCAAAGGGGGCCTTCTCACAGGCTGTGACTCTGTTACAGAGACTCGGTGCGGTCGATCAGCAAGGAATGATCACAAAACTGGGCAGGCGTATGGCTGAATTACCGACCCATCCGCGTCTGGCGCATATGCTGATGCATGCTCCGGAAGATCAGTTGCAATTGGTCAGTGATCTTGTGGCTCTGATTACTGAACGGGATCCTTTATCGATCCGAGAGGATGGTAGTGATTTAGCCTTGAGACTCACTCTGCTGCAACAGTGGCGGGAAAGGAACCTCACAAAATCCCGGCATAGAAGTGCCTGTCGTCATCTTGACCGGATCAGTAGGGATTGGATGAGGCGATTACGGCCCAGTGGGGGAACCAGATCAGATGATCTGTTATCGGTAGGGGAGCTGCTGGCTCTGGCATTTCCCGACCGTATCGCACAACGATCCGCACATGGTCGTTATAAATTGGTCACCGGTCGGGCGGTGCGGCTTGCAGAAGATGATCCACTTGCCGGGGAAGAGTATTTGGTCGCAGTTCAATTAGATGCCGGGCAAAATGAAGGGCGTATCCGACTGGCTGCATCCATCGGTTTGAAGGCGTTGCATGGACTGCCCGAAATTACACTCGAAGAGAGATCGGTTGTTTGCTGGGATCCTAAGCAAGAGCGGGTAAGAACCTCATCCGAGATCTGTCTTGGGGCACTGGTATTGAGTCGGGAAAAACTCACCAATCCCGATCTTGAAGCCGTTAAGGCCGCCATGATAGAAGGAGTACGGACGATGGGGATCGAGGCCTTGCCCTGGTCCAAGGCTGTGCGACAATGGCAACTCAGAGTCAATTGGTTGGTTGGCCGGCTGGATGACCCGGAATGGCCGGACCTATCGGATCATTGGCTCTATGAAAATCTAGAGAGCTGGTTAACACCCTGGCTTGAAACGATTCAGAGCAAACAGCAGTTACAGCGCCTGGATCTGCAAGCCGTTCTTCTGGCCCGGCTCTCCTGGGATCAGCAACAAACCCTGAGGTCATTGGTGCCAACGCATCTTACCGTTCCCAGTGGTTCAAAAATCCCATTACGATATAGCGCCGATGAAACACCGGTGTTAGCAGTAAGGCTGCAAGAGCTGTTTGGGCTGAATGACACGCCAAGGATCTGTCAGGGCAGGGTGCCGGTAATGTTGCACCTACTCTCTCCGGCACATCGGCCGATACAGATCACTGATGATCTTGCCGGGTTTTGGCAAAGAACCTATGCTGAGGTGAAAAAAGAGCTGAAAGGTCGATATCCAAAGCATTATTGGCCAGACAATCCTCTGCTTGCAGAAGCAACTCACAGGGCGAAGCCCCGCAAGTCGGGCGGTAGTGGTTGAATGTCGAGCTAAGCTTGGTTTATGGGATACGAGTTCGGAATAGCACAAGATGTGGTCAAAATTTTGGAATAGATATAGAGGCCAGTTCAATCAGGCGCCAGATCGGGAATCTGAGCAGTCGATTGTCAGATTGATAATCGCTTTGGTATTGTGCCTGTATACTGTCTACGTCTACCTATTCATACCCTCGGAAAGTAGTTCCACACTCGTGCAGATGGCGCTGCTCTATACCCTCTGCAGCTTGATTATCATCATGGTGATTGCGTGGAAGCCCCTGGTCTTCACTATCCGTCGTACAATCACCATGTCATTCGATGTCAGTATGATTACCCTGGCGATGTGGATCGGTGGTGAAACCACCTCGATGCTCTATGTATTCTATCTTTGGATCAGTCTGGGAAACGGATTTCGTTTTGGCACACCATCTCTCTATTTCACAAGCACACTATCCACACTTGGATTTGCTTCCGTGATATTGATCAGCGACTTTTGGAAAGAGCAACAGGTTCTGGGTATTGGACTGTTACTCGGGCTGTTGGTTACAACACTCTATGTTGCTCTACTGCTGTTGCGGATTGAGCGTGAAAAAAAGCGTGCTGAAGCATCGAGTCAGGCAAAGAGTCGTTTCCTGGCCAACATGAGTCACGAAATACGTACTCCCCTGAATGGTGTGGTCGGGATGACCGATCTGCTTGCAAGAACGCCAATGGGATTGGAACAGCGAGAGATCATGTCGACCATCCAGGCATCCGCGGAGACACTACTCAATCTTATCGAGGAGGTTCTCGATTTTTCCAAGATTGAGGCTGGCAAGGTTGAGGTAAGGCTTGCTGACCAGGATCTATCCGAGCTTACAGACAGTGTGATATCGATGATGAAACCGACAGCCGATACCAAAGGTATTGAGCTGAATTGCTGGATAGACCTGGATATCTCTCCAGTAATCAAAACCGACTCAAAGCTGCTTCGGCAGATTCTGATCAATCTGTTGAACAACGCAATCAAATTCACCGACCAGGGCGGCATCGTGTTGAAGGTAATGCCATACACATCAGCGGAGAGTGAAGATAGTGTTCCTAGATTAATGTTTGAAATCATAGACACGGGTATCGGTATTTCTGAGGCCCAACAAAAACGGATTTTCGAATGGTTTGAACAAGGTGATGATTCCGCTACCCGCCGCTATACCGGTAGTGGCCTCGGTACAACGATTACCAAACAATTGGTCGAGTTATTGGATGGAACCATAGGTTTGGAGAGCCGTTTGGGGGAAGGTAGTCGTTTCTGGTTTCAGATACCAGCTATTTCCAGTGACAATCCTATTGACATAGAACGCTTTCAAGATGCCAGGGTGTTATTGTTCACCGATCTCCTATCTGGAAAGCAGGAATTGCTGGATGGATTGCAGGAGTGGGAGTTGGACGTGAACGTCTACACTAACCTTTCAGAGGGATTTCTCGAGTTGCTCAATGCCGTTAAGGTTAAGGAACCCTATGATATTGCAATACTGGATGAGACTCATAGCGATCTTGCTGATGAGGAGTTGGTTCATACCATCCGTGCAGAGCAAAGCCTGGACGATCTTGGATTGGTTTGTGTTACCAACTACTCCCCAAATCTTCAGAATGAGAACAGATTGTGCCATGAAGGCTTCAGTGCGGTGGTAACCACTCCGATTACTCCGGAGAAGGTACGCCATGTTCTGCAATATGCCTTAAAACGCAAAACCAGCACCAATTTACCACCCAGGATTTTCACCTCTGCCGAACATAACATTGCCAAACATGCCCGTATCCTTCTTGCAGAGGATAATCCGATCAATCAAAAGGTAGTGAAAAAGATCCTTGAGTTACAAGGGCACCAGATTGAGGTGGTCAGTCATGGTCAGGATGCCATTGAATTATTGAAAAATGAAACATTTGACCTGTCAATACTTGACCTGCAAATGCCGGATATTGGGGGGGTTGACATCATTAAGGCCTATCGCTTGATGGAAAAGCAAGGGCCTGCCATACCCTTCATCATTCTTACCGCAAATGCCACTCGGGAGGCTGCAGAAGAGTGCGAGGCTATTGGTGTCGAAGCCTATCTCACCAAGCCTGTCAGGTCTGCGCATCTGTTGGATGTGGTCAAAGAGATATTGGGTGGTGACTCCACTGAAGTGATAACCGATACCATAATCGATTTTCCGGTTCGTGCAGCCAATCAGGAAAAGAGTGGAAGAATTCTGGATGTGACTACGCTGAAAGGTCTCGAGAAGTTGAGTAAGGATCCAGAATTCATGTCGCACTTGGCGGATAGTTTTCTACATGATTCTGAAGCGTTACTGACCTCAATGCATCAAGCAATCGAGTTGCATGACGTAAGAAGATATAAGGATTGTGCCCATGCATTAGCAGATAACGCCTCAGGTATCGGGGCCTACTCTTTGATGACGATTTGTGCTTCAGCTTCCCGTATTGAACAGCCGGAGTTGAATGATCAGGGTGTTAAGCAGATGACCCAGATCTCTACAACCTATGGCTTAACCTGTCAGGCGTTGCGTCATTATCTGAATATCAAGAATTCTGACTAGGGCGCATTGGATTCGTGTTAACAGGCCCTAGCAGGCCCTAGTCCCCCTTGATTCGTATTCCCCGGAACCTGTCAACTACTATCCACGCATCAGTAGATGGCTCGTCTAGGCTTGCAGCAGTCTGATGATGAACTGCTATTTGGAGGGGTTGCTGTTTGGTTCCGATTGAATGGCTGATGCTCTTTGAGATAGATAGTGAGTATAAGCATGCAAGGTTAAATTGAACGTCTGTTGCAATTCACTCAGCAGATCTGATCCTTTGTATTCAAATTCTCGGGCAGAGAGTTTTGAGGCCTGTTGACTGAGCTCGTAGAGTAGTATGGCCCCCAGTTGACCAGCACTATCCAGGAGTATTTGCGCCTGATCAAGAAATTTACCGAGCTGACGCTGGGCTACAGCACGCTCCATCTCACGCAAAATAGAGCGGCCTTCGGATTCAAATATCTTGAACAGTTCATTGATGAATGAGATGCCGCTGTCCAGTTTCTCCAATCTCAACAGAGTCATGTGATCAAGCAGCATGGCATCCTGAATTTTATTGTTCTTAAACTGTATCGGATCTGTTTTACGTGAGACATAGGTCAAATTCTGCAGATCACCCTTATCGAGTGCGGCAAGAATTGAGAGGAGTACCTCTTGTGGTGTGATCGGTTTAAACAGACAGATATCAACCCCGATACTATGACAGAGATTGAGCGTTTCTGGATTCTCTTCATCTTCCATAAAGATAAACGGAACCCATTGTTTGTAAGGGGTGGTAAATCGATGAAGCTTGACTACCTGAGTGCCGCTCATGATGGGTAGTTGAAGATTGATGATGGCTAAATCAAAAAAGTGTTCTTCAAGTGCATCCAGAGCCTGGTCACCATTATCAACCAAATGAATGTTATACCCCGCCTGAGTCAAGGCGTGGCTTAACGAATCCCGCTCATGTGAAGGTGAATCTGCCAGTAAAATCTCTTTTTGGCGGGTGTAAGCCTGTTTGGTGGTACGGTGTTTAACCAAACTTACAACATTATCACAGGAGGTGTACGTCTTGTTGTCGTAACTGATGATGCTGAAAAGTTGCTCTTTGGTCCATGGGGATTCGAGTAGGGTATGGTAGCCTGCACGCAACAATCTGTGCGCATACTTCTCATTGTAAAAAGATGTTTGAATACAGATCAGTCGAACATCATCAAGTAGTGGTTCATTCTTGATCAAGCGAGCCAATGAGAGTGGCTCAATATCCAGATTTTCTCCATCAACTATGAGAAAAGAGTAGGGGGTGAAAACCTCTCCCTGACTGCGAGAGAGCATGTGTTTGAATGCCTGCAGGCTGTTACTGCAGGTTGTCGTTTCATGTCCCCAATCGAATAGTTGGCGGGAGAGCAGGGTTATGCTGCTTTTGTTACGGGACAATATCAATATACGTTGAATATTGCGTTTCACAGGCTGTCCGGTAAATTGCTGTAGTTCTGCAGTTGATTCAGTCTGTTCCGCGGGCTCCTCTTGCAGTTGAGGTAATGTGGGCAGCTCTTTTTGGTCCTGTTTGTCCTCTTTCGAAGCGCCATATCTGCGTATGGAGACAAGGGCAGGGGGTATTAGCGCAAGGACACTTAGTAGTAATGCTTGTAGCAACTCCAATTGCAGTGCGAGATGCAGTGTAGTGGACAGCATAGTAAACGCTGTTCCAATTCCTACCCAAAGGTAGGGTCTGCCAAAAAAGCGTGATGCAAAAATCAAAACACTGCTGAGAGGTAACAGGAGCAGCGCTGAACCGCCAGCAAAGGTGATCAGCCCAAGAAAAAGCTGATCGAGCGTAATTGATAAATTGCGTTTGATTGGGCTGGAGGAATAGAGACATTTATAGTGCTCTATAAAACGGAGCAGCAGGAATTGACAGGCCAATACCAGCGTAGTGAGGCTAACCAGCGTCGATGTGGACCACAGATAGGTCAAAGTCAAGCCAACAAATGCGACAAAGCTGACAAATGAGCTCAGGCTGTAATAGACCTGATCACTTTCATGTGAGGCGGTCTCAGGTCTCCGTGTCGTGACTGTTTGCTCGTTCAAGAATGCATTCCTTCGAGGTTTCCACGCAGGGCATAGTGGATGGCCTCCACTTCCTGCATTTCACTGAGAAATGCATCTGCGCAGTCTGGATCAAAATGGGATCCTCTCTCTTGGCTAATATAGTCAATGGCCTTTTCTATTGACCAGCTTTTTTTATAGGGTCTATCTGAGACCAAGGCATCAAAAACATCAGCAACTGCCACAATTCTGGCTTCCAGAGGTATTTCATCACCGTTCAAATTATTTGGGTAGCCCTTTCCGTCGTACTTTTCATGATGGTTCAGAGCAATGATCGCTCCAGTTTGAATATACTTCGATAAGCTGTCTTTGAGTATTTCGTATCCAAGTAGCGTGTGTCGTTGCATGATTTTGAACTCTTCCGCGGTCAATTTACCGGGTTTGAGCAGGATAGCGTCGGGTATACCAATTTTGCCTATATCATGCATAGGAGCCGACTGCGCAATCAAATCGCAGCGTTCTTGAGATAATCCGAGTTTTTTGGCGATAAGCAGAGAGTACCTGGAGATTCTTAAAATATGATTACCGGTATCTTCATCCCGGTATTCGCCAGCCTTTGCCAGACGCATCAGGGTTTCTTGTTCCCGGTCGTGAAGCTCCTGGGTGGTTTTGCGTATCTCCTGTTCCAGTAGAAGCGCTCGATCTTTGATCATTTTCCGCTGATGACTCATGGTCAACATGTTGTTGCAGCGGGCTTTGCACTCAGTATGATCGATGGGTTTGGTGATGAAGTCGTTGGCGCCGGATTCTAGGGCAGAGTAGCGAACCGACTGGTCCTCCACGCAGGTTACAATCATAACGGGTACGTCGCTGCAACCCGGTATGCGCCTTAACCACTTAATAAACTTTATACCATCCATCTGAGGCATTTTGTAATCGGTGATCACGAGGTCTATTTCATGGGTTTTGGCCCAATCCAGCGCTTCAGTGGGATCAGCGAAACAGGTAGACGAGACATCAGCATCAATTGAACCGACCAATTCTTGAAGAATCATACGGGTTATTGATTGGTCATCAATGATAAGTACATGGGGCATAGTGATCGGTGTTTGCAGTCTATAGGTGGATTCTGTGCTTGCTTGTCCCTGTCTGTTTCAATAACGGCTAACAGTCTCAATGCTTGATTATTTACTGAATTTCATTCAGAAACTCAACAGCCGTTGAAATTGGTGCTCCTTTCTCCATTGTTGCCGACTGGTATGATCTTTGGGTCTGATAGATAGAACTAAAGTGCCTCACAATGATAGTGAATTAACTTCCCGAAATGTTAACTTATTTTACAATTTAACGCGACTTTGATCAGTGATAGAGATCCGGCTTATGCATCAACTCTGTTTAGCCGGTCGAGTGGAAATGGAATAGTTCCCCTAGCGTGGCCATCTAATCATGTCTTCAAGTTTCAGCGCTCACTTTGAACTCGGCCTGGCTCAATAACAAGGATCCTGCGCTTGTTAAAGGAGAGAGGGTGATGTAACTCCACTACCAGAAGCAATCTGCATCACTGAAGAGATAACAACCGATGATGCTTACAATGGCCAGTTCCGGACTGCCATCTTGGAGCTGTCTTGATATATGCTGATATTCTGAAAAAACAGTTGGTTGACAGAGATGTCTCATGTAAATATTACACCGGATACCGGCTTAATTCAGAGAAAGCTCTGAGGCGGTCGAAGTGTGATGGACTATGGGTATAGCTCAACTCAGGATGAGCCGGCCAGGGGTACTGAAGGGTGATCGTAACGAACTCGGCCTGAAGCCATTCAGATCAATGCCAGCTTATTTTGATTTCACAGACTGAATCGGCCGCGTAACGACGCATCCATCTAAGTTCTGAATCCTTTTTGCCAGTCAGAAGAGCCTATCGTAACAGGGGCAATTGTCAAAACCGGGTGCGAGCCACCCCTGGGTTATTGCGGCAATCTATAAATACCTATTAACATTATGAAAAGTCTATGAAAATAGCTTGTTTTGGTGTTTGGCGGTGCGGATGATTCTGGATGACTTTCTTCAGCAAATCTCTAAGCGGAGCATGTTCAGATAAGACCCAACAGACAAAATAATTGAGAAACGGTTGATAATGATTATCATTACTTTAATTTTGACTGTATGACTTTCATCCAACCTGGCTTCTCCGTAGAATGTGTGCCTCTTGCGATAGGAGAAATTGGCAGTGAGATTGAGCCCGGAACAATTCCGTAATTGGGATAGAAAATGTGTCACCCTGATGGGCATGTCTGGTGTGGGGAAGACACGGCTTTCAAATCTACTGCGGCGCAATGATTGGTTTCACTACTCCGGAGACTATCGAATCGGTACCCGCTATCTTGGTGAGGCCATTCTGGATACCATCAAAGAGCAGGCGATGAGTGTGCCTTTGCTTAGAGACCTACTCCACTCAGATTCGATCTTTATCCGCAGCAATGTCACGTTTCATAATCTGAATCCGGTCTCTACCTTTCTTGGTATGTTGGGTGATCCTGAACTTGGTGGGTTGTCTTTGACCGAATTCAAACGGCGACAGAACCTGCACAGACAAGCAGAGATTGCTGCCATGTATGATGTGCCTGCATTTATGCGTAAGGCAAAACTGATTTATGGCTATAACCACTTCATAAACGATGTGGGTGGCAGTCTTTGCGAGCTGGATGAACCGGGACTGTTAGAGTTTATTGATGATCATTCACTCATACTCTATATAAGAGCCAGTGAGGAGGATGAGCAGTCATTGATCGCTCGATCAGTATCCCATCCGAAGCCACTCTACTACAGAGAGGCTTTTCTTGATCAGCAGTTGACTGAGTACATGGAAAGCAAAGATGTGGACTATGTTTCCCTTATCGAACCGAATGACTTTACCCGGTGGGTATTCCCAAAACTGT
Organism: Candidatus Thiodiazotropha sp. AKAK2; assembly: GCF_058244685.1. Classification (NCBI taxonomy): domain Bacteria; kingdom Pseudomonadati; phylum Pseudomonadota; class Gammaproteobacteria; order Chromatiales; family Sedimenticolaceae; genus Candidatus Thiodiazotropha; species Candidatus Thiodiazotropha sp. AKAK2. Next base: position 163,343 of record NZ_JBSYOP010000033.1, on the reverse strand, counting down.
TCAGAGCCAGAATACCACGCTATGAATCGATTGCAGCACAATATGGGTACACAGTAACCACCCATGAGCTTGCACAAGTTAAAAGCGAAGCCGATTTTCTCACGCTTCTGGAACAAGTAATCGAGCGGGAGTCCTGAAATGCCATTGGTAGCACATACAAAATTACCGACTTTTGATCGTCTGCGAGAGGAGGGTCAGAACGTTCTCTCGCCTGACAGGGCGACTCATCAGCATATCAGGGAGTTGCATATCGGTCTGTTGAACATGATGCCCGATGCGGCGATTGAAGCCACAGAGAGGCAGTTTTTTCGTCTGGTTGGTGAGGCGAATCCGATTGCCCAATTCTTTATTCATCCCTTTACCCTGGATGTGCTACCCCGTGGTGAAAAAGCAAAAGCGCATATCGATGCATTCTATGAATCCTTTGAACAGATCAAAAAGGGTGGGCTGGATGCCTTGATCATTACCGGTGCCAATGTTACCCATCCGGACCTGGCTCAAGAGGATTTCTGGAAACCGTTGACCGAGGTTGTCGACTGGGCCCACGAGAACGTAACCTCGGTGCTATGTTCCTGTCTTGCGACCCATGCTGTGGTGCAGTCCCATCATGGTAAGCAACGCACCCATATGGGCGACAAGCTTTGGGGTGTTTTCAGTCATCGGGTCAAGGATGCATCGCACCCTCTGGTGAATGACGTCAATACCCGATTCGATGTACCACATTCACGCTATAACCAAATATCAAGAGAGCAATTTGATCAGGCGGGATTAAAGGTGCTGGTTGAGAGTGAAGAAGCTGGGGTACACCTGGCGGTCAGTGGGGATGGGTTTCGTGTGGTCTATTTTCAGGGACATCCCGAATATGACACAATCAGTTTACTCAAAGAGTATAAGCGTGAGGTCAATCTCTATATTTCAGGTGTTCGTAGTGACTATCCTCCGTTCCCTGAAAACTACTTTAGTCTGAGAAGTCAGGCCATCTTCGATGAGTATCACGAGAGGATCGATCTGGCAAAAAAACTGGGAAATGCGATACCTGAGTTTCCCGAGTCACTGGTTATCGAGAGGCTGGATAATACCTGGCATGACACGGCAGAAGCGGTAATCGGCAACTGGATAGGTCTGGTTTACCAGGTCACTCATCGGTTACGAAATCAGCCATTTATGGATGGTGTCGATCCAGATAATCCCCTCGGACTGTAAAAGTCCCAGCAGGACGTATTGGTTAGTGTTAACAAGCCCTAACAGATTCGGCCTGATGCAAAGTCTTCTGTCAGGGGCAGTAAGCATGGCTGATGAGCCTGCATTTTCTACACAAAGATTGGTGCAAAGGCAGTTTCGATACCAGCCCCGGTTTGGAAGTTCCTGATGTTAGGAAACAGATCAGGAATCTGGCTCTGATCGACACCAAACCATTGTGTGAGTGGTGCGTTGACCTGATCCTGGGAGAGGGTAGGGATCATCCGTCCTTTGTTACTGTAGTCATCATTGCCTGACAATAACATCTCTGGTAATTCGCCGATCATCTGTCCACCATGGAGTGTTCCGGAATCACCGCGGCCATATCCACCCATAATCAGCTGATGTGACCCCCAGGCATGGTCAGTTCCATCGCCGTTGAAACTCAACGTGCGCCCAAAGTCGGACATGGTGAAACTGGTGACACTATCAGCATAGCCGAGTTCCTCCATCGCTTTCTGGAATTTCCATAAGCCAAGGCTCAACTCCCTGAGAAGCAGAGGGTGTTGTGATACCTGGGTGGCATGCGTATCAAATCCACCGAGTTCAACAAAAAAGATCTGTCGATTGAACTCAGCACCCAAATTTCCTGATGCGCCAAGATGAATCATTTTGGCCACCGCTTCCAGTTGGCGGATCAGATTGCCACGAATTGACTGGCTAAAGCCAAGTTGTACCGCGGTAGGAATATCGAATAGAGCTTCACCATAGGAGCCAGTCGTTGCATAGTTGATATCCAAGCTGTCCCAGCTCTGCTTCAATTGATCAAAGGTTGCGACAGCGTCGAGCTCCTTGTTGTTATAGAGCGTTCTGAAAGGGTCTGTTACGCTATCCGTCCTGTCAGCTCCGAATTGAAGTCTTGTTGTGGAGCCTTCGATACCTGCCAGGGCATTAAAAAGTGCCCGGCGATCGGTGTTGGTGTTGCTGTCTTCACTCAAGTGGTTGATTTTTGGAACATTACCTGGATTAAGAACCAGAGGGGATGAGCTGTTACCAATTAACATGCGATCATTTCCGGCGTAGGAGATGTTCAGGCCCAGAGGGCTGTTCTGATTGATGTTGTGCCATTCATCGGCAATCTTTCCCGCCCAGCCGATATCATTCAGATTATTCGCCTGACCGGTTTGCAGAATGCGCTGCTGATGATTGTGGGCGAAAAGATAGACAGGGAGCTCTGCACTATCATCAATAATTTCATCGCGGGTGACAGGTCTGACAAGGGTGCCGCTGTTTGCCAAAATTGAGGTTCTGTTGTCGATGATCAACTGAGCCAGTTCCGGCATGACGCCATTGACACCCAGGTCAATACCTTTGCCACTCAAGGGGTAGATGCCCCGAGTATAGGCCGTGCTCTGATTGAGATTCTGATTATAAGGATTCTGTTGTCCTGCCCCAAGCACCCCGTGATTCAGATTGCCACTATTGGTGGTTACCTGGGCAATACCGAGATCAGAATTGTTGACTGCCAGGCTTCCCCGAACCTCAGCATACGGATCATATCCTTTGTTAGCATCTGTTGAGGTGGGAATCAGCATATTGAAAGCATCATTGCCACCATACAGAAAGATACAGACCAAGGCTTTGTAGTCATTGAAATTCGGTGCTGCGGCGATGGCCTGCCTGGGGAGTGCCAGGCTACCCATACTGCTGATACAACCAAGACTGGCCAGTGATTTCAAAAATTCACGACGATGCATTGCCATATTAATATGCTTCCTTACTGGGTGCCTATTTTTGAATCATGTAGGCGCTGGAGGTGGTGATGAAAATGAAAGCTTCCTGAACGATTCGCCTGGCTCTTTCGAAATTATTACCTGAATTGGTATAGTTGCTGGTCATCAGGTAGTGTTTTAGGGCATCACGGTATTCGTCGCTCATCTGACTGCCAAGCAGTTGCAGATCCAAATGGTCTATCAGCGCATTGATCCCTCTGGATTTTGGCGTATCACCATTATTGTCCGTAATGTCATCTTTGAGGTTTGAAAAATCACCATTTGAGTCATTCTCAAGTGCTTGTTCGAACAGCCGGAGTTCAGTGTCGAAGCTGGTTAACAGTGAGAGGCTGTAGTATTTACGCAAGTTGGCAAACTCACTGAGAGATTTTCCACTATTTTTAATGATCCTGTTTTTTTCAAGATTTGATATCAGGAAAACCACGAGATTGTTGTAATCCACAAGCATTTGTGAAGTCTGGATTTGAAACTCCGGGCCAACCAGTTGATGGCTGGTGAAGTAGGGATCACTCGGTACATGGCCGGGGCTGTAAAAGTTGAAGACGGATGGTGCACGCATCGCAGCCTGGTTGATCTGGTTTTCAGGCTCCCGGTACCAATAGACATGATTCATGGCAACATTTTGCTTGCTCGACCAGCCATTCAGTGGTGTGACATGAGCGGCGCGGAGTAACTGGGTTATCGCCAATAGAGGTTCTTTGGCTTTGCCATAGGCTGGATTTGACTGATAACTCTCATCGCGTGCCTCCGGATCGAGCAGGATTCCACGTATGACCGCCTTCAGGTCTCCTTTTAAACCCTGCCCGTTATCGTTGAAGATGCGGGCAACACGAGCCACATAGTTTGCCGAGGGATTGGAGGTTACCAATCTCTGGATCAGGTGTTTACTCACGTACGGGGCAATGTTGGGATGGGCAAATAATCTGTCCAGGGCACTGTCCAGACCGCTTTGATCCGAACCGGAATTGAGCGACAGGGTTTGTCCCATCAGGGTGATCCTGCCATCGCCACCTTCCGCTGCCTCATCCTCGTGCATCGAGGGATTGAAAACCATCGGTACGGTATAGTTGCCACTGCTGGAGCGGAGCTGACCGAAATTATTGTTATCAGCGAGATCCCATCCCGTCATTACCTTTGCCAGTTCTTCAATATCGGTCTGTGTGTAAGTGGCAACGGTATGGCTGCCCTGATCAGGATAGGTTGTATGATTGCCATCCCTGTTTGGTGAACCGTCCAGATTCAGCTCATACAGTCCAATGGTAAAGAGTTGAATGATCTCCCTTGCAAAGTTTTCATCGGGGCGTGAACCCGTATCCGGATCGGCTTTGCGATTGCCCTGGTGGGACAGATAGACTCCCATCGCGGGGTTGGTGGAAATCTCTTTCAGCAGCTGTCGATAATTACCAAAAGCGTGTTTTGCCAGAAGATCATAATAGACAGCCAGGGATTCACCTCGACTCATCATCGTTGGGCTGCTGGTGGAAACAACAAGTAGCTGGCTTAAAGCATAAGCGATGCGTTGTCTTAGTTGGTCCGTGCCGATTTGTTGACGGTTTGGCGCTGTAGCACCCAAGGCGCTCTCCCACCAGGCGGCCATCTGATAATCCTTGACCGAGCTGCTGTGAGGCTGTTGATTGAAAATCTGATTGCTCTCATACCAATCAACGCCGGGTTCAGCTTGCAACGCAATCTCTTGGGTCCGTTCCAGGTGGGTTTTCCAACCGTCCGTTGGGCTGCTATAGGCGGAGTTCATATTCAGTTGATGGTCGATCCAACCACTGATGCCAAGGCTTTTTACCCGCCCTATCTCACTCTGTATCGGGCCGAAGGTAGTCTGCAGTAATAAGCGATGCGCCATTTCATCAGTCACGGATTGTGTCTGCTCTATGTTCAGAATGAACTGGTTTTCAGTGACGTTGAGGCCGTCAGAAGCCGTTATGACGATCTGATATCGATTACCCAGCTCCTCCCAGGAAGGGGACCCTGAGATGGTTCTTGTCTCTGTTGTATAGATCAGCCAGTAGGGGAGACCCGTCACATGATAGGTCAAGTCGTCACCATCCGGATCCATAGCCTGAAAAACCAATGTATAGAGTTCATCGATGGCGATCGAACGACTCTGGCCTGACTGGGTGAATTGTGGGGCTTGGTTTGAGGGGCTAATTCGGATGGTAACTTGAGCAGGTTGGGACTGGATACTGCCATCTGAAACAATGTAACTGAATTGATCTTGCTCAGCATCCGAGCCATTGTGACGATAGGTCACAATGGTGCCATCGACTGAGAGTTGCAGGGAGCCATATTGTGGATTGGTCAGGTGGGTGATTTGCAGTGGATCCCCATCAGGATCCTGATCATTCTGAAGCAGGTTCAGCGGGATCTGCGCTCCCGAATCAACTTGAAACTGGTCATTCACGGCGAGGGGGCGTTGATTGACAGCGGTTGGGGATGGTGTGTCCTCTGCGTTCTCCTCTGGACTGGCTTCACTGCTTTGTATGGTCAGAGCAACTGTTGCTGGTGCAGAGTCTACAGCGCCGTCAAAGGCGGTATAGGTAAATTGGTCCTCGGCTGTTTCGCTTCCATCATGCTGGTAGAGTACCGAGCCATCAGCCTGAAGCGTAACCCTGCCTCTCTCCGGTGAGGAGAGATTGGTAACCTCCAGGGGATCACTGTTGGCATCGCTATCGTTGTCCAACACTTTGATGAGAATGCTATCCCCCTGTGTCAGGGTAGCACTATCATTTTCTGCTTCAGGGGCGGTATTCTCTTCTATACAACCACTCAACAACAGAGAGAGAAGAAGGCAGAGGATATTATTGGGTGAAATCTTTTTTAACGCATCCATATTGCTGTGTTGGTCCCTAATGTCATGATGACAGATCGAGGATGATTATGTGATTGGAATGAAGGTTAGGTAGTTCTCACCCGCAATACTGTGGTTTGTATCAAAAAATATGATGAAGAAGTTCACAGGAGCAGGGTCTTACAACAAATATTCGAGCCTGCGACAGATTTAGAATCTGATCGAAATGGGTAACAAACGAACTATCCTAAAGAATAAGGAAGTAAATGCCTACTAGGGATTCTATATATACGCAGGCTTTGTGAAGGTGTTGCTTGAGGGTAGATGCCAATAGGGAATTTGACTCGATGTATGCGGCAATCTGCCATAATCTCGGCCGATCATTGCCTGGTTTTCGTACAGGTGTAAGCCACCACTTCGCTCACTTGTTAGTAGAGAGGATCCATTTCTACAAAATGAGTGTCGGGCGATAAAGGCGATTATTGGGATAGGTATTGCTGACGACTGGAAGAGGCTGCGGGATAGTGGCGGAGCGGACGGGACTCGAACCCGCGACCCCCGGCGTGACAGGCCGGTATTCTAACCAACTGAACTACCGCTCCGAAGACAAGAGCGCGATAGTGTAAGGGAAATTTCTCCCAGATCAACCGAAAATTAAAAAAAGATGTCAGTTTGGGTTGAAAACCATTAACAATGGTCTGTTAACACGATTCCAATCGACCCGGCAGGGTCAGTTCTCCATTCAGCAATACAGAATGAATGGGGGCTCTCTCTTGGCACCTGGGGCTGATTCTGTTGTTGATTTTAAAATAGTCTCAAACCCAAATGGCGGTGCTTTAATTTCTGTACTGAAATGGCACCACTCTGGGTTGCTTATTCCTCATCTGGAGAAATCTAATGTCCTCTCTTCGTGGCTCCTGAGATGCTTAATTAATGTAGCCAGGACGGTAGGAATAGTATCTATCGATACATCAAAAGATAATTTTCAGCAATTAACCTAATATCTTTAAATTGAACCAGGTCGAGAGGCTTTCTCTCCGTTGCGTAATATCAAGGATAGTGCGGTGGGATCTGTGTCATATTTATTAGGTATCCTGTGATGGTGATCAGGCATTGAATTTAAGCCAAAAAACACAGGATTACTATATTATTCAAATAGTTAAAACCAATAATGATCCGTTCAGCATTCGATTATGTTGGACCCGTAGAGATTAAGACCATGCAATTTGATGTAGATGAAGCGATTCGCAAACCTGCCAAAACCCCTCATGAGCTATCGATGTTGAACTTAGTGGGCTGTCATCTGATTGCCGCACCGGCTTCAATCGTACTCGATGTGGGGTTAATGGGGTTTTTGATACCTCTGGCGCTATCACTGCTGGTGATCAGCTTCATTTGGTTCAAAGCCGGGCAGACTCGGCAGCAGGATCCCTGGTTTGTGGCCGCACACTGGCGATTGTCAGCCAACCGCACCCGGATACTGATGGTTGGTTATACGATCAGTGCAGTTATACTCGGCATGGCCATGATGGCTACATCCGGAAGCTCCAAAGGGGATATCATGATGGTGGCGATCTCTCGGGTTGCGGTGGTACCGACCCTGCTGACTGTGATGATCTGTTTTGTGCTTGAGTCAGGATCCATATATCAAGCGGGTCGAGGTGAAGTCCCTGATGATCTTGTGAAACGTATGCCACCTCCTGATGACCTGCCGACTATCCAGGATGCCAAACCATCGGTTGCTGAGAGTTAATAGCGAACTGATAGCCGCTGTCAGTCGAGCTTTAAATTGTGGTTATTCTGAAGCTGTCCTAATTTGGGCTGCCGCCTATTAATTCATCTGACCTATTCATCACTGCAATGAAAGCAGATCATGAGTGCAGCAGCTTATCGCGGAAATGCTCGGCGGATATGGGTTTGCCGTAGCGGTATCCCTGGGCAATTCGATAGTCTGACAGGATTAAAAGAGTTTCTTGCTCTGCTGTCTCTACCCCCTCCGCAAGAACTTCGATTCCTAGCCGCTGCCCCATATCAATAACAGTCTGAACGATTGCAAGATTACCACTATCTTTATTGAGATTCTCCAAAAACACTTTATCGAGCTTGAGTAGATCGATCGGTAGCTTTTTTAATCGTGCCAAAGAGGAATAACCAATACCAAAATCATCGATAACGATCGAAATTCCCATCTCTTTCAGTTTCTGTAGACGATGTGCTGCATCATCTAATCGTTGTATAAAGAGATTTTCAGTCACTTCCATGGCCAGCCACTCACCAGCACAACCGGTTGTGAGCAGGACATTCTCCACATTGGCCAGAAAATCATCATGTAGGAGTTCGCTCGCAGAGATGTTGATGGCTACTCTCGGAGGAGCCAGGTTGTCAGTATGCCATTGTTTTGTCTGGATGCAGACATTGTATAAGACCCATTGACCGATCAGGTGTGTTAGCCCCATCTCTTCCGCGAGTTCAAGAAAATCATAAGGTGAAACCAGTTCATCATCTGTTCTTTTCCAGCGCAGCAGGGCCTCGACACCGATTAACTTCTTCGAATAGAGGTCAATCTGTGGCTGGTATAACATAACAAAATTATTCTCTTCGGTAGCGGTTTCAAGTTCTCCGATGATATTGATACGTTCCTGAATAGATGCTGTCATGCTGGAGTTGTACAGTCTGAAAGTATTTCTACCTTGACGCTTCGCTCGGTACATTGCGGTGTCGGCATTCTGCAATAATCGCTCTCCGCTTTTGCCGTCCTCAGGATATATACTGATTCCGATACTTACAGCCGGCTGTAACCGTTTGCCTTGCAGGGTGACCGGTTGGCGGATGGTTTTTATGATATGACGGGCTACAGAAGTGGCATCTTCAGTACGCTTGGTGTTTTCCAGTAAAATAACAAACTCATCACCACTCAGACGGGCTACCACATCACCAGAACGTATGGCATGGAGCAATCGATTGGCAGTGGTGATCAGCAGTTCATCTCCCGCATCGTGTCCAAGGCTATCGTTTACCTCTTTGAATTGATCAAGGTCGAGAAACAGGATTGCCAATAAACTATTGGTACGTTCTGCTCGTGAGATTGCCTGATTCAGTAATTTGGTGAACAGAAAGCGATTGGGTAATTGTGTCAGGGAGTCCTTTTCAGCTAATTGTTGAAGCTGTTGTTTCTTTATCTGTAATTCGTCCACGATCTCGAGATGTTCTGTAATATCCCGGTAAGTGATGACAACAGCAATGGTATCATCTATCGAAAGTGGGCTGGCTTGCAGTTCCATGCGTTGTGGTTTGCCGTGTGACCGTTTAACGGTGTGAATGTACTTTATCGATCGGCCTTTTTGAATCACACTGGATATCATTTCCCGGGGTGGTAAGTAGTCAGGTTTATCATAGTCTCCATTGACCTTTAATTCTGAAATAGCTAGTGATTCTGCTGCTTTGTTTTTCAAAAGTAGATCACTTTCTGTGCTGTATACAAAGAGTGGATCGGCAACAGCATCAATTATCAACTGTAAGTTAGACTGGCTTTGACGTAGCTTCGATAATAGCCATTCAGCTGTGGCCCATGCAAGAGTAAGTAACAGCATCAGGATTATGCTAGAGAATAAGAGCTTCTGTTGGACATTACTAATTAAATTATCGATAAAATCACGTCCGGTATATATCCGTGCTATACCGATCAGTGAACGGGAGTACTCATGAAACAGTGGTACTTCTGAAATAAAACAGTCTAAACACTCATCTTTTCCTCTGCTTAGTGGGAAACTGTCTGGTTGTATATTGACCATTGTGTAGTCTATTTCAATTTCGATTCTTTGAATCAGTGGTGATTCGATTGATGGATCACGGATCAGTAACATACTGTCCATAGCACGCGTCAACTTCAACTCAAGCAGAGCTTGATTTGTGATACTCAATGGTTTGCTTAGAAGTGTTGCCTGAGCTTGTGCCAAGGTGTTTGCTTGGGATTGTGCATGTGCTACTAATCTGGGTTCAAGTGTCAAATACCAATAAGTTCCGATTAATATACCAAGAGTAATACCCAGGGTTGTAAAAACCAGTATTAGGCTATGACTTTTAGCCAGTATCGAAGGTCCTTTGTGTTGCCTGTTCCTATTCATCATATTGCTTTGCAATTCGTAGAAAAAATGGTTTGTATACCACTCCGGCTTTTTTTGCCTGGGTCAGATTGATATAAGGCAGGATTCGATCGGTAACATAAATGCCTGCTACTGCGCCACGTTCAACATCGCCGGAAAAGGGGGAGAATACCGTGGTTTGTTTATATTCAACCCAATTATTGAAAATCTCAGATTTAATACCGGGAGTAGCCACAAAGAGTGCAGTGATTGGAGTAAGAACCGGTTTCTGTATGTCAGAGGTAGAGATGATCTCGACATCCAGAGGAAAGCCGGCAATTGTTTTTAGTGCCAGCAATCCTGCAGATACCGCTAGAGCGACTTTTTTCTGATTATCGTGAAGAATCAGAATGCGCAGTTTGCCGCTTGGTGACAGTTTATTGGCCAGAGCTAGATCTGCCCCCAGGCATGCAGGTAAAAGATTTATAGCGACGTTAAGTCGTTGCTTGTCTTCAGACCAGAGAATATCTGCAAAACAAGTCCGGGAAAGCAACAGTATAAGTAAAAGAAAACCTCTCCAGAGGGAGTGACTCTTTTTTCTGCGGATTGCTTTAATCTCCATGATAGGCAATCAATGGGGTAGTTCAGGGTTCGTTAACCCCAGTCCAAATTATCAGGTTGACTGCAATATCGTTCTCATCCTGGTAGGTTGCAAACGAAAACAGGCCATCTGGTGCTGCTCTTCGAACCTGTGGAATAATCAAATCTCTCTCCTTGTGCCTTGATAGGCAATTTGTCATAAGCAACTGGGCGTAAGACAACAGTATTAAAAGTCCCGTTGTTATTGTATGTCGTAGTTCAAGGATAGCCACCAGCGTCGTCCAGGGCGATGGTAGTCATCCGGATAGGGTAAAAATGCATCTCCTTCAAAGTTGGTTGTCAGCTGTTGGGGATATCGGATCGTCTCATCAGTCAGGTTTTTAATGCCAAAAAGGAACTTTAATCCAGGTGTGGATCCATAGTGACCTATGGTTAGATCATATTGTGTGGTGGCTGGTAAGCTGGAGCGGGTATCGAGATTCGCACGAGTGCGCTCACCTACATAGGATATTTGCAGTGAGGTAGACCAGCTCTCTATAGGTTTCCAGATTATTCCCATATTTGCCAGCCACTCGGCTCCACCTGGCAGGTCTTCACCGCTTTCTCTAAAGTGGGCATCTACATAGGAGAGATTGCCGTCCAGTTTTAAATTGTTTCCGAAGCGTTGTTGATACTCAAACTCAAATCCTTTAAGTCGAGCATTCTCAGCATTGATGTAGCCACCGAAGTTGAGTTCATCAAACAGTATTGGATCAATGAGGTCGGATTGAAATAGGATAAAATTACTGCGCCAGTCATTTTGTTTTATGATATAGGCTATTTCGGTGCTGTTGATGGCGCTTAGCGAAAGTCTACCTTTACCCGGGTTTTGTAACTCGTAGAATGTGGGGGGGCGGAAACTTCTGGCAAACTGAAGTTTTATAATGTTATCTGGAGAAACTCGCCAGACACCGGCTAATCGTGGGCTTGTTGGGTTGTCTAGATCGCTGTAGTCGTCATAGCGTAAGGTTGCCGTTACTGTAAATGCTTCACTGTAACGATACTGATCCTGTGCTATCAAAGTGAAAATGTGCCTTTCCCGCTCAGTATCAATCCAGTTCGGCGGTAGCTCAAATGGGAGATCAGGCCACTCCCAATCAGCTTCCTCTATCGAGGTGTCGGTAGATTTAACCGTCAGAAGTGTTTCATGCTGAGTGTTAGGCCGCCAATACATATCGGTAGTAATTTCATATTTTCTCTCTTTGTAATGGGAATCAAGATAAATAGGGTAGGGAGTTATGAATCCTGCAGGATAGATATAGAGTTGATCCCTGTCCCGTTCATGTTCGAGAATCTCAAAGGTGATTTCTGTGTGGAGTTTATCTGTCAGTTTGTGTTGATTGCCGATACGATAAGAGCTGTATGTCTGTCTGGATGCCAGACGGTCATCTGCAGGAGGAAGGAAGTGGTTAATACCAAAGTGATCACCATAGGCATCATTAAGTAGTTTTACCGAGGCAAACCAACCCTGCCATTTTAAATCAAAAAACAGTCCCAGATATTTTTTGGCTTCGTTTGTTGGTCCAGGTGCGTTTGAGAGTTCTGCCTGACCAGCGTGGTACCAGGCATCTTCTTCAACCGCCACTTCATGACCATCCCCTTCAAGCCCCGAGATATTGATTGAGGCAGTCAAATTGTTATTACTGTCATGCCAGTACCAATAACCACCTAAACCAGAGTGAGAATCAACTTCATAGTGAGTATGTAACCCAGTTGATACTTGTTTAGTAATAATATTGACAACACCGGCATAGGCGTACTCACCGTATACGGATGCGCCAGCACCACGAATCACCTCTATTCGCTCTATCTGTTCAATCGGTATATTGAGGGCTGGATTGGCTGTTCCCAGTAGGGTGGAGTTCAACGATACTCCATTGACGAGTATTTTTACATTTCCCGAAGCATACCCATGTCCAACCCCTCTGCTGAGTATCTGTTTCTCACCAGTGAATTCCATTCCTAAACTTATACCGGGTACCAGTCCAAGAGCTTCCCAAACGGTTCTGGCACCACGAGCCAAAAGCTCGTCGCCATAGAGAATGCTCGCCAATCCAGGTATATAGTCAGTGTTCATTCTGCTTTTGGTGGCTAATTCTGTTTGGCTATCCAGCAAGGAGAGTAAATCACGCAACTCCTGTTCTTCACTGGAGTCAGAGCTGCTCGCCTGACTGCAGAAAACTATAAGCAGTGTGCTGAATAACAGGAGTAGAGAGGGTGGGGAATGTGTGGAATTCGATTGAGCAGAGACTGACTGAAACTGTGTCTTATTGCTTGGGCAGGAAATAGTCATTAAACAGGTAACTAACCTTCAGAGACCAACAAACCACGTCCTGCTGATAGCAGCAGAAAAGGCATAAACGCAGTTTATAAATTGGTGTGCTGTAAATACCAGACTTCCAATCAGATTATGGCACGAAAGGTGGGATATTGAAATCCACTGCGTTAGGAATTTCTTTAATTCCTACAGAAGGTTGGTAGAAATCCTTGCCAGCCATGAGGAAAAATATTGGCAATAGTCATGACGATCAGTCCAGCTGTCAATTACGTATAAAAATAGTTGGTTATAGGGATGATTATCCGATGCTGAGTAGATTGGTTGAGGCCAATAGGGTGTAGATTAAAGAAGCAAGCAGGCCGGCAACAGGAAGGGTGATTACCCATGCTATGAGGATGCGTATAAATGCCGATCGCTTGACCAGCTCTTTACGATGGAGTTTGTTAAGTGATTTTCTATCCTTCTCTGTGATTTTTAAGGTGATGTCACTTTCATTAAGCCTTTTCAGGAGCTTGCCCTTTTCGTGAAATGACGATTCATCAAACTGACGGATGAATTCGTCAATCTTCTGTCGATTTTGTTTGGTTGTTTGGCGCCTTAGGATTTCCATGGATACAGCGTATCTTTTTTTCAGGTTTTCTCGCAGAAAACCGATTCCGAAAATAGCACCAACGGTAGTATGGGTGCTACTTACGGGGATCCCCATGAGGCTGGCAAGTAAAACCGTGATGGTTACTGAGGTGACAACACAGAATGCCCTGATTTGATCAAATTCAGTAATTTCATTACCAATGGTTCTGATCATGCGTTTTCCATACAACACGATTCCCAGGGGAATTCCAATGGCTCCAACCAATAGCACCCAGGTAGGTAGTGCCGTATGAGTAATACTCTGGTCGGAAACCAATGCTTCTTTTATGGCAATGACAGGGCCTATCGCGTTGGCAACATCATTGGAACCATGGGCGAAGCTTAATAATCCTGCAGCGATAAGAAGTGGAATGTTGAAGAGACGGTTTACAGCGGATTTTGTATTGGGTAAGAGTGCTACATGTTGTTTAATGATTGGTTTGATAATTAAAAAAATACCTGTGCCAACACTCAACCCACAAAGCAGTGCGGTGGCTAAATCTGTCCGCCAACTAATTTTCAACCCCTTGGTAAGGAGATATGTGGTAAACGTGAAGGCCATTAAACCTACAAATACAGGAAGCAGCCGTTCAGTAGCACGAGACATCTCCGTCTGATAGGTGATATTGCGCTTGATCAGATAGAGAAGTAGTGCAGCGATCACGCTACCCAACAGGGGAGAGAGGAACCAACTGATAGTGATTGTACCCAGTGCTTGCCAGTTAACAACTGCTGCACCCCCAATTGTAATGCCGGCACCGAGAACACCGCCAACAATGGTATGGGTAGTGGATACCGGGGTTCCTGTTGCGGTTGCAATATTCAACCAGAGGCCACTGGCAAGCAGAGCACTGATCATCACCAGTACGATCTCTCTGGCGCCACCGAGTTGCTGCTGCTCTACAATGCCATGCTTGATTGTACTGATAACTTCACTACCTGCGAGAAACGCTCCGAAAAATTCGAATATCGCCGCTAACACGATTGCGCCGGAAAGGGTGATTACTGCAGAGCCAACCAAGGGACCGATATTGTTGCCGGCATCATTCGCCCCAATATTGAGTGCCATATAGCCACAAATTATGGCGGTTATGAGAATTAGGTCATGTCCGCCCAAGCCGTTGAAAAAAAGATGGGAAGAGAAGGCTATCGAAACTAAAAAAACAACCGCAATCAGATGATGCAGATAGTATAGTGGATGATAGGGTGGGATAGAGTTGCCACGAAAGTACTGCATCATCTTAGTCGGAATAGTAAAAGCGTGTTTTCATTGCGGAATATCGATAGGTTGTGTGAGCTGCAAGAGAATGCCTGGGCTGTAACAGTTGCAGCAGATTGGATTCGTGTTTACAGGCCCTAGTTTGCACTCTGCATATCGCGTATGAATTCGTCAGAACGTTTTATCGATTGGTTCATACGATTGATCAGATTGGTGATATCCGCTTTCAGATTACCGAACTCTCCTCGTAGGGAACCGATGGCCTGGGCATTCAGGTTATGTTTCAAATAGAGTACGTTGTCACGGAAGTTATTGAGTACGGGCTGCATGGTCCGCTCAGCCTGACGCATGGATTTGAGCATGCCCCGATAGCGGCTCTTGGTTTTGCTCAGTTGTTGTTTACTGGCGGCTTTTAATTTTTGATTTTCGTAGAGTTCTAACTCTTCCTGCCACTCTTCAAAAAGATCCTCTGCAACAGATTCGACCTTGTCAATTCGATCCGTGACCTCTTGAGCTGCACTCTCACTCGATTCAAATTCGTGGTTTAGATCGTCATAGGCCCGTTTTAAATCGCTCTCTTCAAGGCGGATAACCGAGGCAAACTGGTCAAGTGCTGACTTGAATTGCTCCTGGGCATCACTTTGGGCATCTTTAGCGGCTTCAACCCGATCAACCAGTATATCCCGTTTGTGATAGCCGACGCTCTCCATCGTATCGTAATAGACACTGGAACAGCCGGTGAGCAGAATCAGTAGCAATACGATAAACGGGCTGCGAGTTTGGTCAAACATGTGAACTTATCCTCTCGGAATCTGTTAGATTGGCAATTCTGCCACACACTATACGATTGAAGCGATGCCACTTGTACTCATTTACAGGAATTTAAACAAATTTAATATTCTCCGCCAGGCTAGCCGTTAATAAACTGTGTCTTAGTTAAGTTCATGATTTATAAGCAAAATATACTGTTAGGGGCGCTGTTTATCCTGCTCTCTGAATTTATGTTTGCCTCTATGGGAGCTGTCGTAAAGCAACTGACACAGAGCTTGCCAAGCGAAATGGCTGTGTTCATGAGGAACCTCTTTGGAGTCGCTCTGCTACTGCCTCTGGTCTGGGGTGGTGGCTTTGTTCGCTTGAAAACCCAGGTATTTCACCTTCATCTGCTGCGATCTGTCGCTGGCGTTTCCGCCATGTACTGTTTTTTCTATGCACTGGCCAATCTGCCTCTGGCTGATGGCATGCTGCTGAAGATGACGTCACCCCTATTCATGCCGTTGATTGCCTGGTATTGGCTGAGTGAGCCCATGTATCGCACAGTCCTGCTGGCGATTGCAATCGGCTTTGTCGGTGTCATTCTGGTTCTGAATCCAGGTGGAGAGTTCAATCAAATCGCTCTGATCGGACTTCTGGGGGGTATTTTTGCCTCATTGGCTAAAGTCAGCCTGCGTAGATTAGGCAAATCCGAGCCTTCTGTCAGGGTGGTATTCTACTTTGCACTGTTGAGTACATTGATCTCTTCGATACCGATGGGCTGGAATTGGCAGCAACCCACCGCCACGGAGTGGTGGTTATTTGCCCTGCTGGGATTATTCGGCACATTAGGCCAACTGCTATTGACGCGTGGTTATGCCATAGCAACCGCAGCCAGAGTAAGCCCATTTACCTATACCTCTGTTCTGTTTGGTGCCGCCTATGGTTATTTGTTCTGGGGAGAAACCCTGAGTCTGCAGTTTATATTTGGTGCATTCCTGATCGGACTGGCTGGCATTATTGCACTCAAGGGTGGCAGGGAAACCAATGGAAGATTGGCTAATGATGCGGTAAGTAATTGAATAAATGGGAAATGGTGATTTGTTTTCGGATTTCGGATAGGAATGCCCGGAGTCAAAATCTGTGTTTCGTCTGAGACCTTGAGATTGCCTGACTGTTTGTTCAGCTTGATCGCAGAAACAGGTTATTTCAGTGGAAATCCCATATACTGGGGTGATTATGTCGCAAGCTGTCGCTATCATTCACAGCCAAACAACAATCAAATCAGCATTATAGTTAAGGATTGAATCGACCCATGTCGATGAATTGGTCACAACTCTTATCCCGTCAGCGTCTTGGGTCGAAAGATCAACCGACCAGTACAACTTCACGCACGGATTTTCAAAGGGATTTCGATCGTATTGTCTTCTCATCCGCCTTCAGGCGTATGCAGGACAAGACCCAGATCTTCCCCCTCTCCAAAATCGATTATGTCCGGACCCGTCTAACCCATAGTCTTGAGTCATCAAGCGTTGGTCGTTCCCTGGGTACCTTGGTCGGTGAACAGATCATCGCCAGGCACAAGCTGAAAGGATACGAGGCATCGGATTTTGGTGATATTTGTGCTGCAGCCTGCCTGGCGCATGACATCGGGAATCCGCCATTCGGACATTCAGGCGAAGATGCAATTCGTCATTGGGCGGAAACCGCTGACTACGGCAG
Source organism: Candidatus Thiodiazotropha sp. AKAK2 (assembly GCF_058244685.1). Classification (NCBI taxonomy): domain Bacteria; kingdom Pseudomonadati; phylum Pseudomonadota; class Gammaproteobacteria; order Chromatiales; family Sedimenticolaceae; genus Candidatus Thiodiazotropha; species Candidatus Thiodiazotropha sp. AKAK2. The sequence continues at coordinate 146,248 of NZ_JBSYOP010000033.1, read as the reverse complement.
GCAGCGCGTTGCGGTGCTGAATGGCAGTCAACGGGAGGATTTTCTCAATTTTGAAGGTAACGCTCAGGGTTTTCGAGTGATTACCAGATTGCAGAACCGTGATAACCCGGGAGGGTTGCAATTGACCTGCGCGACCCTGGCGGCATTCACCAAATATCCTAGAGAGTCCTGCATCGGTAAAGGACGTTTCGATGGGGTCAGTGCCAAGAAACCAGGGTTCACAGCGCAGGATCAGGAGAATTTCGAAACCGTAGCCAAGGCGGTTGGCTTGATCAGAAGAGATCCTGTGTTGTCTATCTGGCATCGTCACCCGCTCTCCTATTTGGTGGAAGCTGCGGATGACATATGTTATCGGGTCATCGATATCGAGGATGGGTTCCGTCTCGGGCATCTCAGTTATCAGCAGGCGCTTGATCTTTACAGTGACATTTTAGCTGACTCTTCGATTCAAACATTGCGACTGAAACGCATAGGAGGCGACAAGGAAAAGGTTGAGTTTTTACGGGCAAAGGTGATCAGCAAGGCGATCAGTGAGATTCTAAGCTGTTTTCTGGATCATGAGCCGGCAATTCTCAAAGGTGAATTCGATGATCCTTTGATGAGCTCTATTCCCCATCGCAAGGAGATGGATCGTCTGATTCAGGTTGCTGGGGAGAAGATCTATATTGCACCGGAGGTCATCGAGATAGAGACCGCCGGTTTTCAAGTCATCAGTGAACTGCTTGAACGGTTCATTCCAATTATCGATGATGTCGCTGAACATGGTACCGACGCCACTCCCAGAAGTCAGATGATGATTCGGTTGATACCTGAGCAGTTTATTGGTGATGACGCCATACCGGTGCAGGATGACTATACAAGGTTGTTACGATTGACAGACTTTGTCTCAGGGATGACCGATTCTTATGCAGTGTCACTCTACAAAAAAGTAACTGGGATCTCTCTGCCTGGTTAAGCTTTTTTTGTTAAACCGTTGGCGTAGTATGGGGTATGGTTACAGAGACTTGAGTACCTTTGCCCAGTTGACTCTCAATCGTCAACTCTCCTCCATGGGCTTCAGTGATGACTCGGCATAAATAGAGCCCCAGTCCATATCCCCCGGTGGATCTTTGGCGGGCTTTATCAGCTCGATAAAATGGTTCAGTCAAGTGTTTCAGATGCTCTTCAGCAATGCCTGATCCAAAGTCTGTGACTTGAAAATGCCAGCCCTCTTTGGTCAGCTGGCTATGGATTTCCACATCGCCATGCTGCAGGTTCGTATGGCGCAGGGCATTGTCCAGTAGGTTTTTAATTAAAAGCTTGATACGGGCAATGTCCAATAGGATCAACTCGCCATTCTTGTCAAAGTGACTTTGCCACTGGCTTTGTGCAAAATGCTCCTTTGTAACCGAATTAATCAAATACTCTGGATCAGCCAGCTGAAGATCGAGTTTGGCATGATTGGATTCCAGCCGTTCGGTTTCCAACAGTTCGTTTAACTGTTGCTCCAGCAGTTTCAGGTCCTGAATGATACGTTCCCTAGGCTCACCATGTTCAATAAGCTCAGCATTGAGTCTTACTCTGGTTAGAGGTGACCTCAACTCATGGCTGATAGCGAGTAAAAGTTGGCGTTTTGCTTCCAGCATTCCCTGTATTTCATCAGCCATGATGTTGACGCTACGGGCTAGCTCTCCCAACTCATCCTTACGTTGAAGTTTGATGCGGTATTTCAGGTCTCCAGAACCAAAATTGGCCACACCCTGACGAATGGTCTCGATTGGCAGGAAAAGACGTCGAACAAAGTGATAAGTCAGTGCAATCAATAGTAGTACAACAGCGATGGTAATAGAGGCAATCAATGGTAGTTGAGAGCTACTGAACTTCTGTTTGGTGATATACAAGGCAGTGACATCGCCTTCTTGTAGCCGCATTATGAAACGGCTGGCTTGATGACTAACTTCAACAACACGCCCGCTTGACAGCTGATGTTGATGAAAATCCAGGCTTTGTTCATTGAGGAAAACACCACTACTGGACCAGCGGTCAGCAGGTGAATTAATCTGTATATCGATGCTGAGTCTTTCTGCCAGTGCTGAAGCAGCAAGAATATCGGGTGGTGCTCCAATCTGTTGTTGCAGGTGATCGACATACTCGACCAGATGGGGTTCCGCCAGTCGCTTGAACTCATCACGCATACCATAGCGGAAGCCAGTGTTGAGCACGAAAATAATCAGAATACTGATTATAATAAACAGTATTATCAAGCGGATACTGAGTCTATGCCGAAATTTCATTGTGTAGGTTCTACCATACGGTAACCGGAACCCCAAACTGTCTTGATATAGTCCAGTGGCTGGATTTTTTGTCGTAGACGACTGACCAGTATGTCAATTGACCTGGTGTAAAGATCAGCTTCGACACCCTTAATCGCAGTTAAGATCTCATCTCTACTGAATACTTGGCCTGGATGTAATACAAAAAGCTCAAGCAGTAGATACTCCAGGTGTGTCAGATTTATATTTCGGTTGTCAATCGAGGCGCTTTGCTGCACTTGGTTCAGCTGAATGTCGCCGAGTTCATGAATGTCTGAAGTAGTAGAGTGAGACAGACTGCGTTTGAGAATATTCTGAATTCTGGCAACCAGCTCCCTGGGCTCAAAGGGTTTAGCCAGATAGTCATCAGCACCGATTTCCAGGCCAATAACACGATCCATTACCTCCCCCCTGGCGGTAAGCATGAGAATTGGAATATCACTGCTTTTTCTAATCTGACGACAGACCTCAAAGCCATCCATTTCAGGAAGCATGATGTCAAGTACGATCAGATCAGGTTTGGAAGTTCGGAGGCAGTCAAAGCCTTGGGATGGGGTGATAGCTGATTTCAGGCTCAACCCATAGCGGGAGAAATACTCGCTGAGAGGTGCTGCCAGCTCCTGGTCATCATCAATAAGCAGTATCTGAGGCATCAAGCGATCCTGGTAACTCAAAGGTTTAGCATAACTTAATTGCTATTGACCACCCAACTACACTATCCAAGTTCAAGACTGGTTTTCGGGGAAAATTATAAGTTTTGTAGCAGATCAAACCGCCCTACCAAGGAATAGAGTAGGGCGACTGGATCATGGGTATATCCACACAAACTATTCCTGCTTTGAGTTTGCAGGGGTATCACAACCCGGTCCGCAATGTCGGTGAGCTTTATGGTGCAGAATCATGGTCTGTAATTTATCCCGTTGATGCTGTTCAAGATTGTCGCTAAAGTCAGCGAATGCATCGATGAAATCACTGCTGATGCTAGCCAGTTGAGCCTGCTTTTGCATCAGAAGGGTATGAGCTCGTTCCCGGTCGAGGCTTGTTTGATTAAGTAGGTCGGCTGCCTCTTTAGCATACATCTCCCGATCGCTGCGTATAGTTTCAGTCATCGATATGACTTCTGTACGAAATTTGTCCAGGTGAACTCTCTGGTTGTCAGAGAGTTCCAAATGTTTATCCAGTCTCTCTGCCATCCAGCCAATTCGTGCCTCTGAATTGCTACAAAAGCCCTTGTAGCGTGCAATAGCGACTCCACTGATCAGCAAAAGTACAAGCAGGCTGACGATGATAATTGCTGTTTTACTCATGATAATCTCCAGATAGGTGTTATGAGCTACAGTCAATATTCTGGTTTAAGGCATGTTAAAGATCCTATCTGAGATGTAACCCGATGTAACAAGTTGTAACGGAAGATCTAGCCTTAGCTAGGAAATAAATTCATTTCTAAACTATGAATAGCATTTATATAGTATAAAATATATTTATAAAAGCGGGTTTGTTTCCTAAGGTGTCAAGGAACGGACTGATCAGAGAATTAAGGTATTAAATGCTTAGAATTGAATCGTTTAGCTGACTATTCAAGGTGAAAAGTCGTTAGGCTGAGGTATAATTCAATTCATGAGTAAGCGTATAACATGTTATTATTACACAACTTTTTAGTGGCAATCCATTGGATCAGGAATGCTTTCGTATCTGGGACTTGCTGGTTGACCCAGCCTGCTGAATATACAGGATAAATTATTGGGAATCCTTATCAGCAAGAACCTGTGATTGGTAGAGATACTTGGAGCAGATAGTGATGATCCATCATAAGATTGCCAGGTTCAACCTGTGCTTGTACCGCATTGATATCTACCTTGGTAGAAGGTAGATGAGCACAATAAAGTTCACTCTTGTCACCTTATTAGCACTTTTCGGATGCCTTATCCCGATTTCTTCTCTCTCCTCATCAGAAATAGAAAAAGTTTATCGATTGCTTATTCTGGATTCCCAAGTTGGAAGTCCCTATGAGGATGTTCGTAATTCTCTCATAGATACACTGATGGAAAGAGGTTATCGACAAGGCGATAACCTGGTAATCACCCATCACTATATCGACAATAGTGCCTCTTTGGGGATGGAAATTCTAAAGCGTGAAATAAAAGAGAATTATGATGTGATCTATGTTGGAGGTACAGTCGCCACTATTTCTGCCAAAAACACTCTCTTCGAAAGTGATGTGCCAGTGATTTTTGGTGCACCTACTGATCCTATCGGTATTGGTGTTATTGACAGCTTTGATCAACCGCCTAAAGTGAATTTTACAGGTGTCAGTTATCCTGTCCCAGTTAAGTCAAGGTTTTTGTTCCTCCGTCAATTAATACCAAATGTACGGAAAGTGGGCTTGATATATGCCGATATGCCTCAATCACAAAGCTACAATAAATGGATAAAAAAGCTTCTGGAAAATGATCCTGCCTTTAATAATATCGAAGTCATATTTCACCCTTTACCGCTAATAACAGGAGATGATGGAGATGAACAGATGGCAAATTTGGCCATTCCTGTCATCAAGCAGATGAATGATCAAGTGGATGCTTTTTTAAAACCCAATGATCAGCTCGGGGCGAGACGGCATTTTGCGGAGGCTGTGAAAACTTACGGTAAAAAACCTTTAATTGGCTTGGTTAAGAATGATGTGGTTTCTGAGTGGGGTGCTACAGCCGTTGTATTTCCATGCTTGAAGAGTATAGGGCGTCAACTGGGAGAAATGGTGAGTGAGCTGTTTGAGGGTGTGCCAATAGAATTTATTGAACCCAGATGGCCTGCACGTTTTGGTTATGCTGTTGATTTAAATAAAACGCAGCAATTTGGGATAAATGTACCGGTAGGTATTTTGCAACTTGCAGGAAAAAATATCATCAGATGACTATCTGTATGACAAGCATCTAATAAGGCATAGTCAAGACACTCGCCATGGGTCTAAGTAGAAAAATTCTTTTAATTACAATTGGAATACTGGCTATATCACTATTAGTCAGTTCCATGCTTAATGTAGTCAGCTTTCGAAGTAAGTATACGGATGCATTGCTAACAGGCAGTTTTGGCATTGGATATAGTATTGAAAGCCTGTTAACAGAACTGCTTGCGCTAGGGCTACCGCTTGATTCACTATCAGGTATGGATAATAAACTGGTGGAAGTGGTGGAAAAAAATAGTCATATCGCATATGCCGGTATAACAGATGAGCTGGGAGTTGTGCTTTTCCATAGTAACAGCAGTTTGATTGGTCATCATTTTACGGACCTAGTAGCACAAAAAATTCTTAGCGAGAAGTCACCAGTCTGGCACATTTATGATCGGTTTGATGGTGAAAGATACTATGATGTATCAATACCCTTATTCGATCATGATGAAAACTATGTCGGTGTTGTAAGGCTTGGATTTCTATCATCTATTGTTGACCGAAAAGTGGAACAGGCAATTACCCAAATTATAATCAATGTTCTTGTTACATTCCTTGTAATAGCAATTTTGCTTAATCTATTTTTACGACGTTCTGTCATTGATCCGGTTAAACAGTTATCTGGATATGCCGAATCCATTGCAAATGGCAAATTTGATTCAAAATCAACAATACGCAGTAAAGATGAGATTGGAAAGCTATCATATTCATTACATGAAATGGGTGCAATTCTACAAAATCAAATTATAGAATTAAAGAAATCAGGCCGTGAATTAGAGCAACGTATTGATATACGAACGCAGGAGTTGGCTGATATCAATCAGGATCTGAAAGAGAGTAATGAAGAACTCAGTGAAGCTCTAGAGAGAGAAAAAGGGCTTTCCGATGCGCTTAGAAATAGTGAAGAGCGCTTCAGGATGTTGTTCGAAAAAAGTAAAGCGATAATGATAACTATTGATCCGGGTACTGGGAAAATTCTCGCTGCAAATCATGCTGCAGAAATCTACTATGGCTACCGTGTTGAGCAATTGTTAGACATGAATATCAGCGATATAAACGTATTGACTGATGCAGAAATTTCTCATGAGATGGATTTAGCGAAGCGTGAGGAACGTAATCACTTCTATTTTCAACACGCATTGGCAAGTGGAGAGATCAGAGACGTTGAGGTACATTCAGGGCCGATTGACTGGGGAGGTAAACAAGTACTTTACTCAATCATCCACGATATCACCGATAGAAAAAAGGCGGAAGCCGAGTTAGACAGAATAGCACATTATGACTCCTTAACTGGGCTTCCAAACCGTCTTTTGAAATCAGATCGATTAAATCAGGCCATAGTAAGAGCTAAAAGACGGGGAAACCTGGTAGCCGTTTGTTATCTGGACCTGGATGGCTTCAAACCAATAAATGATAAATATGGGCATGACACAGGTGATTTGGTTCTTGTTGAAGTCGCCAAGCGATTAGAGCTAACGGTAAGAGGTGGTGATACTGTCTCCAGAATAGGTGGAGATGAATTTGTAATTATAGTGACAGAGATTGAAAGCCAGGACGGATGCGAGCTCATTCTTCAACGTGTCATGCAGGTAATAGAAGAGCCAATAATTCTTCAAGATATCGAGTTGGAAGTATCTGCCAGTATCGGCTACACACTCTATCCATCAGATGATTCCGATGCAGATTTACTGCTGAGACATGCAGATCAAGCAATGTATGTGGCAAAGGGGCGAGGTAAGAGTTGCATCCATCTATTCGATCCAGAGCAGGATAGGCAAGTAAAAGCCTATCGTGAAAACTATGATCGTTTGCAACAAGCAATTTCTGAAGATGAGCTTATTCTTTATTACCAGCCAAAAGTTAACATGTACAATGGTCAGGTAATTGGTATGGAGGCGTTGCTGAGATGGGAGCATCCAGAACAAGGTATACTTGCACCTGGTTCATTCTTGCACATATTGACTGACACAGACCTAGAGATAGATTTGGGAAAATGGGTAATAGATAGGGCACTAAAACAGTTGCAACTCTGGCAATCCCTTGGAATGGATTTAACCGTTAGTGTTAATATTGGTCCACATCATCTCCAACATTCAGATTTTGTACATCATGTGAAGAAGGCGCTCGTAAAGTATGACACTGTAACTGCTAATAAATTAGAACTAGAGATTTTGGAGACTACTTCCATCGAGGATTTAAGTCGTATAATACAACCCTTGTTGCATTGTCAGGAGATGGGTGTACAGATCACACTGGATGATTTCGGCACAGGATATTCTTCCTTAACTTATTTTCACCGTTTGCCTGTTAATACTTTAAAAATCGATAAAAGTTTTGTGTGTGATATGTTAGAAGACCCTCAAGACTTGGCCATTGTAGAGAGCGTCGTTAAGTTGGCGCTTGCATTTCGTCATCCAGTCATCGCTGAAGGCGTTGAAAGTATTGAACATGGTGCTGCCTTGTTACGACTTGGATGCCAGTTAGGTCAGGGCTATGGTATTGCAAGACCTATGCCTGCAGAAGATGTTGTGAATTGGATAGAGTTGTGGCGTAACAACACGGCTTGGCAAACTTTAAATAAAAGGTTGGAGATTGACAGTATTACTGATGTTAAGACGGCGATTGTCGCACATCAAAAGTGGATAGCTCAGTCAATTGAAGCCATAACCAATGCTGGACCTAGTTCCAACCAAAAATTATCAGACAGTAATAGCTGCTCCTTCGGACGTTGGTTTCATGGCGCAGGCTATTTCAAATATGGAAATTTAGAACAATATAGCGATCTTCAAGAGCGCCATGTAAAGATTCACACCTTAGTGGAAGAGTTACATAATTTATCAACCGGTGGTCATCAAGAGCGTGCGATACAAAGAGTAAAAGAGCTTATTACATTGCATGATCAATTTATCGAACAATTACAAAAACTTCTGTCAAAAATAGCTTAACCTTTATTATGTTGATCATTTTAACTTGCTTGATACTGATGCTGCCTGTTTTATATACCATATCTTCTTATGAGTTGGTGGAAGTGAATGGATTACGCTAGGCGATTTTCTGGGATTTCGCGCTTGTATGGAAAGCAAGGCCTTGAATCTATACGGGATTCTAATGTGGCTGTAATTGGTGTTGGTGGGGTAGGTTCCTGGGCTGTGGAAGGATTAGCCAGAAGTGGTATTGGTAATATAAGCCTATATGATTTGGATCATGTGGCTGAGTCTAATATAAATCGTCAGCTTCCAGCGCTAGAGCATGAATTGGGTAAAGCTAAAGTTAAAGTTATGGCCCAAAGAGTAGGGCAGATTAATTCAGAATGCAGAGTTGAAGCAATTGAAGAGTTCATTGAAGCAAAAAACCTGCAACAATTAATCGGTAAAAAATTCGATTATGTAATAGACTGCATCGATAACTACCGAACCAAAGCCGCATTAATCGCTTATTGTAAAATTAATAAGTTACCGATAATTACGGTTGGTGGTGCTGGCGGACAAACTGATCCTACAAAAATATGTAAAATAGATTTGAGTCGTAGTGAACAAGATCCACTATTATCAAAAACCAGAAAGCTTCTTAGACAAAACTATAAGTTTCCTGCTAATTTGAAAAGACGATTTGGGGTACCTTGCGTATATTCCACTGAGCAACAGAAAGCACCTGCTGACTTGAGCTGTTTGGACAGTGATAAAGAATTTAAGAGTGATCTAAATTGTGCTGGTTATGGTTCTGTAATGACGGTTACCGCGACCTTTGGGCTGGTAGCAGTCTCGCATGTACTGAGTGTTTTGGCTGAAAAATCTAAATCAAAATAAACTATTGGGGTATCTTGCGAGCAAGCGCGACAGTATAGGTTTTTCCCTGTTTTAGTTTTTTATAGTCGCCAAAAACATCGGTTAGGTTACGTTTCATATATTGGCGTAAACCGTTGATAGTAACTACATATAGTTTTCCTCCAGGGTTGAGTTTCGAATATGCGTCATTGAGAATGAGCGTTAACATCTCTTTGCCTACCTTAGCTGGAATGTTCGAAGCGATTACATCAAACTTAGAGTTAGGATCTATATGATCGAAGCCATTACTCAAGATCGCTTTTGCATTTGTTAGGTTATTACGTTTTGCGTTTGCATTGGCGTAATCTACGGCCATAAAATCCTTGTCTACTAAAAGAGTTTTACCATCATAGGCGCGACTGGCCATATACAAACCAATAGGTCCATATCCACAACCAAGATCGAGGCAATTGTCCTCAGTCTGAATCTCGAGATGATTAACCAGGAGTTGTGTTCCGGCATCAATTTCCTTAGGGGAAAATATACCCCAAGTAGAGTGAAATATAAGTTGCTCACCCCCCAAGTCGGCAGAAAAAACGATATCTTTTCTAAGTTTATCCAGTTTGGTGCTATCTTGCATACGACTCTGTTGAAAAAAAGTTTGAACTCTCGGCAGTTGAGTTTATAACAGAGGAGTTAAGGATGCTATGTATATTTAACTTTAACTACTGATCTTAAGAAGAGTTTCCAATATAGTATTTTCATCCTGATATTCTATTGGAATTTTCTTATATCGGTTGTCTACTTTGAATACAAGTGAAGGAAAGCTGTAAATGCCCATAGATCTGGATTGTTCGATTTCAGACATGAGTTGTTTGGTGGTAGCATTGCTGTGAATAACATTTGAAAAAAGGGTACCATTGATTCCAATGTTAATGGCTAAACCTTCCAGTATATGATAATCAGAAGGGTTCATTGCTTTGATATAATAGGCCTGTTGTATGGCGTAGATCATATCTTCTTCTTTGGTGTGATCAATCTGTCGTGCTGCTATGACAGACCTACATGCAGGATATGTTGAGCGACGTGGTATGTTTTTTGTCCAGAATTCGTAGTTAAACTCAGTATCGGGTAGCTGCGATTGAATCAATTTCCAGGTTTCCATTATTTTGTTTTGCAAATCAACTTCCATTGGCTTGTCAGATTCAGGCGCCAAGCCACCTAAAAGGTAACTCGTTGTAATTTTAGAAGGTAATTTACTAAGTAGTCTATGGAGTGTAGGGCGAAATGCCCAGCACCAACTGCACATGGGATCATGTATATAGTATAAATGTTGATTTAAACTCATTAGTATAGGGGTCTTATGCTAGGAAGTAGTCTAAATAAATAGTAATAAGTGAAACTTAAAAAAGTACGTAGTATCATAAATGACTATAGTACACCTGCTATCGGTGTATCGATGAACTTTGGTTATAGACCATATTCCACTGATCGTTAACTAGTAAAAACCTAATAATATTAATAAAATAAAATATTAAGATAATAACTAAACAGAATATCAAAAGAACAGGGAGTGGTTACAACAGATATGATATCAAGGAAGAAAGTCATCGTTTTTAGTTTAATGTCATTTTTGTCTTTAACTTTGCATTCTGCAGACAATAATTGGCTAACATTGGAAAGCGATGGCGTACACATTCTTAAATTATATGGATTACCAAAAGGCGAATTTATCACTGTCAATCTATTTTTAACCGCTGTAAACGATGAGAAAGATGCAGTAAAGCTGTTTTATGCTTTCACGGATAAAGACAAGAAAAGACTATTCAGTATCGAAGATCAATACCATGTACAACTGACAGCGATACAAGGATTGTCGGTAATAACAACAATGAGGCGATCTACGAATCAAATTGGGAAATCGATTCTCGTACACTACCAGGCATTTTTCATAGAAAGTAGACACCAGTTTTGGTACGTAAGAACAGAGTTAAACGATAGTCTGAATTTATTGATGCAAAACTACAGTGAGATATTAGACCAAGCATTTAACATAATGAAAATAATAGAAATTAGAGATGAAATCGAACAGTAAATTAAAAAATATGATAGAGTAATCGTGAGTTTAACGATGAGTATACGAACTATCGGACCCGGTGTAGGTGTGTTAAAAACAGCTCTATTAACAAAAATCGCATTTTGGCTTACTGTGATTGGTATTTTTGCCTTAATTGCTCCAGATCCTGCCTGGCCAGAATGGCTTGCAAGAATGGTTCTTTCAACAGGAATCGCGCTAGGGTTGGTTACACTTGGCTTGTCTCTGTGGAAAAAAAAATAGATCGTTTCTCAAAATCAAAAGCCTATTTTGATGATATCGTATTGATTTTTTCCTCAGCATCCAGAATTTCCTGTGCAAGAACACGCAATTGAATCCTTTCAGACCTGGCTTTTTGGCGTAGCAATTCAAAAGCAGATTCTCGTTGCAGATTATGGCGTTCCATTAGAATACCAATAACGACATCAACCACTCTCCCTGTTTGAATTGCTTTGCTATATCTCTTTTCTGTCTCCTTCATGCGTCTTATATCGCTTACCCATTTCAAAGCGATATCTATGTCTGGTAAAAGATTAAGTATCTTTTCAGGATTACTTGAAGTTACTGATACCTTTTCTATTTCATGCTGACAAATGAATAGAAAAAGCACTCCTGATTCAAATAGGCTTCGCGTCAATTCAGATCCTTCATGATTATAATAGGTGTTGTCAAGTATGACTAAATCGGGATTAAAACTGTTGATAACTAGTAGTGCTTTCTCTTTAGAATTTGCAGTTTGTACATCACAATTAGCACTGACCAGAATATTATAAAGTCTGTCTATATTATTTTCATTGCTTGAGACTAAAAGAAGTTTTTTCTGGATCATTTTGCATGCTCTAAAATTAAACCATAATTATCAAGCAAGGTGGTCTTATCTTTTTTATTATATCTTGTTTGTGTTGGTTCAATCATCATAGTGTTCTTTAGGTATAAAAATTCACAAGCGTATATATTTGGTAAAAGCATAAATACACTAAGTACGGAATGATCCATAACTAGGTGTTTTCATGAATTAGCTATTGTATTCATATTGAATTAGTAATGGTGCTTTCTGTTGAGCAATATGTACGACATAAAAAATCAGAATAGCTTACCTGGTAAAGTATTAAACTGGCTGTCATACAGAAATTAAAGTTTCTGTCTATTGGTAGTGTTGCTACTGCGACTGATATTATCTGATTTGTCACTAATATAGTTGATGTTACCAGGAAACATGGATATTAAATTCTCTACTTTACAAGGAGAGCCAGTCAGGTAGCCTTGTGCATAATCACATTTAAGGCTTGATAAATACTTAAGTTGAGACTCGCTTTCAACACCTTCAGCTGTTATTGACATGGTTAAGTTATGGGCCATATTAATAATTGTTTCAATCATCTGGTTATTGCCACTATCAGTTTCAATTTTCGACGTAAAAGAGCTGTCAATTTTGAGCTTTTTGACACCAATTCGTTTGATGCTGTTAAGTGATGAATATCCTATTCCAAAATTGTCGATCACAATACGAACACCAATCCTATTCAGTTCATCAAATGTCTCAATATCATTTTGGGTCATTTCCATAATTGCCTTTTCTGTAATTTCAAGTTCTATTGAATTAGCAGATAAGTCTGTTTCGCTTATAATTTCTTCGATTGTTTTAATTAGTATTCCTGATTCTATCTGTATGCTGAATAAGTTAATTGCAATATTTACATTGATGCCATACGTTTTCCGCCAATCAGAAATTTCATGACACGCAGCTTTAATTGCCCAATAACTGAGTTGTATCAATAAGCCTGTCTCCTCAGCAATTGGTAAGAAAACGGATGGTGAAATCTCACCGTATTTCGGGTGTTTCCACCTTAATTTTGTTTCCAATGTAACAATTTTCCCAGAACTCATACAAAACTGGGGCTGATAAATCAATTCCAAATTACCTTTTGAAATGTCATGTCTAAGATTATTTTCAATGAGGAGTCTTTGTTGAAGTTGTTGGGCGATCTCATCCGAGTAGAAAGAATAGCAGTTTCTTCCAATCTCCTTGGCACGGTACATGGCACAGTCTGCTAGTCTTACCATGGCTTCACTATCCCTTGCGTGATCAGGAAACAGGCAAATACCAATACTGACAGAGATCTGTAACTCTCTATGGTCAATAGTATAGGGTGACTTAAAACAAGATTGGATCTTTTGCGCCACTGTCTCAGCATGATCAATGCTGGTTATACATGAGACAATGACTGCAAATTCATCACCACTCAATCGAGCAACCGTATCTGACTCTCTTAGACTGTTTCGTAGTCTGTATCCAATAGCGCTCAGTAGTTTGTCGCCAGTAAAGTGACCTAAAGCATCATTAATCTGTTTAAAACGATCCAGGTCAAGATAGAAAAGAGCTACTTTTCCTTTGTCTCTTATAGCTTGAGTCAAGGAGAGGTTAAGTCGATCTATGAATAGAGTTCTATTAGGTAGGCCGGTTAAATTATCGTAGTAGGCAAGCAGATGTATTTGATTCTCGATACTCTCTTGTTGGCTTATATCTGAAAAAACAGAAATATAATGAGTTGCATTACCATCAGGATCATTAAGCGTCGTTATATATTGCCATTGAGGGTAAATTTCACCATTTTTTCTACGATTCCAGATCGTACCTTGCCATTTTCCGGTTGACTTTAAGGTTTTCCACATACGTTGATAGAAATCAGCACTATGGCGACCAGATGAAAAAAGTTTTGGTGTTTTTCCAATCACTTGATCCAGACGGTAACCCGTAACTTCAGTAAAAACAGCATTAACTTCCACAATACGCAGTCTCAAGTCCGTTATAAAAATACCTTCCTTGAGGGCACCAATGATCTGTTTGGTGGTGAAATCATCCATGGAGATTTAAAAAAACCTGGTACTTTTTAAGTGTGTTATCTATCTAGCTGACTGTAAATAAAAATGTTAGATAAGCGTAGAGTATTTGAATGTACGCATCACAAAATTCTGCAGTGTATAGATCCGAAACAATTGATTACATTCCATCGACATATCCAATATGACAATTTTCACTTTATGTAAGGCGAGTTGAACGGCCAAACAAGATAACAATCAGTTGAAGAACTTTAACGTCAGGAGGCGGGGGAAAGGGCCAATCCAGTCAGTATCGCTGGGACAAGGCGATACGAATTCAATAAACTTGAAGTCTTACAGTCTAACTCAAGTTTAATTCTGTAACAAATCCTTTGAAAGACCTACCAGAAAAGTCAAGAAAGCGTTAATAACAAGAATTAAACTCAGAATATGTTGACATGTGAAATGGGATACATATTGTACATATTAACAATAAGATTAAACCAGAACAGAATTGTTAAATACCCAGTATAACAGTGAGATACTGGGTATCCTGGTGATGAGATCGAGTCTCTTTTTCAGTTAACTTAAAAGTTGTATCGATTATCTTTTAACATGAGCATTATCTGAATTGCTACGCTGTCCTTTGGTGAGCCCGTTGAGTCATGGTTAAATCCTGAAACATTGCTCAAATTTTGTAGCGAGCGGAGAGGCTGCAAAACCACACAGATTGTAAAACAGCACCCTCATAGACAGCTCATGCTGCTTTATCATCTCTATCAATCGATCTTTCAACCTGCTCAAGAAGGTTTATAATCGTAGAGGATAGTGGGGCTATTTTAGTATAAAGTGCTTCAGCCTCATTACTCTGACCACTCTTCTTTTTTTCGATAATCTTCTTGATTAATTGATGCAACTCTTGATGCGGTTTTTCTATTGAACGCATTTCAGGAATGTCGCCATATTGGTCCAATCCATCGCTGTAATACCACTTACCCAATACACAGTCATGATGTGAAACCGCCTCTTCGTGAGAGAGGGATGACAGACCATCTAAAAAAGAACGAAGCCTTGCTTTCCAAGCCAGATGAGCCGATTTAGCCGCACTAAAATCAAGCCCGCTATCTCCTGAAAACTTAAATTGTTGTATTACGCTCTGTAAGGTAGAGGCCAGATTGCCCAGTGAATTGACTGTCGCGGCTGTTGAATTGGCCTCATCAGCATTCAGTTTACTGCTGTCCTTGATGCTACAGATGTTCTTGTTGATCTCATCCGCTACAGTACATTGTTGCTCGGCAGCTGTGGCAATTTGAGTATTCATTTCACTGATTGTTTCAACGGCCTGATTAATAGTAGCCAGAGATTTCAGTGCATCATCGGTCAATTGAACATTAATATTAACTTTTTCCCGACCAGCCGACATGACTGATACCGCTTCCTGAGTGCCGTTCTGAAGCGACTGAATCATATTCTCAATCTCGCCCGTTGACTCGTGAGTTCTGGTAGCCAGGCTCCTTACTTCATCGGCTACCACAGCGAATCCTCGGCCCTGTTCGCCAGCACGGGCAGCTTCGATTGCAGCATTCAGTGCTAATAGATTGGTCTGCTCAGCAATACTTTTGATTACATCAAGAACGCCACCGATTCGCAGACTCTCCTGTTCCACATTAAGAATTGAGTCTTCTGCCAGTTTAACCTCGTCGGCAAGCTCCTTTACAGCAACAGATGTTTTTCGAACAATAGTACACCCACTGTGCGCCTCCTTGTTTGCAGTCAAAGCGGATTGCTCTGCAATCGATGCATTTTTAGCTACATCGCTGATACAGGCAGTCATTTGACTCATTGCAGTTGCAACCTGTTCAGTTTGTGCCTCTTGATTCAATATGCCTTTAATTATCTGATTGGTATTGTCGGAGGTTTGTGCTACAGACTCTATGACAGATTCAGTGGAGTGAGCAGTTTGTTTGATTAAATCACGAATTTTGCTGACAAAAACATTGAAACAAGAAGCCAGTTGGGCTAACTCATCACGACCTGACTGGTCTAATGTAATCATCAGATTACCATCTCCATCTGCAATGTTCTGCATGGTACTCGCCGTTTTCATGATGGGTTTGGATATGGAATTGGCAATAAACCAACTGATCGCAATACCTAAGGTTAATCCAAGGATGAACAAAGCAATCACTAGTTCAATTACAAATTGTGTACTTTCTCTTAATGAGGAACTTGTTTGATTGATAGAAGATTGAAGCTGACTGACAAGGCTAGACAGGTTACCTTGGATTGACTGAAGGTTGACGTTAAGGTTGTTACGCACCAGTGCAGCATCACTACGCCACTCGTCTCCCCCATGGATCTCAAGCAGTTTGGCATAGTGGTTTTTAAAAGTGACTACACTGTCTGTAATCCCTGTAATTGAATCGAGCTGATCCAGCGTCAAAAGGTCATCCATCTTTAGCAGCTTTTGTAACAGTGATTCAGCCTGTGTAAGATAGAGGTCAATGTTATTAATATTGTTGTCACTTCTAAAAGCGAGATAACCCCTAATTCCGTTAATAACCTGACTCCAGCTATATCTTAATTCGCTCAGATCAACGAGTAACTGTTTACGTTCTTCAGATGCATATTCATCCACTTCAGTCAGGATCATTTGAGATGCTAATTGCATCACCGTGCGATTGATCGGGTTTATGTGCTGATTCGCATAGTCGATCCCTGGGAAATTTTTTTCGAACGAAGAAGTTTTTTGTTTCAATAGCTTGGTCGTTGCTTCAAATGCACCAATATTATCTCTAAGGGAATTTAAAGGCTGATTGAAGTCAATCTCAGGATTTCGTACAGTTGCCTGTCTGAGTTCCTGCAATATTGCTTTAAAGTTTTTGATCGCTATTGTGTAATTCTGCAGATGGTACTGTTCTTTGGTTACCATAAAGAAACCAAGTGACGCGGTAGCCTGTTCAATATGGAAGGTGAGATCTTTTGCTAATAAAAGGGTGGGCTGACTGTCTGTGACTACCTTCTCAACATCACTATTAACCCCTTTTAGGCTGATAAGAGTTACTGCTGTACTGATTGAAAAGAGCGCAAGAACCAGCCCGAAACCAAGCCATAGTTTTGTCTTGATTGATGAAAATATAGAGACAACTTGCATGTCGTTCTCCTGGAATTACCCTATAAAACAATTTTTTACCTGTTATATTTATTATTTAGCCAGGTAAAATTGTTGAGTCCCTACAAGCCGCCTGTAGGCATGATTAAATTGCTACAACTTGTCTGGAATCCAGAAGATTTCCTTGAAGAACCGCTGATATGTTCATCAACAGAGGTGTTTCACGAGAGCTGCTTTTGGTCGCACCGGTTTGAATGTATCAGAGACTCCCTGTTTCTTTATTTGATTCCATTTTCATAATCAATAGTCGACGTTGACTGTAAAAACTTTAAGAATTTTATGACTGAGAAGTTAAGAAGTACATTTCACAGAATTCACTCATGCTACTGAACCGAGTAAAACCTGCTACTGTAAAGACTAACTCATTGGAAACGCTGAGCTGCCACAAAATAAACGGTCTAATATAGAACGCCTTGGTATTATGAATTAAATGAGTATGAGATGGTCGGAACCCGAGTTTTTACCTGTATAACAATCATCAGACAGGGTTCTGGGATGATATTTGGGTTTTTACTGTTTCTGTTCTGTCAAATGGGAAATGCGGGATGGTTGGAAGCGGTTAAGCTACCCACTTTACCAGCAAAAATTGAATTGAATGACCTTAATGAGGTGCCGCACAAACTATCTGAAGCGAAAGGGAAGGTGGTGCTGATTAATTTTTGGGCGAGCTGGTGTCCACCCTGTGTCGAGGAGATGCCTTCATTGATCAGGCTTGTAGAACAGTTGAAAACGGATGATCTGCAGGTGTTTGCAGTTAATGTCAATGAGAATAGAAACCGGGTTGCACGTATTGCCAGTAAGTTGGGATTCAACTTTCCAGTGCTGCTTGATGCTACTAAATCGGTGGCTAAGGATTGGCGGATCAAGGTTTATCCCAGCAGCTTTCTGATCGACAAACAAGGCTTTTTGAGATTTAAGGCGATTGGTCCTGTCGTGTGGGATAGTGAAGAGTCAATCACTCAGGTTCATCAGCTGTTGTCAGAACCCTACCCATAGAATCAATCGATTGATCCACCGGGCCAGCTTTCTGATTTCAAAAGGATTATTGATTAAAATGGCCTGTGATGAACGACTTCGAGCGGGTGCCGGCACTGAGTATTCTCGGCCAGCGCTCATACTCTGAGTCTTCCAGTTCCGGCGTGATGGTGACGACATAGACGCGTCGTTCATGCTGCCAATGAGCGATCAGCCCTTGGATCCATTTACCGGAGGTGACGTCGAACCAGCGTCGCGCTCCTTCGAAATCGATTTCCATGAACTGGCGGATATCGAGTTTTACCGGTAGTGGACGCCAGCGATCCCAATGTCCACCATAGATGGCATCGAGCCTGGCCCATCCGCCCAGCGGCAGCTTGCCAGCTTGTTGTTTTCTTCTGCCCCAGGGCAGGAGTGCTATATCACCCTGTTTTTTTCGAACCGGCAGGCAAGCACGGGAATCGGCAAATGCCGTACGAAACTCTTGATGGTTAAAAGTGTAGTAGACAGCGGTACACATCTTGTCAGATCAGGATCCTGGTTCAGGATTCAGAGTGATTCATCAGAATCGTCTCTCTGTGGCCAAACGGCTTCCAGGCAGGTGCGATCACATTCGGCATTTTGGAGCGGCCGAGCAGGCGGGTGGGGGCCAGCGTAAACTCCCCGTAGCGTTGGTTGACCTCATCTATCGCCTGGTCGAGACGCTCCCGCTGCTGCTGTCCAGGATTCAGGAAGTCCCTCTGGTAGCCGGTAGGTTTGGGGTCCAGGGCTGTGACCTGCACCTGAAAGCAGCCTTCTCCTGCCCAGTGGTTGTTCAGTAAATCCTCACACATGGCGAGAATATCCGGGCCGTGATCCGTAGGTGGGTCGCAATGGTATTTGCGGCTCAGGACACCGCCCTCAAGCCGCAGGCCGATGTAGAAGTGGCTGGCGCGAAACTGATGCAGTCGCAGCCGCGCTGCTACCTTTTCAGTCATGTGTAACAGAAAGGTGTCGATAATCTTCCGGTCTCTGGTATCGGGGGGCATGACTTTGCCGTGGCCGATGGATTTGGGTGCGTCGATATCGGTATGGACCGGTTCGGGGTCGAGCCCCTGGGCCATCAGCCAGATGCGTCGCCCCGGGTTACCGAAGCGGCGGCCGATTTCGCCGATCGGCAGGCGCTGCATGTCAGCGCAGGTATAGACGCCCCGCTCAGCCAGATAGCGGCCGATTCCCCGGGCGATACCGCACAGTTCGGTGACCGGAAGTTCAGCCAGTGTGGCACGGGCCAGGCTGGGGGGGATCAGGGTCAGCCCGTTGGGTTTCTGTCGTTTTGCCGCGTATTTGGCGGTGGTTCTATCACCACTCACGCCGACTGAGCAGACCATGCCCCCGGATGCTTCGGATACGGCCCGTTTGACCTGGTGAGCGATTTGCCGGGGAGTACCGAGCAGGCGTTGGCAGTGGGTGACGTCGAGAAAAGCCTCATCCACGGAAAAGATCTCCAGATCGGGGGTGATCTCTGCCAGCGCTGTCATGATGCGGGATGAGACCTGTGCATAGCGTTGTGGATTGGCAGGAACCTGCCTGAATCCGGGGCAGAGGCGTTTCGCCTCTTTCAGACGCATACCGGTACGTACCCCAAACGCTCTGGCCTCGTAGGAACTGGTGATAATGCAGGTTCCCTGGGCGCCATTGGTGATGCCGATTGGAATACCCTGCAGCTCGGGATGGTCAATCTGTTCCACGCTACAGAAGAAGGCATTCATGTCCACCAGGATGATAGCGCGGGACCAGTGGGCGTCTGGGCGTGTGTCGTCAAGTTGCATGGGATTCGTGTTAACGGGCCCTGGCCCTAAGATAGGGTTAGTGATACTGGCGGAGTTGACATACCAGTACCCCTTGAATCCTTACCCGGTCTGCGGAGTAGATCATGGGGGCGATCTCAGAATTCTCGGCAATCAGCTTGATACGACCGCTGTTGAGTCGTCTGAGTCGCTTCAAAGTGGCCTCCTGGTCGTCGATCAAAGCCACGACAATGGCGTTGTCGTCGGCGGTGTCACGGCGTTCGATAATCACCAGGTCACCGTCGAGGATGCCGATATCGATCATCGAGTCGCCTTTGACCTGGAGGGCGTAGCGGTTGGCACCGGCCAGGTATTCGGCCAGATCAAGGCGCTCCTGCCCAACGATGGCTTCGATCGGTTGACCGGCGGCAATGCTGCCCAGCAGGGGCAGGCTGTATTTGGACTGTTCTTCGTCATCCACCAGTTCGATACCCCGTTTGCGGCCTGGAATCAGGCGGATGCGCCCGGCTTCGGCCAGTGCCTGTACATGACGGTGAGCGGTGCCTTTGGAGGTAATGCCGATCCCCTCGGCGATTTCAATCAGTGATGGGGCATATCCACGCCGTTTCAGGTAGCGGCGGATAAAAGCCAGAGTTTTATGTTGTGTGGCTGTGAGCATATACTGTTCTCTAAAAGTTCTAATCTCCAGTGCCTGAAGTATAGAACATTATGAGAACAAAAGAAATGGCGTGGCGATAGCTGAATAATGAGTGGATCAGCGTGACGCCGGGCCGTTGGCAGCCGGGTGTTTCAGAAGACCGGCGAGCTGGATGATGGTGTGAGGCTGATGGCAGTGCAAGCCTCTGATATCACGTATTAATGTCGGGCGGTAGAGCAGGTGCTAACTATCCCTGTTATTCGGTCGAGAAATTTTCTATAATTGCATGATAATTAAAAGATAATTTGGGAGGGACTATGCCTAACCGAGTTTTGCAGCGTCTGGCGTTGGTGCTCGCGATCGTGATGTTGACTCTGTGGGGAGTGATTCTGATTGTTGATCCGTATCTGATTGTCGGCTTTTTCAGCAACGAGCCGGTGAATCAGGCATTTGCTGGGATGATGGGGGCCGCCTTATTGGGATTGGCATTTATCTCCCTGGCTGGGGTGACGCAGTGGATGCAGACACCGAGGGCCTTGGGGATCGCAATGGGAATTCTGGTGGTGGAGACGGCCTATTTGATGCTGGGTAGTGGTGTCATGCTGGTGACCCTGCCCACAACAATCAGCCTGGTTACAGCGGCAGCGGTGGCCTTCTTTCTGCTGGTTTGATTGGTCCTGCTAATCTTCATATTGTTTAATATAGGTATGGTCTATTGTTAGCCAGGGCATTGCTTTGGTGGCGATGGGTTAGGAATAGGGTTCGTAACGTGCCCTGTTTCACATTTCCAATATTATAAATTTACAAAATTTTGGTATATAATTCCCAATAATGACCCTGCTGTCCAGCTGGCTTGCTATGCTATTACATGGCATTTCACCATAGGTGCCATAGATTTGTCGTGTAATCGGATGGACGGCATAAATTCAATACCGGGTGTGGGGCACTCAAATGTTGTTTGAATTGAGTATTGGAAGGAGCCTCTCGCCTGGTCCGTGACATATTGTTGCGCGGGGGACGTATGTCAGTCGATATGAACCTGTTATTGGTTGAAGACGATGAGATGCTGGGGGATGGCATTAAAACGGTGATGGAGCGCCGGGGCATGAGTATCGATTGGGTACGCGATGGGCTGTCCGCGATGAAATCGGTGAAAAGTGTCCATTACGACGTTCTGTTACTCGATCTGAACATTCCCTGGCTGTCTGGACTTGAAGTACTGGCCAGACTGCGATCTGAAGGTAATCTGATTCCGGTGCTTGTATTGACCGCTCGATCTGAGGTGGTTGATCGGGTAAAGGCGCTCGATGGGGGGGCTGACGATTATGTAGTCAAGCCTTTCGATATCGATGAACTATGTGCCCGGATTCGTGCACTTCATCGGCGTCATAGTGGTCAGGAACCGGAAATGCTTCGGCATGGTGATTTGGTATTGGATCCTTCTGCGCATACTGTAACCATTCAAAATAGCGCTATATCACTTTCCGCAAAAGAGTTCGATATCCTCCATAGCTTGATGGAGAACATGGGCAGAGTCATGTCACGTCGCAAGCTGAGTGAGAAAGTCTATTGTCTGGAAGATGATGTGGAGAGCAACGCCATAGAAGTGCATATCCATCATTTACGAAAAAAGCTCGGCGACCATCCGATTCGTACCGTGAGAGGAGTCGGATATGTGATTGAGAAACCTGGCCTGCTCGCTAAGCGATAAAGAACAATTAATAACTATCAACAATCTATTAAGAATTATCAGCAAGCTGATTGAACTCGTTACTGATAACAAAAACTCCAAATGGGATTGTAGTATCAGTGAAGTGGTTTGGGCAGACCACTACGATCTCGATTATGTTGCTCCTTGCACACGTACGTGAGACAACATTGGCTGAGTATTTCACCGATCTCAATACAGAAACGGGATATAGCATCAGTTTCATACCAGCTTATAATCAGAAGTGCGAGCTAGCTTTTATGACTTCGATGTGCAATTCGCCAAGGGAGTAATTGTGGATGTATCATACCTGAATCAAAGTATGCTCGGCATCTTCCGGATGGCTGATTAAGGTATCGGGTAAAACTGTTCAACCAGGGGAGGTGAAATGATTATCCGCTCAATTCGCTTGCGATTGCTGGTGATGATTTCCCTCTCCATTCTGCTGTTATGGGGCACTACCTTTGGCTTTACCTGGTGGCGAACCAGCCGAGATATCAATCTGGTCTACGATGCGGAATTGAAACTGGTGGCAGAGCTGTTGGCTGTTGCTACGGAGCATGAGCTGGAAGAGCTGGATCTTGAGGATTACCAGATCAATTTGAGTGAGTCGGGTTACGACTTTCCACTGTTGCTTCAGGTATGGTCCGATGATAATAAACTGGTTATTCAGGGGCCCGGGACACCAGGTTATGTGCTTACTTCATCGGTTGATGACGGCTACTCAGATAGTGAATTCGATGGCGAAGGTTGGCGGGTTTATACCCTTAATATTACAGAATACAACTATCGGGTTCATGTCGCCCGAGGTCATGCTGCCAGTGAAGCACTGGTCAGTTCATTCGTTCAGGATGTGGTGAAACCGCTGCTGATCGTACTCCCTCTTTCAGGCATGCTCTGGTTCATAATTCAGCAGGGATTCAGACCATTACGCTCAGTATCGCGACTGATTGGTGAACGGGATTACGACTATCTTAATCCGGTAATAACGGAGCATATTCCAGAAGAGGTGGCAGATCTTGTCGATGAATTGAATGCACTGCTGGCAAGGCTTAAAGTCTCGATTGAGCGGAATAATCGTTTTACCGCTGATGTGGCGCATGAATTGCGTACCCCGATTGCCGGTATGCTTGTGCAGATGCAATCGAGCGTTACCGGTCGTACCGATGAAGAGCGCGAAAAGGGATTGGCTCAAATAAACAAAGGATTGAACCATCTTAATCATGTAGTGAAACAACTACTGATACTTGCATCGATAGAACCGGAAAAAATCAGAATGCAGTTTGAAGTATTCGATTTGATCTCTGTAGCAGAAGAGGTCCTGTCCGATATATCACCAATGGCTCTCAGTAAACAAGTTGAAATGGAGCTGATAGCCAATGATCAGATTAAGCTGAATGGCAATCGGGAAATGCTTGCGATTATGCTAAGTAACCTGGTGACCAATGCCCTGAAGTTTACACCCAGTGGTAACAAGATTTCTGTTTCCATAAAAAATCACTATAAGGGTGTTGAGCTTGCTGTAGAGGACTCTGGTCCGGGTATTCCGGATGATAAGAAAAAATGGGTATTCGAACGCTTGAACCGACTCCCTGGAGAGACAGAATCAGGGAGTGGATTAGGCTTGTCTATTGTTAAGGAAATTTGCGAATTGCATCAGGGAATTATCACCTTACAGGACCGTAAAGACGAACACGGATTAATTGTGAACCTGTTCCTCCCGCACTTAAGACAATCTTAAGTATAGACTGCTAATTTTTGCTTTAGTTGTTTCGCCACGCATGTCGTGCATGGAGCCTACATCTCACTTTATAGATGTATTGCATATAGGCGTAAAACCTTAGTAAACAAACGACTATCAAGGTTATCAAGTCTATGAACAGAGCAAACAAATGGACAAGAGCAATCTTCTATTCCTTAATGCCTTTAGGGTTTCTGGCACTAGCTTCCAATAATCTCTCTGCAAGTGATAGTAAAAGTGAAAGTGAGGATGAGTATTTCACCATAAAGAAAGCGATATGGAAGTATGAAGAGAACCGGTTGATTGTAAAAGGCAAGGGTGGGGAAGACCTCGAAGTTGTTCTCATGAATGCGGCAACCGAGGATGTTCTGGAGAGTGTCGTTTCCAAAGACGATGACTGGCGCTTCAAGATCAAGATAGAAGACGACACAGATGTCCCCTGTAAAGTCAGTGCAAAACGTAGTGCTGATGGAGCCATGGAGGAGATGCGCGTAAAGGATGCACCGGATCATTGTAAAGGTGATATGGGAGGTGGCGATGGCAACATGCCACCGATAGCCAATGCCAATGGGCCCTATGCAGGCAGCCCGAATGAGGCGGTTGGCTTTTCAAGTGAGGGTTCCAGTGATCCGGAAATGGGTGACTTGGTTTATCTGTGGGATTTTGGTGACGGCAATACCAGTAATGAACCCAACCCATCTCATGTTTTTAGCGAAATAGGTATCTTTCAGGTGATGCTTACTGTGAAAGATAGCGAGGGTGCCGTTACCGAAGTAATGACTGTTGCATCGATTCTGGAGGGTGGTCAACCAACTGCCGTATCGATCAATTCAACCAGCCAGAACGGCATACCGGGTGACCCGGTTCCAGAGCAGCCACTAATCAATACCGACGGTTATCGTGTATTTGCAGTCAATGATCTGGGCATGCACTGCGGTGATTTCGATACCCGTATTTCAAGCATCCTGCCACCATTCAATGTGCTCCATGCGACAGTGATCAAGCGCGGTCTCGAACCGCAGATCCTGGGCCCAAATGATGTGGATGTTTACTATTCAGCGGCTTCAAACCCACAGGACCCGATCATTACGACTGGTCAGAATTCAGCACAATCCGGTCCGGTTTATTCGAGCAGAAATGTAAACACCGGCGAGGTCTTCAAGACCAACTTCTGGGATGTGGCCCGGGACGCCTACGATCCTTTCTATCCACCGGGTATCCTTCCGGCTTTCTATCCGGCCGGTCCGGTAGAGGGTATTCTCGATCTGGGTCTGCCCATGCCTAACGTTGAGCAACTCTATCTGGGGGATTTCGCTCTCTCAGCTGAGCAACAGGCAATGCCTGGTCGTCATGGTCCCTATGTGGAAAATGCGCTTGAGAAGTTCGAGGCTTTTGTGACGGATCAGCCCTTCTTTATCGATATGTTTCCTGCCCTGGGACTGGATAGGAACTTCCAGTTCGGTTATGTGGTGGAGAACGTGAACTGGTTTGAAGCGCCTGGTATACCGATCAGTGCATTTGATGATTTCGGCCTGGAAAATCCATGGCCTCTCTATCGCGTCCAGGCCAAGCAGGGTGAGACCATTCTGGCCTCAGTGGATACGGTCGTGCCAATCTCCGGAGAAGCCAATTGCGGCGCCTGTCACGGGGCGGATGTGGATGGTGGTAATGGCCTGGCAACGGCAGCTTTAACCAATGTGGCATCATCCCTGGATGATCCAATGTATGAAATGGTGCCGGACGAAGTCAGTAAGGAGTATGCAACGGATCTTAATCTGGTCCGTCTGCATGATCAGAAGCATGGCACTGATCTGGAGAATCAAACCCCGGTGGTCTGTCAGCAGTGTCACTACACACCGGCACTCGATCTGGCGCAACTCGGTCCGTTGGGACCGGAGTTCGATCCCTATGGCGGTTTTGCCAATGGTCGGAATCAGATTTCCGTGAAGAGTATGTCCAATGTCATGCATAGCCACCATGGCAGCCTCACTGATGCGGGTGGAGAGCCGATCTTTCCGGATATGCCGGATGCCATCAAGGATGAGTTTGGTGTTGTCTCAAATCATCAGGAGCGCCGCGAAATACTGCAGGAGACCTGCTACCAGTGTCACCCTGGTCGACGTACCGATTGTCTGCGTGGCGCCATGTCCAATGGCGGTATGCTCTGTCAGGACTGTCATGGCGATATGATGCAGGTCGGTAGTGATTTTACCGATAATGTTACCCCGGATAATCCTGGTGACTTTGATCTGGGTGGCGATTTCTACGATATAACCGCCGTCCCGCAACAACCCCGGGTGCCCTGGGCCAATGAGCCTGGCTGTGGTTCCTGCCATACCGGTGATGCGATGGATAATATGGCTGGTATGCCTGGTACGGTGGTGAACCCCGCCGATACCGATAGCAATCCGGACAACATCCGGCTCTTCAAAGCCTATCGCTCAGATGACGATAAAGCCACTCCGATCGTTCCGAGTAACAAGCGCTTTGCTGAAAACAGTATCGAGGTGGATAACCCGGCGGTAACCGGCCCCGAGGATCCACGCATCGGTAATCCCATGCTCTATCGTGTCAGCGTGGGGCATGAAGGGATCTTCTGTGAAGCCTGTCATGGCGCAACACACGGTATTTGGCCGAACAAGCATGATGCTGCCAATGATAACGTGGCCGCCAATCAACTGCAGGGCCATAAAGGCACCATAATCGAGTGCAGTACTTGTCATGAAGGTGATTTAGGTAATACCCTCGGTGGTCCTCATGGTATGCACCCTGTCGGCAACACCCGATTTGCTGATGGTGGGCATGGTGATATGGCAGAGAATAACTCTGGCGAGTGTAAGGCATGTCATGGTCCGGACGGACTGGGTACCGTACTCTCAAGAATGGCAGTTACCCGCAATCTGGAGTGTGATTCCAGCACTGCATTCTGCCCCGACGGAAATAGCGCCACTTTCGAGAAAGGCTACATGGTTGGCTGCGTTGAATGCCATGAGAATGAAATAAACCACGATTGAGAATCAGGTAGTTTACCCTTACCCGCGTGTTTCCCCTCACGCGGGTTTTTTTTGTCTGTTGATTCTGTAGCAACCCCTGAACAGTTCATCAGCCGAGACCTTATCGAGTCTATGGATCGTTATGGCCAGGTCGATCGATTACTGTTTCAGGGAATAGGCCATGGCATAGGTTACCGGTAGGGGACATTTCAATGCTTGTGGAATTTTAGGGAAAGGCTGAGCTGCCTTGATGGCTTTGTTGGCGGCTTTGCGTAACAGGCCATGTGCCCCCTGAATCTTCAGATCGGTAATGTCACCATCACATGATAACTTGAATCTGACGCTTACCTTTCCCTCGATGTTTTTACGGCGTGCGAGGCTTGGATAGCGCTTCTTCTGCTCGATGCTGGAAAGAATATCTGCAAGATAGATCTCCAACAGTTCTGCTATGGGTTGTGTTTTCGGTGAGGTGGGTTGTGCGATTTTCTCCACGGTATCCGCTTGAGTGGTTTCAGTTTCTTTTACTGGCTTTTTCTTCTGCGGTGGTTTTTTGGTCTTGACAATTTTTTTCCTGGGACTCTTTTTGGGTTTGGGTTTTGTCTTAGGTTTGGGTATCTGCTTGACAACTTTCTTCTCAACCGGTTTGTGTTGAACTGTTTTCGGAGTAGGTTGTGTAAAGCTCAATTGAATCAACAGAGGGTCAGCTTTGGGTTTGACGAGCTTTGCATGGTCAATCCGCTCATCAGACCAGTTGATCATAATCACCATATGTAGACTGAGCGAAAGGCAAATGGCAGCTATGTATCTTAAGAGCTTGCCGTCAATCATGGTTTGTCGGTCAGGATATCCAGCGATTCTGCACCGGCGCTCCGGGCGGCATCGATGATCTTGATCGCCAGACCAAACTGGGCCGTCCGATCCCCCTTGAGTTGGACCGCCCGTTTGCTGTTTGCATGAACCATGGCACTCAGGGTCTTCTCAAGCTGCGCCAGTGGTATTGACTCACCATCCAGTAAAATTTCTCCAGAGGGTAGCAGACTGATCACTAAAGGCTGATCTTCCTGGCTTGACTGACTGCTGAATGCTTCGGGCAGTTGTATGTCGATTGCCTCATCCTCGATAAAATGGGCCGTCAGCATGAAAAAAACCAGTAGCAGAAAGACGATGTCGATCAGAGGCGTCAGATTGAGCACATGATTGGAGTGTCTGCGATACTCATACGCCATCGGTAATATTCTCCCAATGTGGCGTTTGAGGCTCCTCCTGTTGGTTGAAAGTTGAGGAGCGACGTTCCAATAGCAGTGCGATACAGCGAGTCATCGATAGTGCCCGTCTCTCCACACTACCCTCCAGAAAGTGAAGCAATAACAGCAGTGGTATTGCCACGGCAAGACCGACACCTGTTGTGATCATGGCTTCCCAGATGCCTCCGGCGAGGGCTTGTGCATCCACCTTGCCACCAGCCTGCTCGATCACCATAAAGGCTTTTATCATACCGGTGATTGTACCCAGCAGGCCGAGTAGGGGGGCGGTATTGCCAAGGATAGAGAGGGTTCGCAGACCAAATGTCATCCGTTGTACCTCTTCATCGCGCACCCGACTGCCAACCCCTTGCAGATCTTTGACGCCTTCGCTATCGGCCTGCACCATGGCTTGAATGATACGGGCTTCCGGTCCCTTCAGCTCTGCGATTAGTGTTTGACGATCCTTTCGCACAAGCAGTTGACCGAGATTCGACAGCCATATTTTGGGTAGGCGATGAAGGCGCATAAAAAGGAAGTAACGCTCAAGTACAATGGCCAGGCCTATCGAGGAGTAAGCGAGGAGTATCCATATTACAGGGCCTCCTTTTGCGATCAGTTCTTCAATGTTCATGGTGTAATCCATCCCAGGGCTGTGGCACATCCGATCAGGATGAGCAGCCCGACGCTGGTGTTTTCGAGGGCCAGTCGGTGACGATTCAAATGGAGCCTGATTTGCTGGCTGAAATGGGCAAGACCCGTTGCAAATATCAGGGTTGGCAGAAATACGGCACCCATTGCAAACCCGGCGCCTAAAACTGCACCGTTGAGCAAGCTGGCGCTGGTAGCCGCGGCGAGTATCAGGGTAGTCAGGGGAGCGCAGGGATTGAGAGCCATGCCGAAGCCCATCATATAGAGACCGCCAGGCAGACTCTTTTGTGCCAGAGGCGTGGACTTCAGACTTGCGGTCAACGCATCAGGCTTTATCGAATGGACGGATTGGCAGGAAGATTTGCAGGCATTAGGCTGGCGACGAAAAATGATCGAAAGCGCGACCAATATGGTCGCACCACCGAGGAACCAGCGTACCCAGGGTTCCGCGATCATGTCTTCCACCCAGAGTCCAGCCCATCCAGCGGCGGCTGCCAGTAGGGTGTATCCGGAAATACGCCCGAGAGAGAAGGGCAACAAGGTACGCCATGCGCCCCAGTCACGTTGGTCACTACCGGTAAATACCGGTCCCAGATAGGGAAGACAGGCAATGGTGCAGGGGCCCGATCCGAAACTGAGGCCCAGCAACAGAGCAGAGCCAAAGCTCAGGCTGACAGGTTCGATTGGGATCATGAGGATTCAGCCCGGCTTTTGTTTCCTTTGTTGCCAAACCAGGTGATCAGATTCTGTTTTTCCCAATTGGTCTGCGCCTTTTTTCGCTTTTTGAAATACTGGGGGTCAGCTCTGAAGACCGGTATGAATGCATATTTTAGTTGCAGAACATCCTTATCAGGACAGAACTCAACGCAACGTCCGCAAAGTGTGCAGTCTTCAAAAGTGACATTCCGACTGGTCATGTCAGTATGGATTTCATGAATATCCATTGGACACGCCTTGGCGCAAAGTCCGCAGCGATCACATCGTGGGGATGCATTTTTGATCAACCGTAACAAGCCCATTTTACGAAACACGGCGTGTAGCGCCAGCATCGGACAGATCCGGCAGAAGGGTTGGCGGAGTGTCAATCCCAACGCGATCATAAGTCCGAACAGAAAGTCAGCGAATAAGGTCAGGGTGATGGTGGTGGCATTTGCCGTATCGACATGCAGCTGCTCGGTACTGCCGGTAGCCAGAGTTGTGAGGATTCGGCTGGGGCATATTTTACAGAATGGGTCTCCCAGGTCATGGTTCAGCATCCCCATACCGGTCAGCAAAGGGAAGCCGAAGACCAGCACCACCAGAATGAACCACTTTACAGGGCGGATCTTACCAACCAGGGATTTGGAGAGTGAGTCCTGACGCTGCAAGCCGATTTTCTGACCGATCATCTGCAGTAGCTCCTGGAATGTGCCCAGAGGGCAGAGCCAACCGCAGAAAGCCTTGTTGAGTAACACAAACAGTACAAGAAAGGTGCCCAGGGTAATCAATGTGGGCATCACACCCATCAACAGATTTCCCCCTTTGGCAATGGTCTCACCAAGCCGGTGATCCATTTGGTGTTGGATGGGAATCAGGGTGCAGAGATCCGAACCCTGGAAATCGTAGGCACAACTGAGGGCAGGAAGGGCGCCACTGATCTTTTCTTCCAGGTAGTAACCGGTAATCAAACCACCATAAACAAAAAAGACAAAGGCACTGATCTGCACCAGTTTGCGTATCACCGAGAGATTCAAGATGCTCATGCTTTTTTATCCCGCTTCTTCAGGTTTTTTCCCAGATAGCCTCCAGCGAGGAAGCCGATACCCAGTACCAGCACTCCCCACTCTGTGGATTGCCAGTGGCTGGGGTTAACCCGGTAATCGGCAACGAGTTGGGTGGAGTAGGTGGTATCACCTTCCTGGTATTCACCGCTGATGGTGAATTGTGCTGACTGTTTGTTTCTCTCGCCTTCGATCAAGCCAGGGAAATCATCTGGAATAAGAAAAGTGACCCGGCCGTGTTGATCGGTATTCAGAGTCTGTTCACTGCCATTTGAGGTACTCAGTGTCAAAGGCTGATTCGCGACAAACTCGCCCTGGTATCGGGCCAGAAACTGCCAAGCTTGTTGACTGTGGTATCGGTAATGTTCTCTAGGCAATGGATGCGGGACAATCTCAAACTGGCTTTTTTCAGCAGCGGTCAAGCGGACAGGATTCTGCTTACTGGGACGACCGAACATATATTGATATCGGATAATCACCTCTTTATGATCACCCCAATCCTTCTCTACAACCAGAGCATGATAGTTGTCCACACCACTCACCGGCATGGTGATCTTACCCATTACCGGAGTTATGGATTGGCTTGAGAGATCGGGTTTTATATAGGTAATCGTGGCGCCATCCAGATTATCAATATGAAAGGTTTTGGCTCCCCGGTGGCCATGTGAGACTGCAGGCTTGCTGTTTTTGAGGTTCTGTTCCTCATCCGCTGCAACTACCCCGCTCGGGGGTAACATCAAAGCAGCCAGCATGATCGCCAAATTAGATGGTTTCATGAATGTTCATCCTCAGAACAGATAGGTATAAGTGAGCATGGCATTTCGAGGTGCGCCAGCCGAATAGGTTTTATTGCCACTGGTACTTTTCTTCACTTCCGTGGCGTAACGTTTGTCAAACAGGTTTTCCACGTTCAGCGCGAGCGTATGGGAGCCCGTCTGATAGCTGAGCATCAGATTGGTCAGGAAGTTGTAGCCGTCGTACTTTTCAGTATTGGCATTATCGACGTAATAGCTGCCCCAGCTGTTGCTGCGGATAACCGCTTTTATGCCAAGTGGATGGTGGTAACCCAATCCCAGACCATATTGCTGACGTGGAATATAGGGGAGCTGATTGCCCGAACGATCGACAGGTGTTTGGCTGCGTCCATTGCGTACCAGTTCATCAAAATCTGTGAAGGTATAATCACTGTAAGCAAAACTGCCTTCTAACCAGATGTTGTTCGCAACATCGTAACGTCCACTGAGTTCAACACCTTTCTTTAAGGTTTCACCGGCGTTTTGAAACTCTGTGGTGAGATCCTCATTGAGGGTTGAAACAATCTCGTCACTGACTGTGGTGCGATAGATTGCCAGGTCGAATGACCACGCCTGCTCACGCCCTTTTAAGCCCACTTCTACGTTTTGTGCGGTGGCCGCATCCAGTTTCGGATTGCTCTGAATCTCTGACTCGGAAGGCACCTGTCCGGATTGAGCAACCAGGCCATAGACATTGACGCGCTGATCGAGCGCATAGGTCAAACCCAGTTTGGGTGAGAAAAGATTGAAGGTTTTATCGGTTTTTGTCTGTTCCGGTGTGTCAAAGAAGGTATAGGTCCCACTGCCATAGCTGTATTCACCAAAAGCGGTACTATCGATGTCAAAGTTGTTGCGGTCATAACGAAAGCCGAACTCGAGGTTAACTTTTTCAGTCGGTTGCATGGTCTCCTGGATATAAAAGCCATACAGGGTATTGGTGGCATCCTCCTCTTCAAGCAGTTCGCCGGCTCGATCGGAATTGGTGTGTAGAATGGTTGCTGGTCCGGTTGGATTCCAGGCCGGTGGTGGTGCTGTCTCAACATCGGCATAGGTGTATTTCTTCGCACCTTCGGTGTTATCCCGGCGAGCTGTCACACCGGTGACCAGAGTGCTTTCTCCCCAAAGCTGATGTTTGTATGCGATCTCGAGATCGGTGCCGAGAACAGTTGTACCCGGATTGTCATTGATGGCGCCGGTTACCGGGTGGTAGTGATCCCACTGATTGGCGTAGACACGTGGCTTGAGTGTGAGATTGTCCATCTCCTGTTCATAGCGGGAATTGAAAAACCAGATTGTGGAATAGCGCCCACTGTGCTGCCAGGGGCTGCTGGTGGTATCTTTCTGTTCGCCGGTATCAAGGTAGCGCTCAAACTCTTCATCATCCATGGAGCCGGGTAGTTGCAGATCCGCTTCATGGTAACTCAGTTCTGACTCCAGGGTGCCACCGTTGTCCAACAGATAGCCGTGTTTCAAAGCCAATTGTTTGGATTCGAATTCGTTCCAGTCCCGCCAGTCGTTGTCTGTTTTACGATAGGATGCAGTGATCGATGCGGCGTTATTGTCATTGATATCACCAGCCAGGCGGCCATGCAGATTTTGTTGTCCAAATTCACCTGCGCCCAGTTTGACTCGGTTACTGTCCGTGTCGAATACTGATTTGGAGATGATCTGGATTGTGCCGCCTGCAGAGCCAGCACCAAACAGTGAGCCAGGCCCTTTTGTTATCTCGATGCGTTCGATATCCTGGGTATCGATGAAATCAAATCGGGAAAAGCTGTCGGGATCTGTCATTGGCACCCCATCCCGGATGACCATGATCTCCCGCACCCCGTAGTTGGCTTTCTGTCCGGCGCCACGAATAATCAGGCGGCTGTCGTAGGCAGAATTCTTGGAATTGATCAGAACGCCGGGGCTCCCTTGAATCGCATCCTTGATATTGAACATTTTTTCACTTTCGATACGTTCCGAGTCGATGACATCGATCGATCCGGCAACCTCTTTGGTTTTTCGCTCGATCCTTGAGGCGGTAACACTGATGACGTCAAACTCCTCATCCGATGTGCTGTCTTCTGCTTCATCTGCGAAGGCGAGAGGTTGGGTGGTAATGGTCAGACAAGATATGAGTGCAAAGTTGATACTGTTTTTAGGTAAAGACTTCATAAATTAGATTCTGCTGTACATGTTAAAAGGTTGGTAATGATCATCATCCGGATGATCAATCACATCGTTGCTCCAAAGTAGTCACAGAATAAAGTTATAAAGTTATCGAACTTTTATCTCTGTTCCCGAGTCCGAATCGAAATCCGGCTGACTGCTTTTCCATGGTGGACATTCGATGAAAAGCAATTTCAAGGCCAGGAAATAAGCTGTTGAAATATAAAAATTAAATGTAATTCAATTGAGTTGAGATATAAGTCATAAGACCTAGAGCGGGTGATATGACCTGATTTTTGCTGGCTTTAACAAGTCAGTGATTTGCACAACTGCTTGGATGGTTTTTGTCGTCGATAGTCGTTGATAAGAGACCTGGCACTATAGAGATGAGTATTGACGCGACTGTTGATAGAGTGCAAAGATGCAGTTAACGCGTTCGTTAACCTACTAGTGCCTGTTAACACTAATCCAATAGGTCCTGCTGGGACTGTTGTTGTGTCCAGCAAGGCACAACCGGGTATATTGGATTAGTGTTAACGGCCCCTAGATAGCATCTGTAATGAGAAAGAAGTACATCGCCTTCAACAATCCATTGAGTTTTCTGATACTGATATGCGGTATGGCCATGATGTATATTGGCGTACCGATACTGGCCAGCCTATGGCGCGAGGGTGATTTTGCGGTTGCTTTGTTTATTGGATGTGTTTCTGTGATTATGGTTAATTTGATCTTCGCAGCTGAAAACAGGCTGGCAAACAAAACTGAATTCAAGACTGATAATAACCTGAATGACCCTGACGGACCTTGAATATCCGATAATCAAGCCGGGTAGGCTACAGGTTTACCGAGAGACATAATATGGCAATGGGAATTTTCGATACCACTGATGAACAGTCGATTATGGGTGGCTCTACTTATCGGCTTTCAGAAGCGATTGATCGTGTGAAAAGTTACCATAGTAAAAAGGATGGTGGTGGTTAGAATGCAATTCAAACGCCACCACTGTGAATGGTTTCGTAATAGACCTTTTCCAGTTGGTTCTTATGTTCCGTCTCTTCATTGGCAAGGAATTGAAAAAGCTCCTTGATCGGACCATCCTCGGTGCTCTGGGCGAGGGCATGGTACTGTTCCATGGCCGCATGTTCACGACCTAATGCATATTGCAGTACCGACTGGTCGTCGGGTCTGTCACCCAGTTCGGGAAGATGGATGGCATCGGAAAACTTTTTATCACTTGCCGGGATCTCCACCAGGGTTTGAACCTGCTGCTCCAGGCCGGGACGGTTTTTCAGTTCGCTGAACAGATCAAAATGGCGTTGCTCCTCTTCCGCTAGCTCCTCCACCAGATAGCGTATCTGTTTACTGACTTTTGGAATCAGATCCGTGTAGAAATCCCGGGCAGTACGTTCGAACTCAATCGCGACTTCAAGAATCTCCGCCAGGCTTTTTTTCGATTTCAGTCTGTCGTAACCGCTGCTATGACCTTCAGACATGGCGATGCCACTCCTGCTGTTATTGCTGATTCAACCACTCATCGATGCTGGCGGCCACGCGATGACCATCCGCTACCGCATGAACTACGTCCGGTCCGTTGACACAGTCACCGGCGGCCCACAACCAGTCGGCCGAGGTGCGACCCTGTTCATCGATACTGAGGCGGCCCCGTTGCCAATCCAGGATTTCTGTCAGTTCGTCACCGAGCAGGTTGTTGTCCGACATCTGACCGATGGCTTCAATCACCATGTCTGCTGCATGAATCTGCTCATCCTGTTCGTCATACTTCGGTGCGAAGCGACCTTGCTCATCGAATATGGAACGGACCTTCCAGGTCTTCAGTCCGACCAGCTTGTTATTTTTGATGATACACGCCTGGGGACCTCTTGCATCATAGATCTCGATGCCTTCCTCCAGACATTCTTTGATCTCCACCGGGTCAGCCAGAAAATGAGCCATATCTTCCAGCGCTGTGACCGTGACCTGTACTTTGCCAAGCTGCTGTTGCTGTTGCCGGGCGAGGGTTCTGGCAATGTCCATCGCCACGTTACCACCACCAATGACCACAGCCCTATGTGGAATCTCATAATCTTCATCATCGGTGGTTCTACGCAGTAGATCGATCGCTTTACGGACCTGTTTGTGGTCGGCGCCGGGAACCCGGGTGGAGCGGCCAAGATGCAGACCGATGGCTAACACCACCGCATCAAAATCCGCTTCCAGCTGGGTCATAGTGATATCCTTGCCGACCTGAATACCGGTCTGGATCTTCACCCCCATGGAGGTGATCACATCGATGTCCCGGTCAAGCATATCGTAGGGCAGGCGGTATTCAGGAATGCCGTAACGGGGCATACCACCCGCTTCCTTACGGGCTTCGAATACCGTCACCTGATGACCTTTGCGTATCAGGTCATAGGCGGCAGTGAGACCAGCCGGCCCGGCACCGATGATGGCGATCTGTTTGCCACTCAGATAGTCCGCTTTACCTTCCGCAGCAATCTGTTTGATCCGTTCATGATCCACCGAATCCATAGCGTAGCGTTTCAGCCAGCGGATGGAGACCGGTTCACCCCGTCGGCCGATCGAACAGGCGTCCTCGCAACGATGGGTGCAGACCCGGCCACAGACATGGGAGAAGGGATTGCTTTGATAGATCCAGCGTACCGCCTCTTCCAGGTTGCCCTGCCAGATCGAGCGGATGTACTCGGGAGCGTCCATATGGGTGGGGCAGGCATCGTGGCACATGCCGCACTGAACGCAGCGTGAGGCTTCAATCACCGCCTGCTGATCGGTGTAGCCGGCAACGATCTCATTGAAGTTATCGATTCGCTCCTCGGCTTCCAGCTCGGCCATCGGCTGACGGTTCAGGTCGAGCAGGTCGGAGTCACTGGTCTTCTGCCAACCCTCACCGTAATACTCGCCATGGATACCGGTTTCGTTCGGCAGAATGAAGTAGCTGTCAATCTCTTCCTGGGTGCAGGTGTGCACGTATTCACGGGAGAGGGAGATCGCGCTGGTCGGGCAGATGTCGACACACAAGGCGCACCAGCAGCAGCGCCCATAGTCGATAGCCGGGCGCAGGTTGCGGATACCGTTGACCGGATCCTCCGGCAGATGGGGAACCTTAACCATGGTGATGGCGGCGTTGTCACAGACTTTCTGGCAGGAACTGCAGCCGATGCACTTTTCATGATCGTTGAGGTGAAAGCCCCGGTAGTTGTCTGCTGCCGGGCGGGGTTCCAGCGGAACTGTGACTGGTTTGCGCATGAAAAACTGCAGCGCCTTGAGCGGGCTGAGGATAGAGCCGGCCTCCTCATGCTCGATAGTCACATTCTGTTTACTCTGTTTTGCATTATCAATCGGTTTGGACATCAGCGATTACCCATAGATCTCAACGGTCAACTTCCGGTGGACAGGCATCCAGAGAGAACATGGTCTGGGCAATGTCCTCGATACGTGATCCAACGGACATCTTCTCCAATACCTGTACCGCATGCATGGATGATGGCCCCCGCACATGCACCCGATAGGGCTTGGGGCCACCGTTGGAGACCACGTAGTAGCAGAGTTCACCTTTGGATGATTCAACCCGGGTGTAGGTCTCTCCAGCAGGGACATTCCAGGCCAGAGGATTGGGGATCGGCGCCCGAATCGGACCATGGATGTCGGGCAGAATCTCCACTACCTGGCGAAGGATGCGAATACTCTCCATCAACTCTTTACGGCGAACCAGGGTGCGTGCCCAGGCATCACCGCTCTCTTCAACCGGGATATCGAACTCCAGTTGATCGTAGACCAGATAGGGGTCATCCCGACGTACATCGAAGGCCAGTCCGGTGGCCCGTAGATTGGGTCCGGTGACACCCCACTCGAGCGCCTGTTCACGGGACATCACTCCGGTGCCTTTGGCCCGCTTGACGAACACTTGGTTCTTGAAGAAGAGGTTGTCGTAGTCGGGCAGTCGTGACTCGATGTAGTCGAGAGTTTCTGTCAAGCGTTGCAGGAAACCGTCAGGCAGTTCCCGGCGCACTCCACCGGGAATGTTGTAGATGCTGTAGACCCGACCGCCAGTGAACTCCTCGAACAGATCGAGCAACAGATCCCGGTCGGCCACCCCCCAGTACATGGTACTGTACATGCCGGTGGTCGCCGCATGACCGCCGAAGGTGAACAGATGGGCCGCGATGCGCGACAGTTCCAGCTGCATCACCCGTAACCACTGAGCCCGTTGCGGCACCTTCAGTCCGCACAACTCTTCAACCGCCATCGAGTAACAAAGCTCCATCGGTGAAGGGTCAGGCACACAGATACGAGGCACCAGGGCGATGTTCTGAATCCACAGCCGCTGCTCCATCAGTTTTTCAAAACCCCGGTGCAGATAACCACCATCCGCCTTGGCCTCCAGCACGATATCGCCATGCAGTTTTACCTTAAGTGCATAGTTGCCTTCGATACCCGGATGGTTCGGACCGAAATTGAGTTCATACTCATTACTCGGCGGCTGGCGCTGGGCTTCGTAATTCTCAGGTCTCATATCGTTTCGCTTGTTTTTTAATTTGGGGTCCGCGGATGAATGCGAATGTTCTAAGAAGCTTGCTTTTGACAAAGCAGGCATCGTTATCTTCAGCTAAGAACAACTGATGCACTCGGTGAAAATGTCGCAATCCAATAACCATCAATAATATTTGTGTTTATCAGCATTCATTCGCGGACAGATAAAACTCTTCATTTCTTCTTTTGACTGAAGCGTTGCTCTTCCGGCGGGATGATCACACCACCACCTTCGGCAACCAGTTCCTGTAACCACTCCGGGTTGTACTCCTGCCAGCTCAGGTGTTCGTTGATATAGGCTTCGCTGTCAAACTCTTTGCGCATCGGCGGTGGACCGTCCCATTCGGTGAGGATGAACTTCTCCATATTGGGACTGCCTTCGAAATGTATGCCGTACATCTCATGGATATCCCGCTCGAAAAAGCCGGCGGGTTGATAGAGGTCGTATACCGAGAGATAGACACCGGGTTCACGGGCGATACGAATATGGGCTGAAACCAATGAGTGATTCTCGTAGGACCAGACGTGATAGACCAGTTCAAATTCGTCATCATCGATCCAGTCGACACAACTGATGGCGGATAGGTGAATATAGCCGGCTCGTCCCTGCAGCAGCTCCAGCAGGGCGGGCAGGGCATCCGCCGGCACATCGACCCGAACCCGGCGACTGCTTTTACGACGAACTTCGATGCCTTCGATCTCCTTCAGGAGATTGTCCAGCCAATGGGTGACTTCCTGAGTCATTCAATTGGCTCCTTGATATTGTGACCGAGGCGCATCTCAAGGGCCTCCAGGGGATTCTGATGCTGCTCCAGCAGGCGGGTGTGTTCACCCAGGGTGCCTTCACCCATCAGCTCATAGTGTTTCGCTTCGGTGATGATGTCGGTGGGGGTCTGCCAATCTTCACCGAACAGTTTCTGTTGATTACCCAGGTAGTAGTCATAGTTTTGGTAGTAATCCTGCCAACTGTCGGCTTCACCACTCTTGATGCGGTCCATCAACTTCTGCAGGCCGCTGATCACCGCCTCGGGTCTCGGCATGCAACCAGCGATATAGAGATCGACCGGCATATATTCATCGAGTTTTTTAGCGGTGGCATAGCTTTGCCAGTACATGCCGCCATTGACGGTGCAGGAGCAGATACCCACCACATATTTGGGTGAACCCATCTGTTCATAGGTGAGGATCACCCGCTTCAGGGTTTTGATCGAGACATAGCCGGTTATCAACAGAATATCGGCCTGTCTGGGAGAGACCATGGGTTGAATGCCAAGGCGCTCCATATCGAAACGGGAAGTCATCGCCGGCGGCAGTTCGATTGCCCCACAGCCGGTACAATAATGGAGAATGAACAGGGAGCGCGAGCGGCAGAAGCGCACCAAGTCATCGAACACCCGGGCCAGGGGGTTACCCTTTTTCTCTTCGACTACCGGTATCTTTTGTATTCTGCTCATAACCATCACCAAAGTCGTTGGGTTAACTTGCCGGTAGTGTTTTCGCTACTGGCATGTCAGTCCGGCATTGCCGGTATTCAATTGCCTTGAGAGTCAATCACTGTTTTACAAGGACTCGCCACACACTCTCCCGGTTGGCGTAAATTCACATCACGAATGCCAAGCCGATCAGTCCCAGCATCACCGGCCATTTCCACATCAGACGCAACAGATCCTCGGTGCGATAGCGGGGAAACAAGTAGGCAATACTCACCGGAATGGCCAGCACCAGAAAACTCTTGATCAGAAAATCGAACCAGGTGGTGCCGCCACCAAGGAACAGACTCACATAGAGTACCGAGGTGGTGTAGAGCTGGAAACACTGCATCACAAACAGGCCACCCAGATACTTACCACTCATCTCAACCATCGGCCCGGTGGCAATCTCAGCCGGGGCGATATAGATCTCGAAAGGCTGTTTACCCAGTGAGGCGTGCATGGCGATCAGGCCGGCGATGGCCAGCAGTGGCATCTCAATCACACCCCAGGTTGCAAAACCACCAGCCTGCTGTGTAGCGATGATCTCTACCAGATTGGTGGTGCCGGCGGCATAGGCGACGCCAAAGATGACGATGACCAAGGGAATATCGTAGGCCAGCATGGCAGTCAGTGCGCGGGCAATGCCGATCGAGCCATTGGGATTGGCGCACTGACCGACACCCAACGCCAGGCCGAGGGACGGAATCATCATCAGATAGAGCAGGGTGATCAGTCCCCCCTTCTCCGCAATGCCGTCCATACCGGGTACCGGTAGCAGGGTCTCTGCGGCAATGTAGCCGCCCATCGCCATGACTATTCCGATGTCATGAATCAGGCCGTGTGAGACCTGAGTGCGTTTACCGTGAAGCTTGACGATGTCGTAGAGCGGCTGAAAGAAAGGTGGTCCGATACGTCGTTGAATCTTTGCCGCGATACGCCGCATCATCAGCACCATCATCATGCCGACGATAAAGGCAATTAGTGGCATCAGGGTCAGTTCTATGAGAAGTTCGATCGGTGCCATCAGAATACCACCCAGGCAATGATGAAGAGTGCCGTGCTTAACAGATAGAATTCAGAGTTGGCACGTCGGTAGATACCCTGCATGCCAAGGGAGAGAAATTCAACCAGCGAGGTAATGCTGTTTTCCAGCCACTGAAAGCTACCCCGATACCAACCCTTGATCAGATGCATCAGGCCGGAGTAGAAATTGTCACTGTATTGGTAGCGCACATCGGCAGTGAGAAAGTGACCACCGGCATAGTTGTCGAGCTGGTGAACCCGCTTACTGGGTCCGGCGGAGTAGAAGATCACAGCGCCGATACCAAAGCCGGCGAACAGCACGCCGATCACCCAGATCATATCGAGGCTGCCGCTGGAGGATTCGATGCCACCTAGGGTGATCTCGGGACCAGTGAGGCCAATCGTCTGCAGTGCGGCGGTTACCCAAGTGAGTGGGATACCGGGCAGCAGTCCGGTGACGAAGATCGTGCCGGCCAGTATCAGCATCGGTATCATCATGCTCCAGGGGGCTTCGCGAACTGGTTCGTGCTCCACTCTCAGTTGGCCGAGAAACATATTGTGAATCAGCTTGTAGACCGACAGGATGGTGCCGAGCGTACCGATGATGGTGCCGAGGAAAAGCAGTGGCATACCGTCTTCCAGCAGTGAGCGATAGACCAGCCATTTGGAGACGAAACCGTTCATCGGGGGCAGGCCTGCCAGGCCGATGATACCGGTCAGCAGTACCAGAAAGGAGAGTGGCATTCGCGTGACCAGGCCACCCAGTTTGTTCAGATCAGCGGTACCTGTGCGATGCATGACAGCAAACACCGCCATCAACAGCGCCGCCTGACAGGCTGCATAGTTCAGAACATGAAGCAGACCACCGGCAGCCCCTAGGGAGTTGGCGGTGACCAGGCCGAGTAACATGTAGCCACCCTGACCGATGCCATGCCAGGCCAGCAGATAGCGGGCGTCATTCTGTTTCAGGGCAGTATAGGTGGGAAAGATAATGGTAAACACCGCAATCCAGGCCAGCAGGTCCCGGGCATCGATGAGCGTGAAGGGGATCTTAAGGCTGTCGATGTTGACGATGCCGAACAGCTTCACCAATACCAGCAGTATGGCAAACAGACCCATACGGGATGAGATGGCGCCGAGGAAGGCGCTGCCGGGTCCTGGGGTCTCCGCATAGGCGGCCGCTTGCCAGAGATGAAAGGGCAGCAAACCCATCTTGATGCCGAAACCACTACCGAAGAGTAGTACCAGCATCCAGAGCTGGCCGGTGCTCATTTTTTCAACCGCAATCAATATGGCTTCATACTGCAGTGAACCGGCCGCCGCATAAACCAGTGCAA
The DNA here is from genome assembly GCF_058244685.1 of Candidatus Thiodiazotropha sp. AKAK2. NCBI lineage: Bacteria > Pseudomonadati > Pseudomonadota > Gammaproteobacteria > Chromatiales > Sedimenticolaceae > Candidatus Thiodiazotropha > Candidatus Thiodiazotropha sp. AKAK2. The sequence goes on along the minus strand of NZ_JBSYOP010000033.1, from coordinate 104,338 downwards.
TACCACCGAAGATCGACATCCCGCCGACAACCGCATAGGTGATGTAACGCATGGCTGCCTTGGTGGCAACACCTCCGGCAACGGCCATCAGCAGGAAGCCCGCCCAACTGACCAGTTCCCAGCCGATGAAGAGGGAGAGCAGATCGCCGCTGGCGAGCAGGATCAGCATGGTAAAAACATTCAACGCCATCGCCAGATGAAACAGCCAGACATTGCCTCCCTGCTGTTTGAATTTTCGTTCCCACTCACCACAGGAGAACCAACTGGTGAGCAGTGCCGCTACCAGGGTGATCAGTGCAAAGAACCAGCTCAGGGCATCGAAACGCCAGGAGAGATCCTGTCCCATCACCGAGAGGCTCAACTCGGAGGCGATGGGATCCCCGCCATAACCCAGTGCGGCCATCTTGATCAGGACCAGCAGTTGTCCTGCATAGAGTATGGTGACCATCCAGCCCACCGCCAGACCGCGGCCCAGTATCAGGGCAACCAGCACAGTGGCAGCCGAAAAGATCAAAAGCTCATCCAATAGGCTGAAAATCACAATTGGCCTCCGGGCGTTGCCGGTATCACGGTTTGTATGTAGAGCTCGGTATTTTTTGCCTCGGCCGCGACGGCTTGCAGTCCATCACCGATCGGGGCGATCAGAACTGTGGCCGTCAGCAGGGCGATGCCGAACAGTGAAGCCGTAGCCAGGGAGAGACCGGGCAATTGTTGATGCTCAGGCTGTTCGGATGTGGTCTCGGCTGAGCTGTAGAGTTTCACCACGATGCGAAATAGATAACTTGTCTCGATTACCGTGGCCAAAAGAAATACCAGCAGACCGATCAGATAGAGTGGCTCGCTCTGGGCGGCCAGCTCGGTGATCAGGGTGAATTTGGCCCAGAAGCCGGGTAGGGGGGGAACCCCAACCAGGGAGAGGGCGAACAGGGTGAACAGTGCCGCACCAACCGGTGACCTTTTGGCCGCTCCGGTCAACCGCTCGAGCGATCCGCCCCAGCCATCGGCCAGCATGAAGAGTCCCGTTTTGATCACCAGATGGTGAAGCGACAGGGCCAGCAGGGCCAACAGCCCCCGCTCATCCGGTAAGGAGAGGGCGATAAAGATGATGCCCAGTTGACCGATCGAGGAGAAGCCGAGCATACGTCGCATATCCTTCGCCCGCCAGGCCGCGAATTCACCACTGATAACCCCCAGTATGCCGAGTATGAGAACAATCTGTACCGCTTCCGGCTGATCAAATATCAGCACCAGCAGCCGCAGTATGATCAGCAGTGCCAGTTTCGACAGCAATCCGGCAAGGAAGCCGGAGAGCCGACTGGAGGCGGTGGCATAGATCTCCGGCACCCAGGCGTTGACCGGAAACAGTTCCGCTTTGACACCGATACCGATCAGGATCAGCAGGTAGGCGGTCAATCCCAGTCGATTGTTTAGCAGTTCCGGCGCCAGTTGTGCCAGATGGGCCAGGTTGAGGGTGCCGGTCTGGCTGTAGATCAGTGCGATACCGAGCAGCGTCAACACGGAACCGATACCGCTCAAGATCAGATATCGAAAAGTTGCGGCGTAAGCGGCTGAGGTGCTGGAAGCAACCACCAGCCCGAAGGTGGCCACGGCAGCCAGTTCATAAAAGACATACAGATTGAACAGATCGCCGGAGAGCGCCAGTCCGGTCGAGGCGGCAACCAGTAGCAGCATCAGGGCCTGTCGTCTGGCCGTATCCTGATTCAAACCATAGGGCCAGCAGATCAATCCCAGCAGCTGTACCGCAAAGGCAAACAACAGGGCCAGTGAGTCCAGGTAGAGATTGATACCATATGGGGCATCAAATCCACCAATCGCAACCGACAATGGCAGGCTGATGTCGCTAAACCAGAGATTGCCCAACAACCAACAACCATAACCCAGAATGATCGGTCCGAGCCATAAGCCAAGAGCCTGGGAGAGACGCATCACCACAGGCAGTAAGAAGGCGCCAAGCAGAGGCAGGGCGATGGTCAGCACCAGGTTGTTCATGCATCGCCTCCTCGGGATTCAGCGGTATGCGCCGGAAGCGGTGACAGGGGCCGCTCACCGAGTGGTGCATCCTGACTGATGTCCCTGCGGATTCCCGCACTGGCGGCTATTTCAGCATCCATTTTTTCCGCCACTTCACGACGCTTCAGGTTGCCATAGCGCTGGCGGATACGAATCAATATGCTGACAGCCAGTGCCTGGATGCCGACGCCAATCACAATCGCGGTCAGCACCATCGCCTGGGGAACCGGATCGACCATCGCCGGTTGGTCGGTTCGTTGCATCAGAATCGGCGCCACCGCATCCCAGCGATAGCCGGAGAGCACCAGCATCAGGTTGGCTCCCGCTTCGGCAATCACCAGCGCAAGCACCATGCGGAACAGGTGGCTGCTGAGCACCACACCGGCCAGGCCGATAATCACCAGCCCCAGGGCCGTGACATAGAGTATCAGTTCAAGCGTCACACCCGGGATCATTGTTCAGACTCCGTTTGTGCAAGGTTGGAGAGCAGGCTTGCCAACTCGGCGCCGACCTTCAAACCCACAGCGATATAGAGCAGCGGCAGGGTGCCGGCGGATATCAGTGCACCAAGGGTATCCTGATTGAGCATCGGTTGCAGAAATGCCTGGCCCTCCGCCAGGGCGGCAAGTCCGATGAGAATAAAGCTGGCACCGGCAAAGGCTTCGATGACACTCAGGATAGAGTGGTGCAGGCGCGCCCCGGGTCGAGCCAACAGAGGCAGGAAAAAGGCTGCGGCAAGAATCACACCGCCCTGGAATCCGCCACCCGGTGTCAGATGGCCATGAAAGATGATGTAAAAGCCGATCGTCAGCAGAAACGGAAAGATCAAGGCGCCGCCATGAAAGAGCACAAATCCGCCTTTGCGCTGAGTGCCTGTGGTGGTATGTCGACGACCCAGCACCAGCCCGGCGGCCGAGGCGGCGGCAAACAGGATGGCAAGCTCCCCGAGCGTATCGATACCCCGGTAGCCCAACACCACTGAGGTGACAATATTGGCTGCGCCGACCTCCTGGGGAGAGGCGGACTGAATGGCTTCGCCGATGCGCATTGGCGGACTGCCGAAATCGAGGCCGCTGGCGATCGCCAGCAGCATGAAACCCAGGCCGCCGGCAAACAACAGGCCGGTGAGTTTACGCATCTTCTTTCCCCCTGGTTGAAGCACTCAGCAGATTGCTGTTGTCACTTCCACTGTCGATCTGCCACAAGCCCAGGCGTCGCAGCGCCAAAGCCAGGATCAGACTGCTCAGACCGGCGCCGACAGCGGCTTCGGTCATTGCCACATCCGGTGCTCGCATCAAGGCAAACAGTAGAGCCAAACCGAGCGACACCACGGATGCGGCGGCTACCGCAGCGAGATGGTTTTTGACCACCAGTGCCAACACCGCACTGCTTAACATCATGATCCCCAGGATCAGGGCGATCCAAAGTTCTACTTCACTCATCGGTCGGCCTCTCCAGTATGGCTGACGGTAGCCTTGCTCCAGGGTTTTACTCCGGCCTTCAGCAGTGCCCGGGCAATAGTCGAAGAGCCGAGTGGATTGGTAATCAGAATCAGCACGCCGATCACCAACAGCTTCGACCACCAGGCAGGGTAGAGCAGAGCGATGCCGATCAATAGGCAGAGCGAGCCAAGGGTAACCGCCTTGGTACCTGCCTGGATGCGGTTATAGACATCGGGCATTCGGATCAGTCCAATGGCACCGAACAGGGTGAAGGCGGCACCGATAATAAGAAACAGATCGGCAATCAGTCTCATCAGCCGTTCCCCTCAATCGTACGGGCAATGGCGACAACACCGACAAATGCCAATGTGCCATAGATCAGAGCTACATCCAGATAGAGCGGGCTGCCCAGCAGGGCGGCGAGGATCACCAATCCCGATGTCGTGATCACCGCCAGGGTATCGGCAGCTACCACCCGGTCCGGGGCTGTGGGACCCAGGATGAGGCGCAACAGACTGAGTAGTACCGCAGCACCCAACAAGCCCAGTGCCACGATCTCCAATAGGGTTAATGTCATAACACGAAGCCTTTCAGATGTTGTTCAAATTTATTGGTGATGGCCTGGGTGGTGGATGCCAGATCACTCCCCGGGGGACAGTCGACCCAATGCACCAACAGCACCTGATCCTGCACATCGACAGTCAGGGTGCCGGGGGTCAGGGTAATGCTGTTGGCCAGAATCAGGCGGCCTAGCGGTGATTTGAGATTGGTCTCCACCTCTACCACAGCCGGTTGCAAAGGCAGTGAAGGACTCAGGACCCGTCGGGCCATATCGAGGTTGGCTTGGACCAGCGCTACAGTGAAGGTGCCAAGGTAGCGCAGCAATGGAAGCAGGGCGGTCGGTGAGATGATCAGCCCGGTGAGGATGCTGAGGTGAGGTCGGCTTGCCAGGGTGACAATCAGAGCGACCACCACACCGGCAGCCATCTCCGTTGTGTCCAGATTGCCGACCAACAGCATCCAGAGTGCAAATACAAGCAGGAAGAGAAACAGTCCGTGGACAAAACCGGGTTCAGGTTGTTGTATGGACTTCGTCGTCATACTCGGAGTCACCTTTTTGTTGTGGTTGTGGGTACTATTGTACGCGTTATTTCGTTATCAAATCATCTTTATGTTACAACCCGATGACGCCACTCAATATTCCATTTGTCAATCATGCGGCTGACATCAGCGCAGGCGGGAAATAGGCTTTTGAAATCGCTTCATGCAGGGTGCCAAAATCGATCTGTAAATCGGTAAACTCACGCAGTACATTGTTGTTCAATTTACTGGTCAAGATCTCAGTCAGGTGGGTATTGATTTGTAGATTTGAAGAGCTGGGAGAGTATCTGAAGGAGCGGCAACAAGCCTGGACCAATGGTTTGATCCAGTCATTCAGCAATCTGCCGGGATTTGAACGGGAGAGCACGGAGTACCAGGCAGCACTGGAACTCAATCAGATCGGAAACCTCACTGCCATTGATAATATTGACTAAGGGATATCTCTGGGTGGTGCAAGCCTGTCCAGTCAGCTCGCCATGGCATTGAATCTAAACCTGGGTGATTCCCGCTAACTGGCCTGTCGGATTTTGAGTTCAGTAGTGAGTCTGAGTATTCCATCCTCACCTAGAACGCCAATTGACTTTTCCTGACTGTTTTTCAGCACGGTAAGGGCGTGGCCCAAGCCCGGTCTTCTGATGCAGACCAGTTTCCAGCCAAATTTCTTCAGGATCGACATTCCCTCGACTTGTTTCTCGTTGATATACATCTGAGGTGAAGTTGGGACTGGCCCCATTCCTACCCGTTTATCTGATGACATAACATCATTCCCCTGGAAATTATTATTACTCAATCAGTTACTTCATTTATCGGTGGTTGCTGCGCAAGCTGAAGTATCCTTGATGTTCCCTACTTAAAAATGATAGCGCAATTAACTGCAAGCGCGTTTAATTAGATACAAATTAATAGTTAATCAAGTGGCTCAAGTCAATGTTTTTTTAGATGTTAACAATCTTGAGGAATAGAATATGATCAAATCAACAACGAATTGATACAGATTAAAAAAAACCTTATGGAAGCAGGAGTTGCAACCAGATTTCAGTGAGTATTTCTGGGTAAAATGCCCTAGGCGTTTAATTCCCATTCGGTTTGTACTTGTTTTTTGGAACACCCTGGGTCGGGAGAGAAAGTTCTTCCGAAAGTAGTGAAATTCAAATGCCGGCTAAAAAAGTATCGATCTCAAACCAGAATTTCTCGTGGCCATACAGGTCATTATGTCGGCCATTTATCAACACGACCAGTTTACCTTTGATCCTGGCTAATCCTTCTGCTTGATCCAGAGGTATGATCCGATCGTCAGAGCCGTGTAGGATCAGAACTGGGGCCTTAACCCCATTCAGATAGCTGGCGGAGTCCATTGGGAACTTAAGCAGCAGATCCGAGGGTAACAGAGGGAAGTGGTAATCTGCCAAATCAGTTAAACTGTAAAAGGGAGCATACAGAATCATGCCTCCGAGATCGGCTTTTGAAGCCAGTTGGATGGCAACACCCGTACCGATCGAACGTCCATAAAGTATGATTTTAGAGCTCTCCCAGCCCGCTTTTTTCAGATATTCAAGAAACAGTGCGGCATCGGCAAACAGATTCTCCTCACTCAACTCGCCACTGCTCTTACCATAGCTGCGGTAGTCCATCGCCAGGAAACTGTAGTTTCGATCGACAAAGGGTTCGGCTGCGTATTGCATCGACAACATATTTTCCGCATTACCATGAAAATGGAGAATTACCCCTTTTGGTTTTATTGCCCTGAAGAGTACTCCATGTAACCTGGCGCCATCAGGGGTATCGATAAAAAGTTCCTGGTGATCGATGGTGAAGGTAAACTCGGTGTCGGTATCGATCCGGCTTGCGGGAAAAATGATGTTAACCTGATTGAGGTAGTAATAGAGACACAAAATGGCATAGCCAAGGAAAATCGAAAGAATTGTGAAATAGGATTTTTTTAAGAGAGAAAAAAGCATTTTGAAAGAGTGGTGCCAGACAGATTTCTGTAAGTGTAGTCGCAATTTGAAAAATAAGTGATTCGTCAAAAAAAGCCCTGCCTAAAAATAAACAGGGCTTTATCACTAAGTACACTAGGATAACTCAATATGAGCTTAGCTGCTGATGACTATTGAGTCGGTCTTTGCATGTGATGTTGAGCGTATCAAGTACTGTATGCCAGCCATCTGATGCAGCAAAACCTTTTGTTTGTGTGACTGAATCAGGTATGGGATAGGTTCTATTTGCAACAGATTCAACATTACTCGATACAGATGTTGTCAATGCGTCACGATTTGAAATAGCTTACATTTAATAACCAAGTGCCATTTAAGAATAGTATGACTTCGCGTCTGCGCCACCCTATACCCAGAGGTTCGGGTAAGCCATCATCGCTAGCCGTTGCTGACAGCATAATACCGCTACACGTATACCCATACTGGGTGTTGAATGCGGTCACAATCTGATCGATTCCTGCCTCAATAACCGGCGGTTCATTCGCATCAGCAGAACACTCATAACAGCTCTGTATCTTTGGGCCTGTTAAACAAAACAGTTGATGATTATATTATTTTATGGCTGCCAGACCGAGTAGATCCACTGGTCGTCTCAATTTTGTCTTGTACTCGATAAGCGCTATCCGATTCATCAGCGGGATCTCAGTACCCAATAGAGATTTCGATTCAGTGGCGAGAAAGTCTAATTCCAAAGAGGTCCGTTTTTCATTTTTTTATCGAATATTTTTGCTCCATTTGGATTGCCGACTTCAATTTTAATGCCACAATAGATGAATTGGATATATTCCAGTCCCCATCCTTCGCTGACCTCGCAATAGCGCTGTGGAGGCTTTCTGATCTGTTCATTTCCAAGCAAAACAACCTTTTTAAACAGTTTGCCAGGAACAAACAGATCGATATCATTCAGCTCTCGTTTTGATCCATACCCAATTGCCGCCAAGCCGCCACATATCAAAAATGGAATCTGATGCTGATTCAAAAGGGATACGATCCACTGGAGTGCTTCTGATTGGTTTTTATTCTTGATCATTATTCACGAAAAGCGATTCTCAAATGTAGATTGTAATAATTTGTGTGAATTTGGCTGACTTGTTGATCTATGTCATAGAATGTCTGATATCGAGCTCGGTATAAGGTGTAAATCATTCATAATATACTAATAGAGATTGTTTGATTCACTCTGTTTTGATGAAACAATCGGCAAATGGAAAAGGGTAACTATCTGGCTCTCTTCCATGTAATTAGCAGTTCAGTCTGGGAATAGGTCATTAACACTCAACTATTTGTGTAGATATCAAGTATTTGCACGAAATACATGAGATTGATCGTCTGATGTGACAGGAGTTGACAGTGGAGAACCGCTACTATCCGCGTATTCGACTATCCATGAACGTGGACCTGATCCGAAGGGGGCAATCTATCGGTAGCGCTGTGACAAAAGATTTAAGTCTTGGTGGGCTCTCTCTGCAGCTAGACAAACTAACCCTTGTTCCGAACGATATCGTTCTAATAAAAGTATGGATGCATGGGGCGTTACAAACACTACAGGGATTTGTTGTCTATACGGATAGTCGTCAGAGTGGTGTCATGCTCATCGGTATGAGCAGAGAGGCAACACGCGCCTATTTCAATTTTCTGAGGGATATGGATATACCACTCAGAATGGCACTCGATAAACTAGTCGCTAATTGAAAGGCTTATCTGTTATGAACAGAGTTCCTGCCCAATTGGTTGTTTGCCCATCTATGACTCATCTGACATCCTGATAGTCAGATTCTGTCTGTAACCGGTTTGGCATCAGACGGATTCTTGTCCGGCCCTAATATCCTCTGAATGCTATCGATAACAACTATTAAACTTATGGATCTCTTTATCCGCTTTGTTTCTGCAATCTTTTATGCGTTTCAGGCAGGCATTGGACGATTCTGTCTGTTGTAAACATTGCTTTATCTCTTGGAGAACGAATTCTTTGAATGTTGTCGTTTTTTGTTGAGTGGGCGGGCTTGTTTTTCTGCTGATCTTAAGAGCTCTTGAAATAGTGGTTTGCGCATCTGTCAGTGGAAATGAGCTCTCTTTATTACGGCCACTGCTCAGATAATATCTAACCACAAGTTTGTTACCATCCATTATCTGTACCAAGGTTTCTGAGAGCCCCTCGTTTTCCTTTCCATGCCAGATTAAAAATTCAACCTGTTGCTGTTGCCATTTATAGGCATCTACACCGACACCCATAATCTGCAGATCTTTCTGTCTGCTCAGGTTTATCGGTTTCTTGTTGTCAATGCGCAGTGTGGGTGGGGTATTCCAATCTACAGGATCGGAAAAATCCTCAGATGGTTTGAATTTGGCCCAAACTTCACCGCTTCTTGAGATGCGATACAAGGAGAAGCTGTCACCCCGCCCGTTTTTTACCATAGCTGTATTGTCTGAGGTTTTTGATGGGCCGGTGCTGTTTTTGTCGACCTTCCAATCTGCCGGTGTGATGGAGGAAACAATTAATAAAGGTAAGAATGAAAAGAACCTTCTCACTTGTATCTCCTTTGGATTGGTAGATAGTGACTTCATAGCTGAACTTAATTGGCTTTATGAATGAAAGTTTTTATCGTTTATTTACCTTGGTTTTTGATGTTATCGGCATTCACAAAACTAAATCTGAAATCAGGATTTGATGTTCTTATGCTTTAGTATAAGCACGATTTGGGATGTTAACTGGCGACAATCAGTGGTTTAGGATTCTATTGGACTGAGCTGACTGTCACAGGGTGTCTGCTTCGTTGTCTATCAATTGGCTCTCTACAGAAGTTGAGAGATTGCTTAAAGATACTGGTGTTGTATGGCGAGATTTAGTTGTTTTTCAGTCTACTAATTTGTTGGTCAACTCGACAGCAGACACGATATTCCCGCTGCAACTGTCTACCAAGAAATCCCTGGCCGCATGAAGCTGATACATCATTTTGGCTGAACGCCAAGTAGCTTGCTCTGAACTGCACTGGGTGGAATCGTGCATCTGTTACTCGGCAAAATGGTGGCCTGGAGACCAGGAAGCGATCAAGCCGGGTTTCTGGCTGTGAGCCCTGCTTAAAAGCAAAAAGATGGTTGCTCCTGAAATAAAAAAAGCACTTAGGTTTAAACCTAAGTGCTTGTTTTAATTGGCTCCCCGGGACAGGCTCGAACTGCCGACCTAGTGATTAACAGTCACCCGCTCTACCGACTGAGCTACCGGGGAATTGTTCAAGAGGGGCGCATAATAATGAGACTGAGCCCTAGCGTCAATAGTTTATCGATAAAAAGTACAATCAGTGGCCACATTTGAGGGGGGCATCCCCAGCACCCCGCTTGGATATGCGGATACGCCCCACGTTATTGACAATCAATGCCTTAGGCTCGATTCGCTCCTTTGGGTCACAAAAGGAGAGAGTCAGGTTGTAGCCGCTTGGGCGACCATCCCCATGGTAGACCACCCGTTTACGGTGCTCGCTTGATTGGATCGTCAGCTCTGAATGTTCAGGTAGTAGGTATTTCGCCAGGATCGGCTCGTCAGATCCCAGAACCCCGTCCCGTCTGCTGTCTTCGAAGATGATCAGTCCATCACTCCAGATCGCTTCCTCCCTGCAGCGCTCCCCACTTGAGGTCGGGCAGATGATGATATGCTGTTCCTGCTGTATGGCCAGGCTTCTGGCCAGGTAGAAGTGACTCAGAAACCCGTTGAGGCTGGATGATTGCTCGTTCCTTATGGAGAGGGTTGCCAGGGATGGGACGCCGAGTGCGATGAGTATGGTGAGCACCAGCAGGGCTACCATCATTTCAACCAGGGTTAAGCCGCAATTTCGATACGGACAGGCAAGAGACGAAGATGTCATGGGACTCCCTCCTTGGAGTAGCTGTAGGGCGCTTCCTGCGCCGTTGTGTTTCAGGCCGAATCGATGATCCGGCCGGTATGCAAGCCGATTAGCCTTTAAGCACGCCTTCGATGCGATCCAGCGCCTGTTCCAGCTTATCCTTGCTGGTGGCGATGGAGATACGCACATGGCCGGCAAGACCGAAGGCGGTTCCGGGCACCAGGGCGACCCCAGCCTCTGAAATCAGGTACTCGGAGAGTTCTAGGTCATTGCTTACCCCATCGATGCCGGCCAGGGCCTCTTCGACTTTAGGAAAACAGTAGAAGGTGCCGTCACTGGGCAGGCAGTCGATGCCAGCCATGCTGTTGAGCCGTTCTACCACATAGTCGTGACGCTCCTTGAAAGCGGTCAGCATCTCGGCGATGCAGGCCTGAGGGCCCTCCAGCGCCGCCTGAGCCGCCACCTGCGAAATAGAAGTGGGGTTGGAGGTGCTTTGGGACTGAATCTTTTTCATCGCCTTGATGATCTCAGCCGGTCCACCCGCATAACCGATACGCCAGCCGGTCATGGAGTAGGCTTTGGATACGCCGTTGAGTACCAGGGTGCGATCCTTCAGCTCCGGGCAGGCATTCAGAATGTTGACGAAGCTGTTGCCGGGCCAGAGGATATGCTCATACATATCATCGGTGGCGATGATGATGCGTGGATGCTCCTTGAGTACCTCACCCAGGGCGGCCAGCTCCTCTTTGGTGTAGGCCATGCCAGTAGGGTTGGAGGGGCTGTTGATCACAAACAGCTTGGTCTTGTCGGTGATGGCCGCGGCCAACTGCTGGGCGGTGATCTTGAAATTCTGCGCCGCACCGGCCGAGACCAGTACCGGAACACCACCGGCCAGGATCGACATGTCAGGATAGGATACCCAGTAAGGGGCCGGGATGATCACCTCATCACCCGGATCTAGAATCGCCTGGGCCAGGTTGTAAAAGCTCTGCTTGCCGCCGCAGGAGACCAGAATCTGATCCATGGCGTACTCAAAGCCGTTGTCCCGCTGGAATTTGTCGATGATCGCCTGTTTCAGGCCTGGCGTGCCGTCCACGGCGGTATATTTGGTGAAGCCATCGTTGATCGCCTCAACGGCGGCCTTCTTGATATGGTCGGGGGTGTCGAAATCAGGTTCACCTGCGCCCAGTCCAATGACATCCTTGCCGGCGGCGCGCATCTCCGCTGCACGGGCGGTGACTGCTAGAGTCGGTGAGGGTTTAACGGCTTTTACGCGGCTTGAAAGTTGTGAATTCATGGCGGTTATTGATCCCAGCTGCTCAAACATCAACCCAATGGGTGACCATTGGATTTGTTAATGAAGGACATCCATTATGCCCTCAACCCGGTCGATCAAGGTAATATGATTTCGATGTCCGGATGCCATAATAGCCAATTAATTGACGATGAAGAATCCCTAAATGAGTAAAGCGTTTAAATTAAGCTCAAAATTCTCGCCCTCAGGGGACCAGCCTGCGGCGATCGAACAGTTGGTGGAGGGGCTGGGAGACGGTGAAGCCGCGATGACCCTGCTGGGTGTGACCGGCTCGGGGAAGACCTTCAGCGTTGCCAATGTGATTCAGCAGGTGCAGCGACCGACCCTGGTATTGGCACCCAACAAGACACTGGCGGCCCAGCTGTATGGCGAGTTCAAGGAGTTCTTTCCCGATAACTCGGTGGAGTATTTTGTCTCCTACTACGACTACTATCAGCCGGAGGCCTATGTCCCGGCCTCCGATACCTTCATCGAGAAGGATGCCTCGATCAACGACCATATCGAGCAGATGCGATTATCGGCAACCAAGGCGCTGCTGGAGCGGGAGGACACCATCATCGTCGCCACGGTCTCATCAATCTATGGTCTTGGTGACCCTCGCTCCTATCTGGGTATGATGCTGCATCTGAGTCGTGGTGAGCTGATTGATCAGCGGGCCATTCTGCGGCGCCTGGCCGAACTGCAGTACAAGCGCAATGATGTGGAACTGCATCGGGCAACCTTCCGGGTCAGAGGGGAGGTGATCGATATTTACCCGGCGGAATCTGATGCCGAAGCGGTTCGGGTTGAGTTGTTCGATGACGAGATCGAGCAGATCTCGGTATTCGACCCCCTGACCGGTGAGGTGTTGCGCAAGGTGCCACGCTATTCGATCTTTCCCAAGAGCCACTATGTCACCCCCAGGGAGACCTTGTTGGAGGCGGTGGATCAGATCAAGGTTGAACTGAAAGAGCGGCTGACCCAGCTTGAGTCGGCGCACAAACTGGTGGAAGCCCAGCGCCTGGGACAGCGTACCCGATTCGATATTGAAATGATCACCGAGCTTGGTTACTGCTCGGGGATCGAAAACTACTCCCGTTATCTGTCCGGCCGGTCGGCCGGTGAGCCACCACCAACCCTGTTCGACTACCTGCCCGATAACTCACTGCTGGTGGTGGATGAGAGTCATGTCACCATCCCGCAACTCGGTGGGATGTTCCGTGGCGACCGCTCGCGCAAGGAGACCCTGGTGGAGTACGGCTTTCGGCTGCCGTCCGCCTTGGACAATCGCCCCTTGAAGTTCGAGGAGTTCGAGCACCGCGCGCCGCAGACCATCTATGTCAGCGCCACACCCAGGGAATATGAGATCAACCGCTCCGGCGCCATCATCGAACAGGTGGTCAGACCGACAGGGCTGGTCGATCCGGAAGTCGAGGTGCGTCCGGCCAGCAGTCAGGTGGATGATCTGTTGTCCGAGATACGGCTGCGGGTTGCGCAAAAGGAGCGGGTGCTGGTGACCACACTGACCAAGCGCATGGCGGAGGATCTGACCGACTACCTGGGGGATCATGATGTACGGGTGCGCTATCTGCACTCCGACATCGACACCGTGGAACGGGTGGAGATCATTCGTGATCTGCGTTTGGGTGAGTTCGATGTGCTGGTGGGCATCAACCTGCTGCGGGAGGGGCTGGATATGCCGGAGGTCTCGCTGGTGGCGATACTGGATGCGGACAAGGAGGGCTTTTTACGCTCCGAAGGTTCTCTGATCCAGACCATCGGCAGGGCGGCCCGTAATGCCAATGGCAAAGCGATTCTCTATGCCGACCAGGTGACAGGTTCCATGCGTCGGGCAATCGATGAGACGGAGCGGCGCCGTGCCAAACAGCAGCAGTATAACGAGGCCAACGGCATTACCCCGCAGACCATCCTTAAATCCATTGCCGATATCATGGAGGGTGCCTATCCCGGCGCACAGATGAACGCCAAAGGCTATGCGAAAGTGGCGGATCAGGAGGCGGAGTATGCCCAGCTGAGCCCTAAACAGATGGCGAAACGGGTGCAGCAGCTGGAGGAACAGATGTACCGGCATGCCCAGGATCTTGAGTTTGAAGAGGCGGCCAGAATCCGGGATCAGATCAAGAATCTTCAGCAAAAAGGGCTGATTGCCTGATAACTAGCGCTCCGGGTGTGGACCTCTGATGGCTGTTCAGCCGATACCCTAATGCATCGATGACTGAGGTGAAAATGCATTTCTCAAGGGTAATTGGTGTGGTACGCCTATACAGGATGTCGAAAAAAATAATACTTACAATTGATATATTTTTTGTAGATAGTTTGCGAAAGCCTTTAAAAATTCAGGTGTTATTCTAGAATAGAATGAATCTAAACTAGATTTAGCACTGGCGTAACCCAAGGTCGACAATGGCAGATATTGAGGCAATGCTCCACGATATAGAGGCGGAGGCGAACTACGCATGTCGCATGACTGGCCGTAGTACCCTCAACGATCATGTTCTCGATGCGATGAGCCGGGTGCCCCGGCAGCGTTTCGTCCGAAAGAACTTCCGCCCTCATGCCTATGACAACAGTCCTTTGCCGATCGGCAAGGGGCAGACAATCTCCCAACCCTTTATCGTTGCCCTGATGACCGATCTGGTTTCCCCCAAAAGGGATGACAAGGTATTGGAAGTGGGCACCGGTTCCGGTTACCAGACCGCCGTACTGGCCGAGATGGTCGATCGACTCTATACCATCGAGATTATTCCAAAGCTGGCTGAGCGATCCCAGCGACTGTTGGAGAAGCAGGGATACAACAATATCGATTATCGAGTTGGCAACGGCTATTTCGGTTGGCCGGAAGAGGCGCCTTTCGATGCCATTATGGTGACAGCGGCCGCGGAAGAGATTCCCCAGCCACTGATTGATCAGCTGGCTCCGGGCGGCCGCCTGGTATTGCCGGTCGGCAAGCGCCACTACACCCAGGATCTGATGCTACTGCAAAAAGATCATTCAGGGGAGGTCCATACTTCAAACCTGCTTCCGGTCTCTTTTGTACCCTTGACCGGCGAGCGTTAGTCAGGTCTCGATTGAGTTGTTGTGTTGAGGCTTGCAATCTCCATATGGCTGCCTGTATGATTCGCCTCTTTCAGGCGCGTAGCTCAGTTGGTTAGAGCGCTACCTTGACATGGTAGAGGTCGTTGGTTCGACTCCAATCGCGCCTACCAAATCTTAAAAAGGCGCCCAGATTCAGTTCTGGGCGCCTTTTTTCTTTGGAGCCTGAGACCATCATTGATGGAGTCAACAACCGGCCTCCTTACCCATTCTTTTCCAAGGCTAATTCAAATAAACCTTTTCGCTGGGCCTGGTTGTGGAGGCTCTGCTTCTTTCTAATGTACACCATACTGCTTTGGGCTGATGTGTGTCATCTTATCGCTTTTCCAGGCTGCCTGCCTCGATACGTCGGCTAAACCACTTCGTATGTCTTTGTAGTCATTTGATTACTTATTTAGAAATTAAAACCCTACTGAATGTCGATTTATTTTACACAGGTTTCAATTAGTGTGACGTAAGTCGTTGATTCTTAGTGTTGGCACAGGAAGTGCATGTAGTTGTGCAACAGGGTTATTACCCTTCATTAGTTATAAAGCTTGGGAGCTATCATGAAGAAGATGTTTGGTTTGTTTTTAGCTGCATGTCTCGGCATTTCGACAAATGCCAGTGCACTCATTATTGACAATGGTTCATACACCACCGTCAACGATCTGGACTGGTTGGATCTTACCTTCACTGAGAACCGGACGGTTGAGCAGGCGCTGCTGGAAAATCCTGACTACACACTCGCCACAGTAAGTGAGTTCTGGTCCATGTGGACTGAGTTCGATACTGCCGGCGATGACGTACTGTTCGGTGAAACCGCTGATGCTGTCTCCACAAACGGTAATACCGAGATTTTCACCGCCACCGGCTCCAGCTGGTATAACAACCCGTTCTTCTTTCTCTTCGGTATCACCTATGATCAAGTTGCTGGTACTACCAACTTTCGTGGTAGCTTAGGCTTTGTTGATGATGAAGAGGGTGGTTATTCCCTCGCCGGTCTGCTGGTCGTTGACGGCAGCGTAAACGATAGTGCCTATATCAGTGACATGTTCTACAATCCGAACGAAGTGGACGATGATTTCGGCAGCTTCCTGGTCAGAGCTCATGAACCGGTATCCAGTGTGCCAGAGCCTTCAGCACTGTTGTTGCTGAGCACTGGGCTGATCGGTTTCGGTATCATGCGCAGACGTAAAGCCAAAAGCTAAAACATCTGAGCAACCCATGCTGAAAAAGCACTCAGGATCATCCTGAGTGCTTTTTTCATTTTCAGCCGAATGTTTGCCGCGAAATCTCAGGGAAAGCTGATTCTCCAGAAATCGATATAACCTCTCCCTCGGTTGCCCAGATCCTTGACCTGCAGAGTCCATTCCCCTTCAGAAGGCTGTTTAGCCAGCTCAAGATGATAGGTTTCAAACAGATCCACCCCAACGCCACCGAATCCCTTCAGGTTGTGTTTTACGCCGCTTGGATCGATCAGAGTGACTGAGACCTCCCGGATCGATTGATGGATGATTCCGATTTCGACCTGGACTCTTCCCGAAGTACCGACCCGATCCACTTGGATCGGACTCAGAGCACCGCTCAGACTCGATTGCGGGATCTCATAATCCTCACTGTTTTCAAACTTCTCGCTACCACCAGGCTGAGGCTCATCCATAAGATAGTCGGCAACAAGAGTGAGGTCTGAGAAGGCACTATAACCGTGGAGCATCACATAGTATCTGCCTGCCGGGACGGGTCGGATGATGCACTCCTCGTCATTGCCATACAGATATGGACGGCAGTCGAACAAATCCAGATCGGGTTTGTCTGCACTCCGTACATAGAGGTCAGCATCGCCGCTGCCGGCAAAACTACGTACACTCAGACTGATGGCGTCGGGCGGTACATCAATGGCGAAAAACTGTTGGCTCATCAGCTCACCATTCAGCCCGGTTTCCGCCACACCATCATGAAGTATTGTTACCCCGGGTTCGGTGCTGGTCAGCATCTCCACAGCGGCATGGGCATCAAGAATACCGCTTCCGCAACCTGTGCACGCACTTGGAAATGGGCGAGTACTGCGGATCAGGATGTTAGCCACTTTATCCGGTGTTATCCCGGGATCAATGCCGTAGAGCAGGGCAGCCACGCCGCTCACATGCGGGGTGGACATGCTTGTGCCACTCATCAATCGATAGCTTTCGCTGCCAGGACCGATGACGCCATCGTTATGGGTCGACAGAATACGGGTGCCTGGCGCAGCCAAGTCGACTGAAGCGCCAAAATTGGAAAAGCTGGCGAGCTCACCGGCATCGTTGGTTGCGGCTACAGTAATCACCCCAGGACAGTTGGCCGGGGCGAATCCAGAACTCTCTTCACCATTGTTCCCTGCCGCAACGACGATGGTGGCTCCCCTATGTCGTGCAATGTCGATGGCTGCCAACGCGGTTTCCGGGCAGCTGTCCGATCGCCCACCCAGACTCAGGTTGATGACTTGCGCCGGATTGGCATTGACCGGCGCACCAGCCACCTCCGCCCCCGCTGCCCAGACAATCCCATCGGTGATGTCCGACAGATAACCACCACAGCGACCCAGTACTCTCACTGGGACGACCTCGGCCCGATAGGCGACGCCGGCAACCCCAAGCGCATTATTGGTGACCGCGCTGACCGTCCCGGCAACATGGGTACCGTGCCAGTCACTGATGTACTCATTGCAACTTGGGGCATAGGTGCCGGGATCGGTGGCATCCCCATCACGGCCGTCACCATCGTTGGCAGCAAACCCATCGCTCACCATGTCATAGCCGGCCAACAGATTGGCATTCAGATCGGAGTGAGGCTGGTAACCACTGTCGATTACCGCCACCACGGTGGTTTCACCCTGGGCTAAATCCCAGGCAAGCGGTAGATTGATTCCACCAGCCTGTTGGAAGTAGTGCCATTGTTCACCGTATCTCGGATCATTCGGGGTGAGTTGCGGGGTCATGATCAGATCCGCTTCGGCATATTCGATATGCGGTTGCCGGGCTATGTCGTCAGTCAATGTCCACATAGCTTCAAGCGTAATCTGTCGATTGAGTTGGATAACATGGGCGCCGCTGAATGTCTCTCTGACAACGCTTGATGAAGCACCGGTAAAGGCCTCTATCAGAGTGGTTAGATACTCTGGATCGCCATCCTTTCCGGCTGTCGATTTGAATTTGATGATCAGTCTGTCGGTAGTGTTGTTGGAGGTTGGATTATTTGTTGATGGGTCAAGTGCGGGATTAAAGAGTTGTCCTGACTGTGATTGGGAGGAGGCAAACAGAATTAATGCCAGTAGACTGACTTGACGGATCAAGATAATCAATCTTCTTCTTTTCATAAATACTCCATGTTTTCTGGTTCCATAATGTTATTCAAATACCACGATTTCGCTTTGGCTGAAAACAAGCGACAGTTCTCGATAGTTTAATGAAGCACGGAGAAGTGATGGGGGGCAGGTTGCTAACAGAAAACGATAGTTTGGACACCACTGTGATGCAGACCCTCAATCGCGGATTAGGGCAACGGTGTGAAACTACTTCGATTGGTAAACCAAGCATCCATGACTTGTTCAGCGCTTCCTTGATAATGGATAGATCGTCGTAAAAAGTTAACGAACACCTTTCCTGTATCCAATTGCAAACTGTTTTATTTGGATTGGTTCAACTGAATAGTGAGAAAGCGGTTACAGTATACTGAACTCTCTTTTAGAGAGGTAGTAAATGTGTGATCGGAATATTGGTTTTTTGGAAATCAGTTAATCAGGTTATTAAATGATCATGGTTTATGATTGATCAGTATGTCTCTATTTTCAGTTTACCGGTCAAAGCTCGCCCATTAACTTAAGTCAGTAGGGTGTTAACGGATTACTTTTACTGACACGATTCAATTGACTATGACTATAGACAAGGAGATCAACAACAGGACATTGCTTAATAAGCGCTCGTCAATCCGGCGAATGACGGAATCCACGGAACACGCTTCATACTCTGTATGTGTTGTGTGCTGGTATTTCCCAGGCACTGATCGGTAATTATTTTTTCCATAGTAGAGATTGTTATCACTGCTTATTGCTTGGACGACAGGTTTTGAATTATGTTTACTTTCAGCGATCCACAATTTCACTAATGCTGTTCAGAAAATAGGTCCTGTCGCCTTGATTTCGGTTAAGCCATTTGTCAACGGTCTCAGGTATAAGTCAGTTTCCAGTTGGATCGGTATTTCGTAACTTCAACCCCTTGCGTATCAGGCAGAGATCAACTGAATCAATGAGTCGTCGAATCAAGCGTGAACAACAAACCATCGGTGCAATGATGGTGATCTACTGCCGGGATACACACGGTTCGGATGGCTCGCTCTGCGAGGCGTGTGAAAAACTCCTGGATTATGCGGAACGGCGGTTGGAGTCCTGCCCATTCGAAGATCAGAAACCGGCCTGCAATCACTGTACTGTCCACTGTTATTCGAAGCAGATGCGTACCCAAGTCCAGGATGTGATGCGCTATGCCGGCCCCAGGATGCTGCTGCGCCACCCACTGTTGAGTCTCTACCATCTGCTGGATAAATTTCGCAAAGTCCCTCAACTGCCCAAGGCTAAGAAATAGCCCCGATTCTTCTCGGATTCGACTCGCCCCGTCCGTCGGTGAGTCTCTCAAGTTCTGCTGAATCCGACACAAAATTTCATGAATCGGCTGCACTCTGCATACTACAATTTCCCCTCGATCATGTTTCCGTAACAATTACCGGGCTAGAATGGGTTTTAAACCGGCTAGGATGAGTTAACGGGATAAGGTTTTGTAAGATTGCTGGTTCTCGCAGAGCATAGAGTGACTCAGGTACTGGTTTTCCTGGGTCCGGTGTTCGCCGGGATAACAAAACGGGATCCATGGGAAGAGCCAACAATCAGAGAATCGATCAATAATAAAAGAGGAGCGTGGCATGAGTGGGCAACAGGCAGATCTGCTGAGCGGACAGCGGGCCATCGTCACCGGAGCCAATTCCGGTATCGGGGAAGCGGTAGCCAAGGGTTTGGCCGGGGCCGGTGCGAAGGTGGCGGTCAACTATGTGGTCAACGAGGCGGAAGCCCGGCGGGTGGTCAAGGAGATCGAAGAGCACGGCGGTGAGGCGATGGCGGTCTACGCCGATGTGAGTAACGAAGCGGATGTTGAGAGGATGTTCGAGCAGGTCATCGAGGCCTGGCAGAGTGTGGATATTCTGGTCAACAATGCAGGCATCCAGCGGGATGCGGCCTTTGTCGATATGCACCTCGATCAATGGAACAAGGTCATGGATGTCAATCTGACCGGCCAGTTTCTCTGTACCCGTGCCGCCGCCCGGGAGTTCCTGCGTCGCGGTGTGGATCAGAGCCTCTCCTGTGCGGCCGGTAAGGTGATCTGCATGTCGTCGGTCCATGAGGTGATTCCCTGGGCCGGTCATGTCAACTACGCGGCCTCCAAGGGTGGGGTGATGATGTTCATGCAGAGTGTGGCGCAGGAGCTGGCCCATCAGAAGATCCGGGTCAATGGGATCGCTCCGGGAGCGATTAAAACACCGATCAATCGTTCTGCCTGGGAGAGGCCGGAGGCAGCCGCCTCGCTGTTGGAGCTGATTCCCTATGAGCGTATCGGTGATCCGGAGGATATCGCCAAGGCAGCTGTCTGGCTCGCTTCGGATCAGTCCGACTATGTGACCGGCACAACCCTGTTCGTCGATGGCGGTATGACTCTCTACCCGGGATTCCGAGAGGGCGGTTGATATGTCCGATCTGGTTCGTTTCGGGCGTGATATCTGCGGGGATCTGGCTCAGGCGGAGCGTCGTGAGTGGTGGCTAACCAATGGTCTTGGCGGCTATGCCGGAGGCACCATCGCCGGCACCCTGACCAGACGCTATCACGGCCTGTTGATTGCGCCGATACATGGGGCGATGGACCGGCAGCTACTGATGGCCAAGGCGGATGCCACCCTGGATCTGGCTGGCAGAGAGTGGCCCCTGTTCACCAATCGCTGGTATGGGGATGTGGTGGAGCCAGCGGGTTACCGGAATATCGAGCAGTTCCGTCTGCAGGGGCGGATGCCTGTCTGGCGCTTCGCCTGTGCCGATCGCATTGTGGAGATGCGGATCTGGATGGTGGACGGTGAACATACCACCTATGTCGCCTATCGTTGCCGTGGCGGTGGCGATGATCTGGCCAGACTCAGGCTGAAGCTGCTGGTTAACCATCGTGACCACCATGGCAACATGCCGGTCAGAGGCACCACCGCCGCGCTCAACCAGAGAGACAACCGTCTTGAGATCGAATGGCCTCAAGGGGGGCGACTCTACCTGCACTCCACACCAGCGGATATGGAACCCAGACAGGATTGGCACGAAGGCTTTCAATTGAAGCGGGAGGCGGAACGTGGGCTTGCCGCTATCGACAACAATCTCTCCCTGGGACAGCTGATCTTTACCTTGCAGGAGGGTGAGTGGGTCGGTTTTGCTGTCACTCTGAATGACCAGCTGCAATTCGATCTCCCCGCAGCGATGCAGAGTTTTATGGATCGGGATGAGAGTTTGAGTCAGCCGCCATCCGAAGGCTTCAGCGAACCCGATTGGATAGCGCAGATGCGTCTCTCCGCTGACAGTTTCCTGATCAAACGAGTACTGCCCTCCGGGGAACTGGGAGATTCGATTGTCGCTGGTTATCCCTGGTTTGGAGATTGGGGCAGAGACACCATGATCTCCCTCGCCGGACTGACTCTGGCAGTCGGTCGTCTGGAGAGTGCCCGCTCGATACTGATGAGTTATGCCAAGCTGGTGGATCAGGGACAGCTGCCCAACCGCTTCACCGATCGGGGTGAAACCGCGGAATACAATACGGTGGATGCGGCACTCTGGTACTTCGATGCCTGGCACGCCTATCTCGAAGCCAGTGATGATACGGCTAGTCTGCAGCAGGTCTATCCGGTACTGCAGAACATTATCGAGTGGCACATCAATGGCACCCGATACGGCATCGGCATGGATCCCAATGACCATCTGCTGCGAGCTGGGGAGGCTGGGATTCAGTTGACCTGGATGGATGCCAAGGTTGGCAACTGGGTGGTGACACCGCGTACCGGCAAAGCCGTGGAGATCAATGCGCTTTGGTACAACGCATTGATGATCATGGCGGGATTCGCTGAACGCCTGGGTGAGCCGGCAACAGACTATGCTCAATTGGCAGAAGTGGTAAAAGTCAGCTTCAAGCGCTTTACCACTCCCGATAGGGAGGGCCTGTTCGATCTATTGGATGGACCGAATGGGGACGATTCCAGTATACGTCCTAACCAGATTCTGGCCGTGAGTCTGATCCACTCACCATTGGATTCCGAACAACAGAAACAGGTGGTGGAGATCTGTTCCCGCGAGTTACTCACCTCACACGGGTTGCGTTCCCTGAGCCCACGCCACAAAGATTATGCCCACCACTACAAGGGTGGTGTTGCGGATCGAGATGGGGCCTACCATCAGGGTACGGTGTGGGCGTGGCTGCTGGGCCACTATGCCTGGGCAGAGTATCTGGTGAGTGGTGATGCGCAGGCGGCG
The DNA here is from genome assembly GCF_058244685.1 of Candidatus Thiodiazotropha sp. AKAK2. Lineage (NCBI taxonomy): Bacteria > Pseudomonadati > Pseudomonadota > Gammaproteobacteria > Chromatiales > Sedimenticolaceae > Candidatus Thiodiazotropha > Candidatus Thiodiazotropha sp. AKAK2. The sequence goes on along the minus strand of NZ_JBSYOP010000033.1, from coordinate 81,962 downwards.
CAACAGCGACTGGAACCTCTGGGGGATCATCTGAAGGATGCGGGGCTTGGCCATGTCAGTGAGATATTCGATGCGGATCCACCCCATCGGCCCAGAGGGGCACCGGCACAGGCCTGGTCCGTGGCAACCGTCCTGGTGGCATGGCAACGATTGCAGCAGATCATCAATGGGCAGTGATCGGCTTAACCTGAACATGAATGGCAGGAGTGGGGATGAACGACCGGCAACTCAATGAAGAGCAACTGCGCCTGCAACAACAGCGCAATGGAGAAGAAGAGTGGAATCTGTGGGGTCCCTATCTCTCCGAACGGGCCTGGGGAACCGTCCGTGAGGACTACAGCCCTGGAGGCACCGCCTGGGAGTATTTCGATCATGATCAGGCCAGGTCCAGGGCCTATCGCTGGAACGAGGATGGCCTCGGTGGTCTCAGTGATGAGAAGCAGCGTCTCTGCTTTGCCTTGGGAATATGGAATGGGGTGGATCCGATTCTGAAAGAGCGTGCCTTCGGCCTCACCGGCAATCAGGGCAACCGGGGTGAAGATGTTAAAGAGTACTACTTCTACACCGATGCGACCCCCAGTCATAGCTGGTTAAGATATCTCTATAAATACCCCCAGGCCGAATATCCCTACTCAAGACTGGTGGAGGAGAACCGCCATCGGGACAGACTCGCCCCCCCTTTCAATCTGCTCGACAGCGGAGCCTTTGACGAAAACCGCTATTGGGATGTCTCGGTCATCTACGCCAAGGCCGAAGCTGATCAGATTCATATCCGGATTACGATTCAGAATCATGCTGAACAGGGCGCTCAGCTACACCTGCTTCCCCAGCTCTGGTTTCGCAACGACTGGTCCTGGGGGGAAGAGACCAACAAGCCTTCAATAGAGAAGCACGACACCGGTCCGACAGCCAACTGGTGTGTTCAGGCATCGCACCAGGAGCTGGGGGATTACCATCTTTATGGTGAACAGCAGGCGGAACTTCTGTTCACCGAAAACGAAACCAATTCACAGAAGCTCTGGGGTGTTGCACCGCAGACACCCTATGTGAAAGACGCCTTTCACCGATTGATCGTTGATGGAGAACAGGCTGCGGTCAATCCACAGCAACAGGGGACAAAATTCGCTGCCTTGTATCGGCTGGAAGTCCCCGCAGGAGAGTCAAGAAACATCGATCTGGTCTTGAGCCGACAACCGCTAACAGAGCCCTTTGCCGATATGGAGCGCATCATCGCCACGCGTCGCGGTGAGGCGGATGTGTTCTATGATGAGCTGCTGCCGGAGGGAGGACCCGAGGACCACCGCATCATGCGGCAGGCATTGGCGGGAATGATCTGGGGTAAACAGTTTTTCCATTTCGATGTCTATCGCTGGCTGCATGGGGATCACCACCAGCCACCCGATTCGCGCAAGCTTGGGCGTAACCATCAATGGCGGCATTTAAGGGCCGCAGATATTCTCTCCATGCCCGACACCTGGGAGTACCCCTGGTTCGCCGCCTGGGATCTGGCCTTTCACTGTGTGGCATTGGCATTGGTGGATGTGGAGTTTGCCAAACAGCAGATCGAGGTGTTATTGGGAGAGAGCTATCTGCACCCCAATGGCCAGATACCGGCCTATGAGTGGTCCTTCAGTGATGTCAATCCACCGGTCCACGCCTGGGGAGCGCTGAAGGTCTACCGGGCGGAGCGGATCCAACAGGGTAAAGGAGATAAAAACTATCTGCAGCGGGTTTTCCATAAACTGCTGCTCAACTACGCCTGGTGGATCAATCGCAAAGATAAGCATGGTCAGAATCTGTTCGAAGGGGGCTTTCTGGGGCTCGATAACATCTCCGTCTATGACCGTTCCAGGCCATTGCCACCCGGTTATACCCTAAAACAGGCGGATGCCACCGGCTGGATGGCCATGTTTGCCCTGAACATGACGGTGATGGCATTGGAGCTGGCCATCGATGACCCTGACTATGAGAATATCGCAATCCAGTGCTACGAACAGTTTCTTGCGATTGCCAAGGCGATCAGTGGCAGTGATGAGCACGGCCCCTCGTTATGGGATATGGAAGCGGGTTTCTTCAAGGATCTGCTGATCACTCCCTACGGCACCTACCACCGGATCGATGTCTATTCCTGGGTTGGACTGATTCCCATGTTCGCCACGGAAGTGGTGGATAAACGCTTACTGGAGAATGTCCCCAGATTCAGAGAGATGTTGAAGGTGCATAAAAAGGGGCTGTTTCAGGGCAGCTATGTCTGTGCCTGCCCGGATTGGGAAAATGACCAGGGTGAACATCTGCTGGCACTGGTCGACCACTCGATGCTGCCGCGTATTCTCAATCGACTGTTGAATGAGGATGAATTTCTCTCATCCTATGGTGTGCGCAGCCTGAGTAAACTGCATCAACACTATCGGGATCTGGGCGAATTGCCGGGGATTGGCCACATCGGCATCCACTATGCACCTGGTGAATCGGAGAGCCATCTGTTTGGCGGCAACTCCAACTGGCGCGGTCCGGTCTGGATACCGACCAATTATGCATTGATACAAGCAATTGAGAAGTTTCACCGGTTTCTTGGTGATGGTTTCAAATATGAAGTTCCTGCACTCTCGGATGAACCCCTGACTCTACGCGACATCGCCACGCTGATCTCCGAACGTCTGGTCAATCTCTACCGGCGTGATGGGGATGAACGCGTGCCTGCATTAAGACGTGACAGCCCATTCCAAACCGAAGAGGCCTGGCGTGATCTCAGCTTGTTTTATGAATATTTTCATGCCGAGACAGGGCAGGGACTCGGTGCTGCCCACCAGACCGGTTGGACAGGATTGTTGGCGAACTTAGTGATGCGTCGTTATCGCAAGGATATCCCCGTGTTTTTAGGTGAGGATGAGTCAGTGGGGTAGAGAATTTCATCTGTAGCTGGGGCTAATTAATTTGCTTATTTTTATTGTCTCTTGGTTTGTTCTTCTTCCTATGTAAACCCGATGGAATGATTGCTGGCAGATACAGAAATGAGCTCAGCGATACTATGCCTACATAGAACAGAAAAACCTATCAATCCAGTGTTCAATGGTCAGTTTAAAATCTCACTTCATGCAACTCACGGCGAGAAAATGATTTCGTATTTTCTTTCGTTCTTTTTCTAATCCATCAAATATTGAGTGCGCTGAATAGATTTCAAAACTCTTAATCAACAAAACTTAATTGAAAACTGCAGATTTAGATTGCTACTTAAACTTGAGTCGACATGGTTTGTTATCGAATAATAGTAGTAGGGCCTGTTAACACGAATTCAGCTTAAACTCTATTCAAGGCAAGCAGAGCTGCTCCATAAGCCGCTTCTTGTTGAACAGCGCTGAGTACCGGTACCTCTAATCGCTGTTCCCTCATTTGCCGCCATGGCTCATTAACAGCGCCACCACCAATCGAGAAAACCCTTTTGGGACTAGGCGCATCAAGCTCCTGCAATCGCTGATAACCCTGTTGCTCGATCTTGGCGATACCTTCGAGGATTGCCTGGAAGAAAATGCTGTCACTTTCTGGTCTGGGGCTTAATCTGGGTGCCAGGTCTGGATCGTTAATTGGAAACCGCTCCCCGGCTGACACGAGTGGGTAGTAGTTCAGGCCAGTGAGTCGATCGAGTTGCATCGCAGCGGTCAATCCGGGGAGTTCATTAGGTCTGAAGTAGTGACGCAATACAGCGCCACCACTGTTCGATGCGCCACCCACCAACCACCGGTCGCCAAGGCGATGGCTGTAAATACCATATCGTGAGTCGAAAATCGGTTTATCCGAGAGAATCTTCAATACCAGGGTGCTGCCAAGAGATGTAACCGCATCACCGATCTCATTAGCTCCGGTTGCCAGGCAGGCTGCGTTGCTGTCAGTAGTGCCAGCCACTACAGTGATTCCACTTTTCAAGCTGGTAGCTTGGGCCGCTTCCTTGCTCAATTTCGCAACCGATGTACTGCAGGGGTGAACCTGGGGCAGGCAGTTGGTATCGATATCATGACTGTTGACCCACTCCGGCCATTGACGACTGATCGGGTCGTATCCCATCTTCAGTGCATTATTCTCATCACTGATCCGGTAGTTTCCAGTCAGGCGCCCCACAATCCAATCCGCTTGGTGTAGGGCGTAGTAGTGTTCTGTCTGCAGTTTGCGGCTGAGATGCAGCAGCTTTGCCAGACTTGAACTGGCGCTCAATACCGGGCTACCTTCAGGTGCTATTTGTTTCAACAGTTCCAGACTGTCACGGCTGCGACTGTCGTTGTACATCAGTGCCGGGGTGAGCGGCGTGCCCTGGTGGTCGGTCAGTAGCAGGGTTGAGGAGGTGCCATCCACGGCAATCGCATCCACCGGTTTGCTACCGATTTTTGCTACGGTTTCCTGCAACAGCCCGGTGACCGCTTGCCACCAGTCCTGTGGGTTTTGTTGCTGCTCGCCTTTTGCTGACGAAACTGAATCCGGCAAAGGCCGGGTCAGGGTAGAGACCACATCGGCACGCTCATCGATTGCGATCACACGGCAACCTGAGGTGCCCAGATCGATGCCTATGCAGAGTCCCATGATCCTGTCCCGGTGTTGATGGTTGCAATCAGGGCAGGGTGACCGGTGCCGGTGGCTGCCAGTCTTCTGCTCTGTGGTCTGCCACCACAGTGGTATAAATGCCACCGCGAACGTTAAATTCGGCGGTCAGCCGCATATAACGGGGTTGGGTGGCGGCCACCAGATCCGCCAGAATCTCATTGGTCACCGCTTCGTGGAAAGCCCCCTGATCGCGGAATGACCAGATGTACATCTTCAGGGCTTTGAGTTCGACGCAAAGCTTCTCGGGAACATACTCCAGAGTCATTTCAGCAAAATCGGGCTGGCCGGTTTTCGGGCAGAGGCAGGTGAATTCAGGGATGTTGATGCGGATCGTATAGTCCCTTTCCGGTTGAGGATTTTCGAAAGTTTCCAGATCTTTGCTTGGTTGGCTGGGCATGGTTTCACAGTCTCGTCAGTAAAATGGCGATGAATTATACGTGAGCCAGTGCCCAGTCTGAAACATTTCATTTATAAGCTTGTAAAAACAGTGAGTTATAAAAAAGAGTTCAGGTACAAATTTTTGCTTTTGTCCCCTGTAACATTGCCCCTCTTTGGTGTATCTTAGCGGCCCATGCGTCTGGAGAAAATCAAGCTCGCCGGGTTTAAATCATTCGTCGATCCAACCACTGTGCCGATTCCCAGTAATCTGGTCGGCGTCGTTGGGCCGAATGGTTGCGGCAAATCCAATGTTATCGATGCGGTCCGCTGGGTGATGGGTGAAAGCTCAGCCAAAATGCTGCGCGGCGAATCGATGGCGGATGTCATATTCAATGGCTCGTCAGCCCGCAAGCCAGTCGGTACGGCCACCATCGAACTGCTTTTCGACAATGCGGAAGGGCGGGCCGGTGGTCAGTATGCCCAGTACAACCAGATATCGGTCAAACGTCAGGTCTCCCGTGACGGTCAATCCCTCTACTATTTAAACGGCGTGCGTTGCCGTCGTCGTGATATTACCGATCTCTTCTTAGGCACCGGTCTGGGGCCACGCAGCTACTCGATCATTGAACAGGGCATGATCTCCCGCCTGATCGAAGCGCGACCGGAAGATCTGCGTACCTTCCTCGAAGAGGCGGCCGGTATCTCCAAATATAAGGAGCGTCGTCGGGAGACCGAGAACCGCATCCGTCATACCCGGGAGAATCTGGAACGTCTCACCGATCTGCGGGACGAAGTGGCGAAACAGCTGCAACATCTGCAGCGCCAGGCGGCAACTGCAGAAAAGTATCAAACCCTGAAACAGGAAGAGCGCCAGACCAAGGCGGAGTTGCTGGCACTGCGCTGGCGCACCCTGGACGAGAATCTGCAACAGCGCGAGCGCAACATCGCCGAGCTGCAGAACCATCTGGAAGCGGCTCTGGCGGAGCAGCGCAAGCTGGAGTCGGTGATCGAGGAGGATCGGGAGAAGCACACCGAAGCCAACGATCTGTTCAACGAGGTTCAGGGGCGGTTTTACAGTCTGGGTGCTGAGATCAGCGGTCTGGAGCAGGCGATCCAGTTTGCCCGGGATACCCAGAAACAGCAGCAACAGGATCTGGAGCAGGTCGAACAGGCCTTTCAGGAGTCGGAGGCCCATCGGGCGCAGGATGAGACCAGGCTGAATGAGCTGAATCAAAACCTGCAGACCGAAGAGCCACTGCTGATGGAGGCCCGTGAGGATGAACATAAACTCTCCGAAGCGCTGAACCAGTCCGAGCAGGCCATGCAGAGCTGGCAGGCGGAGTGGGAACAGTTCAATCAGCAGGCCGCGGAACCGGCCCAGACCGCTCAGGTGGAGCGTACCCGGATCAACCATCTTGAGCAGCAGGGGGGCAATCTGGAGCGCCGTCTGCAGCGATTCGATGAAGAGCTGTCGCGCCTGGATGACAGCCGTCTGCTGGGTGAGATCGGCGAGCTGGAAGCGGAGGAGTCGGGCCAGAAAGAGTCGGTGGATATCCTGCACAATCAGTTGAGTGAGATGGTCGAACAGATCAATCAACAGCGGGAACTCAACAACCAGCAGGCGAATCATCTCGACCAGGCTCGGGCGGAACTGCAATCGAACAAAGGCCGTCAGGCCTCCTTGGAGGCGCTGCAACAGGCTGCTCTTGGTGAGGCGGAAAGTGATATCGCCGAGTGGCTGGAGCGTACCCAGTTACAGTCGGCCCAGCGTCTGGCACAACAGATCAAAGTCACCCCACGCTGGCAACAGGCGGTTGAGGTGGTGCTCGGTTTTCATCTGCAGGCGGTCTGCATCGAGAATCTCGATCAACTGAATGATGCATTACCTCAATTGCAGAAAGGCACGCTGACCCTGTGGGAAGGCCGCGCTGCCAGCACAGCCGCACCCCAGGCGGATGATCTCGCTACCCAGATCGAGGCTCCCTGGAGTCTGCAGAATCTGCTGGACGGAGTGCGCATGGTGGATGATCTGCCGACCGCGCTGCATCGTCGCCACAGTCTCAATCCGGGCGAGTCGCTGATCACCCCCGAGGGGATCTGGCTTGGCCGCAACTGGCTGAGAATCACCCGCGAGGCGGATGAGCGGGCCGGTGTGCTGGGTCGGGAAGAAGAGCTGCGCATCCTGAAACAGACCCTGGAAGAGCAACAGCGGCAGGTGGACGAACTGACTGAACAGCTGGAGCAGGGGCGTGAACGACTGAATCATCTGGAGCAGGAGCGGGAGCAGTCTCAGTCCAGCTACAACCAGCTCAACCGGGCCCTGTCCGAGGTGCGTTCCAATCTGAGCAGCAAGCGGACCCGGGCCGATCATCTGCGCCAGCGCCGCGAGCAGTTGCAGCAGGAGCAGCAGGAGATCGCCGAGCAGATCGAGAACGATCATCTGCTGATGGAAGAGACCCGTCAGCGCCTGCATTTGGCCCTGGAAGCGATCGAGACCCTGGGCAGCCGACGGGAGTCTCTGGTACAACATCGTGATGAGTTGAGAACCCAGGTCGCTGAGGCCCGAGAGAAGCTTAATCAACAGCGTACGGCCACCCACCAGAGGGAACTGCAGGTCGAATCGATGCGCACGGTGCACACCTCGCTGACCCAGAACCTGCAACGGGCCCGCAGTCAGCTGGAGCAGTTGTCCCAGCGCCGGGGTGAGTTGAAGCTGAACCTGGAGAGTGCCGAGGAACCGATGCAGCAACAGCTGCAGGATCTGAATGTCAAACTGGAAGCCCGCAGCGCTGTCGAGCAGGAGCTGAACCAGGTCCGCCAGGGACTGGAGGATGTGGATGGCCAGCTGCGTGAGAAAGAGCAGCAGCGGCATCAGGCCGAGCAGCGGGTGCAACAGCGCCGGGACAAGCTGAACCAGGCTCAATTGCAAAGTCAGGAAGTCTCAGTACGCCGCAACACACTGCAGGAGCAGCTGGACGAAGGTGGATTGGTTGTGGAAGAGCTGTTCAAGACCATGCCTGAAGATGCCGGCGAATCCCTCTGGCAACAGAAGGTGGAGACACTGGCCAACCGGATCCAGCGACTCGGACCGATCAATCTGGCGGCCATCGACGAGTTTCAGGAGCAGTCCGAACGCCTGAAATATCTTGAAGAGCAGCATGCGGATATCACCAGCTCCCTGGAAACCCTGGAAAACGCCATTCGCAAGATCGATCGGGAGACCCGTACCCGGTTCAAAGAGACCTTCGATAAGGTCAACTCCGGTATCAAGGATCTGTTCCCCCGGCTATTTGGTGGCGGTCACGCTTATCTGGAGTTGACCGGTGAAGATCTGCTGGATACCGGTGTCACCGTGATGGCGCGCCCACCGGGCAAACGCAACGCCAGCATCCACCTGCTCTCCGGTGGTGAGAAGGCACTGACGGCGGTGGCGTTGGTTTTCTCCATATTCCAGTTGAATCCGGCGCCTTTCTGTATGCTCGATGAGGTGGATGCGCCATTGGACGATGCCAATGTGGGACGCTTTTGCGAGATGGTGAAATCGATGTCCGATCAGGTACAATTCATTTTTATTACCCACAATAAGATCACCATGGAAATCGCTAACCAACTCTCTGGTGTCACCATGCATGAACCGGGTGTGTCGCGTTTGGTAACTGTCGATGTAGAGGAGGCGGCTCAGCTGGCCGCTCTGTAAACTCATGGATGCCACAACCCTGCGTATCGTTCTGTTACTGCTTGGTCTGGTATTTCTGGCCGCCATCTACTTCTATGAAACCAACCGTCGCAAACGCGAATCGTCCCAAGCGCGGCGTCGGGTTGTGCCGGAGTTCAAAGAGCCTGAAATCGCACCACCCACAGAAGAGGATCCCGTCGCTGATGAGGTGACGATGGACCACTCGGAGAATCTCCACCACCAGGAGGAGGATACCTGGGCTCAGTGGGAGGAAGAGGATACGGAACAGCTCAACGATGAGTTTCCCGATTCTGAACCCATGCGTGCCGATGATGAGATTACCTCGGATCTGGAGATGCGCACCGACGACAGCTTTGAAACCCCGGAGCAGCACGAGTTGTTCGGATTCAGTGCTCAGGAAGAGTCGCCGGTGGACGTGCCGAAGCTGATCATCCAGATCAATCTGAAGGCCAGGAATGCCCCCTTCAACGGTCTCGATATCCAGAAAGCGATGAGCGAGACCGGTCTGGTGTTGGGCAGTCTCTCGATCTATCACCGGCTCAGTGGTGACAGCCGGCAGACCCCCCAGTTCAATCTGGCGAGCATGGTTGAGCCCGGTACTTTTCCTACCGAGGATGTGGAGCAGTTCAGTACTCCAGGTCTGACCCTGTTTACCCAGCTACCGGTGCCGGGCGATAGTATGGCGGTCTTCTCCGACCTGCTGTTTACCGCCGAGCGCTTGGCGGCCCTTCTGGATGGAGAGCTGCAGGATGAGACCCACAGTGTCCTGTCCAAGCAGACCATTGAGCACCTGCGCGGTCAGATCGTGGAGCATCGTCGACAGGTTCAACTGGCCCGGAGTAAAGGTTGAATCCCAGCCAGGAGATCCTCTCCCGGATCGAGGTGTTGCGTCAGCAGATCAACGATCACAACCGACGCTACTACGTCTTTGACGACCCACTGATTCCCGATGCGGAGTATGACCGGCTGATGCGGGAACTGCAGTCTCTTGAGTCGGAGTACCCAGAGCTGATCAGTCCGGATTCACCAACCCAGCGAGTTGGTGACAAGCCCTTGTCCGGTTTCGATGAGGTGGTCCATCAAGTGCCAATGCTCTCCCTCGACAATGCGTTTGACGATGACGAGATGAGGGATTTTGAACGCCGCATTAAAGATCGTCTGAAGCTGGCTGAGTCAGAAACGATCAACTATCTGGCCGAACCCAAGCTCGATGGTCTGGCTGTGAGTCTGCGCTATGAACAGGGAAGCCTGGTTCTGGGAGCTACCCGTGGCGATGGCAGCCAGGGTGAGGATGTGACCAGTAACGTGCGCACCATCCAGGCAATTCCACTGAAGCTTCAGGGCGAGCAGTGGCCCGATGTGCTTGAGGTGCGGGGCGAGGTATTCATGCCGAAAGCCGGTTTTGAAAGACTCAACGAGCGTGCCCGTAAAGCCGACGAGAAGACCTTCGTGAATCCACGCAATGCCGCCGCCGGATCGCTGCGGCAACTGGATCCCCGAATGACGGCTCAGAGGCCGCTGACCTTTCTCGCCTACGGCTTTGGTGAAGTCTCACCGGAGCACGCCGAACTGAATCTCAGTGATCGGATCAACGCACTGAGATCCCTTGGCATTCCAACCTCTCCGTTGATGGCGGTGACAGAAGGCATCCAGGGTTGTATCGATTATTACCGACAACTTGAAACAGAGCGTGATGATCTCCCTTATGACATCGATGGGGTAGTGTTCAAAGTCGATGATTTAGAGCTCCAAGCAGAGTTGGGTTTTGTCTCCCGTGCCCCCCGTTGGGCCGTGGCTTACAAGTTTCCGGCCCAGGAAGAACTGACCCAGGTCGAAGCGATTGAGTTTCAAGTGGGCAGAACCGGTGCCGTCACACCGGTGGCCCGGCTGCAGCCTGTGTTTGTCGGCGGTGTCACGGTAAGCAATGCCACCCTGCATAATATGGATGAGGTGCGGCGCAAGGATGTGAGGGTAGGGGATACGGTGGTGGTGCGAAGGGCCGGTGACGTAATCCCTGAAGTGGTCAGTGTGATCCTTGAAAAGCGTCCGGCCTCCAGTCAATCCGTGGACCTGCCGGATCGTTGTCCGGTATGCGATTCAGAGGTGCTTATCGCAGAAGGTGAAACGGTGGCCCGCTGTTCCGGCGGTCTCTTCTGCCCGGCACAGCGCAAGGAGGCGATCAAACACTTTGCCTCACGCAAGGCGATGGATATCGAAGGGCTGGGCGATAAACTGGTGGAGCAGCTGGTGGAGCTGGAGATGGTCGCTACCCCGGCGGATCTCTACTCGCTTTCCCTTGAACAGCTCAGTGGGCTTGAGCGGATGGCGGAGAAATCGGCGCAAAATCTGCTCGACGCTCTGAGCAAAAGCAAGCAGACTACCCTCAACCGGTTTCTCTATGGATTGGGTATCAGAGAAGTGGGGGAGGCGACGGCACAGGCCCTGGCGCAGCAGTTTCTTACCCTCAAGGCGATCGAGGAGGCCGATGAGGCGTCACTGCAGGAGACATCCGATGTAGGGCCGATCGTGGCTGCCCACATCGTCTCCTTCTTTCGTCAATCCCATAACCGGGTCGTCATCGATGAGCTGTTGCAGGCGGGTATCGAGTGGCCGGTGGTTGCCCGGGTCGAGACAGCGGCTTCATCCCTGGCGGGCAAAACAGTCGTTATCACCGGTACCCTGAGCCGGCCCAGGGATGAGTTCAAACAGACCCTGCAGGCCCACGGGGCGAAAGTCACCGGCAGTGTCTCGAGCAAGACCGATTATCTGTTGGCCGGTGAAGCGGCGGGCTCCAAACTGACCAAGGCAGAAAAGCTGGGAGTCACTGTACTCGATGAAGCGGCCTTGGAAGCTCTGTTGAAACAGGCTGAATAACGTCTCTGGCCGAGCGTTTTATTGGATGCTCCCACGTGTTAGTTTGCAATACTCCGTCTATCCGGCGAGTGCCGACCTAAAGGGTGGGCGAAGTGAGTAATCCATCGGTTTGATTTTCCTGGACCCCGGCAATCCCCGGGGTGACAAAAGATAATCAATCAGGGGATGCTTAAGTATCAAAAGTTTTAGTGGTATGTCTTATGAATGAACAATCGAATCAGGAACGGGAGATCATGATGGTGATGCGGAAACTGCTCACCACCATTGTGCGTGAAGTCACCCCGGAGTCGAAGAGCCTCAAACACCCGTTGTCCGAGAAGACGATCCAGGATATTCGCTATTGTCTCGGGTTGATCACCGCACGGGAGAAGGAGCTTGCCGATGAAGGTGGCCGTACCGCCCAGGAGCGCCCCTATTTTGTTGATGAACCCCCACAGACCAAGGTTGTACCGATTGCCAACATCGGTAAAGCCGGCAAGGAGCCTGAGGAGGAGTAGTCTGTGGAGGGAGATCTCATCCCCAGCCTGATGGCCGGGGATGATGGTTCAGAAAGATCTACTTCTGTTCTGCTGGTGCAGTGGTGTCTCCGCTCTCTTTTTCAGCGGTAGCCTCAGTGGCACTCTCAGACTGCTGTGATGACGCCATTGAGGCATCCTGTTGGGCATCCGGTGCTTGCTTGGCGTTCTTCTCATTGAAGATCAAACTAGCGGAATCACGCAATCCCTGCATATAATCGGTGAGGGCCTTCTGCTGCAGGGCGGTTTGGATTTTACCCTTGACGCTTTCCAGGGTGGGCGCCGGGCTCTGGCGGCTGTCCTCCAGCAGGATCACATGCCAGCCGAACTGGGTCTGTACCGGTGCGGCGGAGTATTTACCCTTCTCCATCCCGGTCAGAGCTTTGGCAAAAGGCTCCACCATCTGTGCGGCATCGAACCAGCCCAGGTCGCCGCCATCTTTACCGGTCGGTCCGGTTGAGTGTTGCTTGGCCAGTTCGGCGAAATCACTGCCACCATCCAACTCGGTGATCAGCTTCTTGGCTTCCTCTTCCTCCTTCACCAGGATGTGTCTCGCCTTATACTCGGTATTCGACTGACTGGCATACTCGGCGTCGTAGATCTGCTGAATCTCTTCGTCGGAGGGCTGATGTTTGGTGGCGTGCTCCTGGATTGCTACCTGGGTCAGCAATTTGGCTTTCAGCAATTCAAGAGAAGCTGAAACATCCTCGCGTTCAGCCAGGCCGGCCTCTTCCGCTGCCTGAGAGACGATCAGAATATTGGCCAGCTCGTTGAGTACGCCCATCTGCATTTCCGCCGAGGTCTTGGCATCGGGCACACCACGCATGCGATCCTGGAAGTAGAGGCTGTACATGGCCCGGGTTACCGGTCTGCCATTCACTGTCAACAGGGTGTTGACGTCCATATCCGCAGCATCGGTTTCTGGCTTCGCCGGCAAGGTGGCTGAACGTTGGTTGTCGTTGGCAACAACTGCGGTTGTCTGTTCCGTAGACTGATTACAGCCGCTAATAAGTCCAGCGCTGCACAGTGCAGCCAGAATGATCTGTTTGTTCATCATTGATCTTACCTTATGGTGATTAGTACTTTTTGGTGTGTTGGTTGAGTCTAGTTAGGCAACACTTTCTTAAAGGGTTTAACGGTTACCCGGGCATAGACACCTGATTTTATATAGGGGTCATCATCCGCCCAGGACTTGGCGCTCTCCAGGCTGTCGAATTCAGCTACGATCAGGCTGCCGGTAAATCCGGCCGGGCCTGGGTCTTCCGCATCCACCGAAGGGTGGGGGCCTGCCAGTATGAGTCTTCCCTCGTTCTGTAACTGTTGCAGTCGTTGTACATGATCCGGACGGATTTTCAGACGCTGTTCCAGACTGTCTTCCCTGTCTTCAGCGATGATCGCGTAGAGCACTCAATTCTCCTCGGTTTCAGGTTCAGGTTCGCGCATATGGCGTGCCAGATAGAAGGCTTGCAGAATCACAAAGCCCAGTGTCAGCCCCATCATGCCAAACAGTTTGAAGTTTACCCAGCTCTCTTCCAGGGAATGGGCATCATGACACATCTGTAATTCAATGCCTTGAAACTGTGTGTGACAGTTATCGAAATCGATTTGTTGCAAGCCACTCAGTTCCATCAGTTGACGTTCAACGACAAAAAAATCGTTCGCCACATAGAGGTTCAGAAAACCCAATAGGATGAAGAACACCCCCCACGCCAGGTTGAGCTTATTCCAGATGGGGTCAGGTACATCGATGGCACTCTCCATCATGCGCTGTACCAGGGGTTTGTTACCGATAAACATGCTGCCGAGAAACACCAGGCCGAATAGCCAGTTGATCACAGTCGGTTTCCACATGATGAAGGTCCGGTCCTGCAGCAGGATGGTCAACCCGCCGAACACCACCAAGATCGCCAGGGTGATCAGATGCATCCGCTCCACATGCCCTTTGCGCAGCCAGCCGTAGCCGACCTGAATCACAGAGGCGGCAATCGCAACACCGGTAGCGATATAGATGCCGTAGAGTTTATAGGCGACAAAAAACAGAATGACTGGAAAAAAATCGGCAAGCAGTTTCATATGGAATCAGTGGGTAAATTCAGGATCGCAAAGGTTTTGTCAGGGATTGTATAACGATTTAATGTAAGGTTCTGGGTGAACTCCAGAGATTGTAATACTTTTCAACGACTTCGCGTACCTGTTGTGGATAATTCAGGGCGTCCATCTGGCTCATGCCCTCTTTGAAAAATGCCGGGGCCTCTTCCGGTATGTACTCAACGAGTATCTCAAAGGCCCGTTCGATAAGTCCTGGTCGGTGACTTCTGGTTGCAATAATAGCTTGGTTAATCAGTAGGATACGCCATGGTTCTGAAGTTGATTCCTGTTTTTTTCTGGTTTTCAGTTCAGGTGCAACCGTATTCAGCAACTCCTGGGCCACCTCATAAAGTTGTTCCAATTCGGCGTTATCCTGATAGGTGTTGGCAAGCCTGGCCAGTGCATTGACGATCGGCTCCAGGGTTTTGATATGCCCCAGGTGTCTGCCCAGCCACAGCGCAAGAGGCAGGGCAAGATCTTCAAACTCTCGGCTCTCTTCGTTGAGCTGCAGCTCCGTCGCCAGTGCGGAAAAATCCATCAACAGGTTGATTCCGTAGTCGCCCAGTTCATTCAATTCATCTTCAGACAGGGTATTGTCCGGTTCGTTCTCTGTCTGCTGGTCAACCAGTTGCAGGATATCGATCAGACGTAACATGGTTTCACGCAGTGCGGTGGGAGAGCGCTCAGGATCGGCCGATGCCCGCATACGCTCCGATTTGATGAGCTCATTGGCGAGTTCATCAAAGCGGCTGCTGATCGTGTTGATGTTCAGGTTATCAAATAACATGGCGGTCATTGTATCAGGCTGCCGGAGTATCGTCTGTGAGATGTGGCTGAACTCTGCTGGATGTTTTTTCAACGCCGGGTCGAGGCAAATTGATGGAAATTCCTGAACTGGCGATTTTTGTATCCGTAACGCAGGACAATGGGTACAATCCGCCCCCATGTTTAGCGTATACGACCTACACAGCCACTCAACCGCCTCCGATGGGACCCTCTCCCCCCGTGCTTTGGTACAGCGTGCCGCTGAGGCAGGGGTCGAAGTGCTGGCCCTGACCGATCACGACACCACAGCGGGTATCGATGAGGCCAGCGAAGCCGCACAGAGCTGTGGTTTGGTTCTGATTCCCGGGGTTGAGGTGTCGGTCAGCTGGAACCGGCAGACCGTGCACCTGGTCGGACTGAATGTCGATCCCCACGATCCCAACCTGAATGGTGGACTGCAGCGGCTGCGGGATTTCCGAGAGTGGCGTGCCGAAGAGATCGGCAGAAGGCTCGATAAAGCAGGGATTTCCGGTGCCTATGAGGGAGCGCGGTCCCTGGCGGAAGGGGGGCTGGTGAGTCGCACCCATTTTGCAAGGTTTCTGGTCCGATCCGGTATCGTTGAAGATGAGCGCAAGGTCTTCAAGCGTTTTCTGGTCAGCGGCAAGCCGGGTCATGTGCCGGGAGCGTGGGCCAGTCTGGAAGAGGCGGTAGGTTGGATTCATGCTGCTGGCGGGCAGGCTGTAATCGCCCATCCGGCCCGCTACAAGATGACCCGCAGCAAATTGCGCCAGTTGTTGAAGACATTTGTCGCTTTGCATGGCGATGGCCTGGAAGTGGTATCCGGCAGTCATAGCCGCGATGACTACATCAATATGGCAAAGCATGCCAAGGATTTTGATCTGATGGCCTCTGCCGGATCCGATTTTCACTGCCCGCAGAATCCCTGGATCGAGCTGGGTCGATTGCCCGGCTTGCCGGAGGGTTGCAAGCCAGTGTGGCAGAATTGGAATCTGTCTGCGCAGACCGAACTACGGAGCCAGCTGGGCTGATCGGGAACTATCATGGCGCAGTTTTTTCAGATCCACCCGGAAAACCCCCAGGTCCGACTGATCCGGCAGGCGGTCAGCATCATTCAGGCTGGTGGCCTGGTGATCTATCCCACCGATTCCAGCTATGCATTGGGATGTCATATCGGCGACAAGGGGGCGATGGAGCGGATCCGCCGAATCCGTAAGGTGGATGACGCCCACAACTTCACCCTGGTCTGCCGGGATCTGACCGAGATATCGAACTACGCGAAGATCGACAATCAGGACTACCGGTTACTGAAAAACCTGACCCCTGGCCCTTATACCTTCATCCACAAGGCAACCAAACAGGTTCCCCGGCGGCTGATGCACCCAAAGCGTAAAACCATCGGTATTCGGGTGCCGGACAACGAGATTGTGCGGTCGCTGCTGCAGGAGCTGGGTGAACCGATCATGAGCACCACCCTGATCCTGCCCGGAGAGGAGATGCCGCTGACCGATCCCTATGAGATGCGCGATCTGTTGGATCACCAGGTGGATCTGATCATCGATGGTGGGTATTGCGGCTACGAAGCCACCACAGTGGTGGTGATGACCGATCATCAGCCTGAGGTTGTGCGCGCCGGGAAAGGCGACACATCCCTGTTCGAGGTATAATTTTCCAATGGAAGGTCTTAGTCTGATTCAAAAACTGGCAATCTTTGTGTTGCCGATGATATTCGCCATCACGGTGCACGAAGCGGCGCACGGCTGGATGGCCAAGCGGCTGGGTGACAAGACCGCGGAGATGCTGGGGCGGGTAACCCTCAATCCCATCAAGCATATCGATCCGGTGGGTACTATCCTGGTTCCACTGGGCGCCTATCTGCTGACCGGCTTCATGTTCGGTTGGGCAAAGCCGGTGCCGGTCAACTGGAACAATCTGCGTCACCCGAAACGGGATATGGGGCTGGTGGCATTGGCCGGTCCGGGCGCCAATCTATTGATGGCGCTGATCTGGGCCGTGATGGTCTACGTCGGGGCCCTCTCACTTGAGCATTTTGATTGGCTGGGTCTGCCGTTGATGCTCATGGGTGTGGCAGGCGTGTTGATTAACGCCGTACTGATGGCGCTGAATCTGATGCCGATACCCCCGCTGGATGGGGGCCGCGTTGTCTACTCCCTGTTGCCCCCCAAACAGGCTCAGATCTACTCCCGGCTTGAGGCCTATGGCCTGTTCATCGTATTGATACTCCTGGTTACCGGTATTCTGGGTTTTCTGCTCTGGCCACTGGTTGGCCTGACGATCAAGATCCTGCCGGCAACCGATCTGGTTACACAACTTATTCCTGTCATTCTCAGTCCCGCAAGGAGTTAGATTTGAATCAGCCATTAAGTGCAAACCGGGTGCTCTCCGGCATGCGTCCCACAGGGCAGCTGCATCTTGGTCACTATCATGGGGTGTTAAAGAACTGGGTTACCCTGCAAGAGGAGTACGACTGCTACTTTTTTGTGGCTGATTGGCATGCGCTGACAACCCATTACGATGATCCGAGTGTGATTCCGGAGAGCATCTGGGATATGGTGATCGACTGGCTTGCGGCCGGTGTGGACAGTGACTCTGCAACCCTGTTTGTGCAGTCTCTGGTGCCAGAACATGCCGAGCTGCATCTGCTGCTCTCCATGATTACCCCTCTGGGTTGGCTCGAACGGGTGCCCAGTTACAAGGACCAGCAGGAGAAGCTGAAAGAGAAGGATCTGGCGACCTACGGATTTCTCGGTTACCCATTGCTGCAATCGGCGGATATTCTGATCTATCGGGCCGCCCAGGTGCCGGTGGGAGAGGATCAGGTTGCCCATGTGGAGCTGACCCGTGAAGTGGCGCGCCGTTTCAACCACATCTATGGGCGTGGCGCCAACTACGAATCGGAGGCAGAGGCCGCCCGCAAGAAGATGGGTAAAAAGGCGGCCAAGCAGTATGCCCAATTGAGAAAGGCTTACCAGGAACAGGGTGATGCGGAAGCTCTGTTGCGAGGGCAGGAACTGCTGGGCGCGCAACAGAATATCAATATGGAAGAGCGGGAGCGACTGCTGGGCTATCTGGAGGGGAGCGGTCGGGTGATTTTGGCTGAGCCTCAACCGCTGCTGACCAAGGCCTCGAAAATGCCGGGTCTCGACGGGCAGAAGATGTCCAAGTCCTACGCAAATACCATCTCTCTGCGGGAGACCCCTGACCAGGTGGAGCATAAGCTGAAACGCATGCCCACTGACACCAATCGGGTGCGCAGAACCGATCCGGGCGATCCTCGCAAGTGTCCTGTTTGGCAGTTTCATGAGGTCTACTCGGACGTGAAGACCCGGGAGTGGGTTCAGGCAGGCTGTACAAGTGCCGGAATCGGTTGTCTCGAGTGCAAAGCCCCGGTAATAGAAGCGGTTCTGGATGAGCTCAAGCCGATACAGGCCAGGGCGGCCGAATTGGAGGCGCAACCGGAGCGGGTTAGGAGTATCATCGAAATGGGCTCCGAGAAGGCCAGGGCGGTGGCCCGGGAGACCATGCGGGAAGTCCGTGAAGCCATGTCATTGCAGATTCTGGGATAATCCACCCGGAATCCAATCAATCAACAGAAGATAATCGTCAGCCATGGAACCGACCGAAAACCATCCCCACCACCATCCGGAGCAGGAGGAGATGCCATTTGCCATGGTGATGGGCGAGCCTCTGGCCACCCCGCCCACCGATCTCTATATTCCGCCGGATGCTCTGGAGGTGTTTCTGGACGCCTTCGAGGGGCCGTTGGATCTGCTGCTCTATCTGATCAGACGTCAGAATCTGGATATCCTCGATATCCCGATTTCTGAAATCACCGACCAGTATGTCAGCTACATCGATATGATGAGTGAGATGCGGCTTGAGCTGGCGGCTGAGTATCTGGTCATGGCTGCCATGCTGGCGGAGATCAAATCCCGCATGTTACTGCCGCGACCGGTCAGCGAGGATGAGGATGTGGATGATCCCAGAGCCGAGCTGATCCGCCGTTTGCAGGAGTATGAGCGCTACAAGCAGGCCGCTGAGGATCTGGATGGTCTGGAGCACATGACCCGGGATACCTTCCAGGGGCATGCAGAGCTGGTTGAACGTCATGTTGAGGTCACTGAGCCCGATGTGGCGTTGCGCGAGATTATGCTGGCGCTTGCCGATGTCATGCATCGCGCCGATATGTTCACCAGCCACCGGGTGGAGAAAGAGCCGTTGTCAGTGCGTGAGAAGATGTCTCACGTACTGCAGAGTATTGATGGTCAGCAGTTTGTCAGCTTCACCGAACTGTTTGATATCACCGAGGGCCGATTGGGCGTGGTGGTGACTTTTCTGGCGGTGTTGGAATTGATCAAAGGATCGCTGATCGAGTTGGTGCAGGCGGAAGCCTTTGCCCCGATTCATGTCAAAGCGAAGATTTCATAAGATGACTGAACAGAACAGACTGAAACAGATCGTAGAGGCAGCACTGCTGGCTGCTGGCAAACCTTTGAGCCTGGATGAGCTGATCGGGCTCTTTGCTGAGTCTGAGCAGCCGGAGAAAAAGAGCCTCAGAGAGGTTCTGGCCGAGCTTGCTGAAGACTACCAAGGGCGCGGCATCGAGGTTACCGAGATTGGCAGCGGATTTCGTATCCAGGTGCGTGCAGAGTTTTCACCTTGGGTCTCCAAGCTGTGGGCCGAGCGTCCGCCAAAATACTCCAGAGCCCTGTTGGAAACCCTGGCGCTGATTGCCTACCGTCAACCGATCACCCGTGGAGAGATTGAAGATATCCGTGGTGTCTCCGTGAGCACCAACATCATCAAGACCCTGACCGAAAGAGAGTGGGTCCGGGTGGTGGGGCATCGGGATGTACCGGGCAAGCCGGCCCTCTATGCCACCACCAAAGAGTTTCTCGACTATTTCAACCTGAAGAGTCTCAATGAGCTGCCAACTCTGGCGGAGATCCGCGATCTCGATTCGATTAATCGAGAACTGGAGTTGCAGGATCCGGACAAGGTGACTGATGAGCATGCCGAAGGTGAAGCGAAGGCGTCAGAGGTTAGTGAGGAAGATCCGGAGTCACAACAGGATGGTGATGACGCAACCCTAACCGATGAGATTGAAACGGAATCTGCCGTGCAGGAATCAGAGGCGGAGTCTGTCGGTGAACCAGAAGTTGGCTCGGAGGCAGAAGTTGAGGTGGATGCTGAAGCTGAGACAGAGGTTTTCACTGAAGCATCCGATGAAGCAGATTCTTTTGATGTTCTGGATAGCGCTGAGACGACTACCGGGGATGATGGCTCAGATCAGCAGATTGATGTTGATACGGAGCCAATGGACGACGTTGAACAACCAGAAACAGAACCGCCTGTGGTGGCCCTGTCCGATGAGGAGCAAACTCCATTGAAGACCAAGATCGATGAGTAGGGACAAACAGCCTATCGGAGATCGCCTGCAGAAAGTGCTGGCCAACGCGGGTCTGGGTTCACGGCGCGAAATCGAAGGCTGGATCGCTGCGGGCCGGGTGGAAGTCAACGGTAAGCTGGCTGAACTGGGTCTCCGGGTCCTGCCGGAAGACAGCATCCGGGTGGATGGCCGACCGGTTTCCAAGCGCAAGCTCGAAGCGCCGGAACGGCAAGTGCTGGTCTACAACAAGCCGGAAGGGGAGCTGGTCACCCGCAATGATCCGGAGAACCGTCGTACGGTTTTTCAACGCTTGCCCAGGCTGGAGCGTGGGCGATGGATTCCGGTAGGTCGGCTCGATATCAACACTTCGGGCCTGCTGCTATTGACGACGGATGGTGAGCTGGCCAATCAATTGATGCACCCAAGTCAGCAGGTGGAGCGGGAGTATGCCGTGCGGGTGATGGGGGAAGTTACCGAGGAGCAACTTCACCAACTGACTCATGGGGTCGAGCTGGATGATGGTCCAGCCCGTTTTGAAGAGATTGTTGAGTCCGGTGGCGAGGGATTCAACCGCTGGTTTCACGTAGTCATCATGGAGGGAAGGCAACGGGAGGTTCGGCGCATGTGGGAAGCGGTTGGCTGTCAGGTCAGTCGACTCAAGCGGGTGCGCTATGGCAGTGTGATACTCGAAAGCGCACTTAAGATCGGACGCTGGCGCTTCCTCAAAGAGAAAGAGATCGAAGAGCTGGCCAATGTATCCGGTGTGAAAACCGAACGACCGAAAAGCAGACCGAAAGCCAAAGCCAAAGGCTACCCGCCAAAAGGTTCAAAACCTCGCCAAAACAGTAAACGAAGTAATACTCGTCAAGCTTCCCAACAGACAAAATCTGTCCCCAAGAACAGTCCATGGAAGGGTAAAAAATCCTCTGGTGGACGCTCTCGTTGAGATCACTCAAGGCTCGACTGGAAGAGCTGTTTGAGCAACTCTCTGCACACTACGGTGCACAGAACTGGTGGCCGGCAGACAGCCCGTTTGAAGTTATGCTGGGTGCGGTACTGACTCAGAATACGGCCTGGACCAATGTCGAAAAGGCGATCCATAATTTAAAAAACCTAAGTGAACTCAACCCGCAAGCGTTACTTGCTATGCCCCGCGAGTCGCTTGCCCAGGCCATCCGGCCATCCGGCTATTACAATCTGAAGGCGGAGCGTTTGCAGAATCTCTGTGGATTGCTGGTGGACAATCCGGCGTTACACAGACTGGAGGATCCACAGCTACGTGAGCAGCTGCTGGGTGTAACCGGGATTGGTCCGGAGACGGCGGATGACATCTTGCTCTATGCCTTTCATCGGCCGGTTTTTGTCATCGATGCTTATACCCGCAGACTGCTTGGGCGGATTGGCTGGGTAGATGGTAGTGTCTCTTATGAGGCGTTACGCCAGACTATTGAGAAGGCCCTGGTTGGAGAAGCGGCCTACTATAACGAGTTTCACGCCCTGATCGTGATTCATGCCAAATCGGTCTGTTGTAAACAGCCCCGTTGCAACGTTTGTCATCTGAGCGGACTCTGTAACTATTCGTGTTAACAGAGGCCCTAGCGCTCTTATTCGCTCATCACGACCCGATTGCGACCCTGGTTCTTGGCGACATAGAGCGCCTCGTCGGCACGCTTGAAGAGTGATTCAGTGGTGTCACCTTCATTCATCATGCTGACGCCCAGACTCAGGGTAACCTGCAGATCCTTCAAGGATTCAACACGCAGGTTTTCGATGTTTTCCCGGATTCTTTCAGCCAACAGTCTGGCGCCGGTCTGATCGGTACCGTTAAGCACCACCACAAACTCTTCACCACCGTAGCGATAGAGTGCGTCACTGCTGCGAATGGTTTGTTCTGCTGCCTTCGCAACCTGTTTCAATACCAGATCACCCACGGCATGACCAAATTGATCGTTAATCCGCTTGAAGAAATCGATATCCATGACGATCACGGAGAGTTCGCTGTTTTTGCGTCGATTGAGCTCGATTTCCCGACTGAAGTTGGAATCGAATGCGGTGCGGTTTTTAATGCCTGTCAGGGAGTCGAGAAACGCACTCTCGATGGCAGCCTGATAGAGCAGTGCATTACGCAGGGGATAGAGCAGGGCAGCGAGAAAATTCTCTACCTGGGCAATTTCAGATTTGTTATAGCGCTTGTTACGACTCACGACGACCTGACCGAGATCGGTATCCAGTACCTTCAGGTTGTAGCCGAGCTTGTTTCTCTGCTCATCCTGGCCAAAGTGCAACTCCAGTCCATTGGTTGGGGCGCAGTAGTCGAGGCTGTCGTAGAGTGCCTGGTTTCCCATCACCTGTGCGAACAGTTCGATCAGGGTATCCACTTCGAGGGTGGTCTGCAGTTTACCACTCAGCTCCATGATCAGGCCGAGGGTACCGTCATCATTGACGACGTCGGCTAAACGACCGAGGATAGGGCCGTTGGTGGGAGTGAAGCGGTCATGATGTATGCTGTGGATACCGGTCATTGTATTGCTCACAAAACTTCTGAAATTCGAGTTTTATTTTGCGAATAACGTGCCAAAATATAAAAAAGTAAAGAAAACAATAAGATAAGATTGTTAATTAGGGGTGGCGTCAAAATGGCGACACATTTCGATCGCCCGGAATTTCGCTTGAATTTGAGAAGAGACAAAAAAATGTCACCACAAAAGCTCTATCCCAGCGTGCAATATCGCCTCAAATATCGCGAGGTAAAATAAACTTGGTGTGGCTGAATTGATGGGAGGATTTCAGTTCGGGATTGTCTGAATCTGAATAGGATAATAAACAACTGATTGAGTGGATCTCCATGTTAAGAACAATCGTTATCACAATGCTGCTGTTTTCGCTCAGCCCATCCCAGGCAGCAGACAATCGGGCCGGATTGGAAGCGGGTATGGTCAATCCAGGGTTTCATGAGAAGCCGGCCTGGTTCAAAAACTCATTCCTCGATCTGGGTGAGGATATTGAGGAGGCTAGCGAAGAGGGAAAGCGGATCATTCTCTATTTTCACCAGGATGGATGCCCCTACTGCGCCAAGCTGCTGAATGAGAACTTCACCATCAAAAAGATCGTGGACAAGACCACGGCCGGTTTTCAACTGATTGGAATCAATATTTGGGGTGATCGCAGCGTCACTGGAATCGATGGCAGTGAGACGACTGAAAAGGCTTTGGCTGAATCCCTGAAAGTGAAATACACCCCAACCCTTCTGTTCCTCGATGAGCAGGGTAGGCGGGTATTGAGACTCAATGGCTACTATCCTCCCCACAAATTTGAGCAGGCCCTCGACTATGTGGCCAAGCATGAGGAGAAGAGGCAGTCCTACAGAGACTATCTGAAAGAGCATCAGCCGGTGGCCGCCAGCGGCAAATTACACCGGCAGGCGGACTATCTGCAACCGCCATTTGATCTGAGGGCATCGGCTCGCAGTGGGAATAAGCCCCTATTGGTGTTGATGGAGATGAAGCAGTGTCCGCCCTGTGACGAACTTCATCAGGATATCCTGAAAAGACCGGAGTTGAGTAAAACCCTACAGGACTTTGATGTCGCTGTCGTGGATGTCTGGTCATCCGAACAACTGATTACACCTGGAGGGAAAACACTGGAATCCACCAAGTGGGCAGAGCAACTGGGGATTCAATATACTCCCAGTATGGTGCTGTTCGATGCGAAGGGTGAGGAGATCTTCCGATCAGAGGGCTATCTGAGGTCTTTCCACACCCATGCCATACTGGATTATATTTTGAGTGGCAGCTATCTGAAGCAGGCCAATTTTCAACGCTATGTGCAGGCCAGAGCCGCTGATATGAGGGCTCGCGGAGATTCTGTGGATTTGATGGAATAGGGCACACAGCAATAAAGCTGAAATTGTTTTAAAATGGGGCTTCACTCGGAGCGGTTTCTAGGGTAGTATTGCGCGTTCCAAATTTCGGGTCGTTAGCTCAGTCGGTAGAGCATCTGACTTTTAATCAGGTGGTCGCAGGTTCGATTCCTGCACGACCCACCATCTTAATCGATACAACACATGTCCTATGCTGTTGTATCAGAATGGTGGTGAATCTCTCTCAATCCCATTTTACGCGCTCTCTTTGTTTGAGTGATATACCACATATTCCCTAACGCTCACCGGCTCCAATACAGTCAAGCGACAATACCATTCTTATCATGGTAGTACTGTTGGGTAATCTGGAAGGTACAAGTAACAACAATGGTTTGTATTCGTTCGGCTGTACTCGATCAGGCCAGGGATCGTTGTCAATGCTGTCTGACAGTGTGCCCAGTTACACATATCTATCACTAAAGGAAATATAAAATCATCCGCCATATTAGTAACCCCGGATTTGCGGGAATGTAATGGAATCATAGAAATACATAAAGGGAGGTTCATGAGTCAGTAGAGGGTCGGGTAAAAAAATGAAAACAATTCCGTACATAGAAGATGACTTTGCCAAGGCATCAGAATATTTGCGATTAGTAATTGCCTTCTTGTCCAAACAAGCTGTACCCCCATCACCCCTGAATTATCGGGTTGGTTACGATTACGTCACAGGCAGGAATAAGAAACTGGAAACCGCGATTAATGGATTGCTCGAAAGTGAGGGGGATGTTTCCACCGAATCCCTTTGGGAGGCTTATCAGCAATTCTTTGTTCAGGATGACAAGGCTTTGGAGAGTATTCGACAGGAGCTGCGTCAGCTTATCACCAGTATCCAAGGTGAATTCAGGCGTTCCGGTGGTGACCTGTCCAGCTATGTCACCAGGCTCAGTCAGTTTTCAACGATCCTGAATGATGCGATCTCACCCGAGGCCATGTCCGCTGAAGTGCAAAAGGTGATTGACGATACTCGTACCATGGAACAGTCCCAGCAGGAAATGGAATCACAGATGTCCAACGTCCTGTCAGAAGTGGAGTCATTGCGTAAGGAATTGGAGCAGGTCAAGCAAGAATCATTGACAGATGCATTGACAGGTCTCGCCAATCGAAGAGCATTCGATACTGCGATCGAACAACATAGCTACTCAGCTCAGAAAAATCCATCTCCATCGCCATTTACCTTGATGTTGATTGATATCGACCATTTCAAGCAATTCAATGACACCTATGGGCACTTGGTGGGGGATAAAGTGCTTCGATTTTTGTCTACGACCCTCAAACACTGCCTCACGGGTAAGGATATTGCTGCGAGGTATGGTGGTGAGGAATTCGCCGTTATCCTGCCACAAACTCCTCTGAGTGGTGCGGATACTGTTGCTGAACAGATCCGGAATTCGATCTCATCAATCGAGCTGAAAGATCGAGTCAATGGAGAGAGTTATGGCAACGTATCCGTCTCTATCGGTATTGCGCAATATAGGTTGAATGAAATGCCGGATGAACTGATACAACGTGTTGATCAAGCCTTGTATCGCGCCAAGGAGCAGGGAAGGAACCGTGTTGAAAAGGCCGCCTGAGGAGGTTGTTTTAGGATCAGTAGATATAGGCACCTCAGTATAAGAGCTCCATAGCTTATAGATTGTGCCTGAAAATATGTCGAATTATTTTACAAATATCAGCAAAAATAAAATTCTTAATATTTAATAATCTGTTTTATAGAGGAAAATATCCAAAGGCATGGGAATTGCTCTCTATTAAGTGGTGTATCCTAATCATGTTATATGTGATTTTAATAGACGTAGTAGATAAATTTATAGGGATTAGCACATCACTGAATATCAACTGGTCGTAGGTTAGGTTTCTGTATACCCGGGATATCAGTTTTAATAACTAAAGAATCACTGACGTGGGTCGCTACAGGCTACAGAAGCAAGTGGTAATTTGCTTCATAACGTGTTCGAAAAGGCAAACTCATCGAAAGGTGGGGACGCAAAATCACAGTCTAAGGGTGGCTGAGCCACCTACGACCGACGGATTACCGAAAACGCGATATGTCACTGGGCAAAATGTCTATTGACATATTAAGACCAATTCCGAGTGTTGTGCGTCTTGTCGTTTCGAACTCCTATGGGTTGTTAGGGGAAGAATGATGTACACACGGTCCAAAGCACAATTAACTTTCCACGGTTTGGTACTGTTACTCATGACTACGGCATTTAATTCTGTAGCGAGTGATCATTATCATGATGTCATGTCCAACAGTGCGGATCAGCAGAAATGGGTATGTGATTATTCAAGAGGGTATGACGACGTACTCTATCTGCGCTGTGATAATCTGATGAGCCTCTATAGTGACCCTTTGATCATGGAAGGGGACTACCAGGATAACTCAACCAAATTTATTCCGATCTGGCGCAAGTCAAGCAATCCGCAAGGGGCAGTGAAACTGGTTAAAGCTGTGCTTTGTAATCAGGATGCTCAATGCAGTGTGCAGATGAAATCACTTTTTGCTGCCAGATAATCAGTTCACTCAATAGATAAATAGAAATACCAATTCCACTTACCTTTGTAAGTGGGGTTGGTATCATCTGTTCATCTTGTAAACACCAACCTCTTCATACTCGTTTTTACCCATAGGCTTCAAAACTAGAAAATAACCGTCTTTCAGTTTTTGAAATGAGAGATCTTTGATAATTGGTTCATGGGTAAAAATTACCAGGTTGCTTTTCCCTTCATAACTACCAATGCGTGTGTCCAGTTGGGAAGCGTAGCTCTCGGCCTTGTCAGCTGGGAGCTTTTTATTTGATGCCAGATACTCTACTGTTTCAGCCTGACCGAATGCTGCCATTGCTGTCTCTTTCGCAAGGCAGTGAGGGCTGGATATGACCTGCTCAACGTTAACGCCTCTGGATTTGAAGAGTTTGCCGACTTTAATGGCTTCCGCCTTACCTTTTGCCGATAAGTTGGCTTTGCTGTTGCATGAGGTATCACGAAGTAGGGCAGCTGTTTTATCCTTATCGTTTTCCAATGTTGGCGACTTCATAACCACTACCAGCCCACCATCTTCCAGATGTGCCCAAACCTGGTAAAGCAATCTGATATAGCTGACTAAAGCATCGACTTCCTCATTAGTCAGTATGCCTTTCCAGCCTGGCATGTAATCTCCCTTGCCCTCAATTATATCTTTGGCCAGAGTGTTATTGCTAAAATCATCTGCCTTGTTCGGGTTAGTTAGATCAATTGGAATAACACCAATTAGATTGGTTAAAGCACCATCCCCAACACCTTCTACGCCATGACAAATTGAGCAATAACGCTGATAGAGCTCATACCCGAGTTCCGGGTCACCGGGTAGATCATGTTTGGTGGTGCTGAGAAAGCGCAGATAGGCAATCAGTGCTGAGATTTGGCGCTGATTGAGCACCTCTTTCCATTTAGGCATGTCCTTACTGATCTTACCGTGTCTTGATTGCAGAGACTTGGGAACATTCTTATCCCCGGTAATAATTACATTCAGACCGTAATCACTCATCGTTGGTACATAGTCGGTAAGATCCTCCGGTTCGATCTTCATTTTCTTCGCCAGAGGGCCATATCCTTTCCCATCCATACCATGACAGATCATGCAGTGTGATATGTAGAGTTTTCTGCCCTCAAACGCAGGGGAAGAGTTGGCAAGCGCTGCAGGAGCGGCTGCGATCAGAAGGGTGAAAAAAGCCAATACCTGAGTGACAAGTCTCATAGTTTAACCCCAAGAAGATAGCGTGTGTATCGAGTCAATACTTTCCACCGAAATTAAGTCAAACCAGATCATCAATAGTCAAAACCATCATGTACCTTTCCATGGCAATCCAGCCAACAGCTACCGCTGTGTATGCCTGTATCCAACCAGGTAGGTTCGAGATAATCACCGGTACCAGTGATTGTTCTGATCTGCCCGCCAACGTTGGATGAGGTGAGGAAATTAATCAGATGTCGATTCGACGCAGATCCATGGGGATCATGGCAATTGATACAACCCAGGTTTTCTGCAACTACGTGTTCAGTATGTGGGAAGGATTGATCCGTATACAAATTACCTGAATCATGACATTTGAAGCAGAGATCGTTTGAGAG
Source organism: Candidatus Thiodiazotropha sp. AKAK2 (assembly GCF_058244685.1). Classification (NCBI taxonomy): domain Bacteria; kingdom Pseudomonadati; phylum Pseudomonadota; class Gammaproteobacteria; order Chromatiales; family Sedimenticolaceae; genus Candidatus Thiodiazotropha; species Candidatus Thiodiazotropha sp. AKAK2. The sequence continues at coordinate 53,598 of NZ_JBSYOP010000033.1, read as the reverse complement.
CGTTGTAGAGCTCTCAGGATCGATGTCATAAGTTTGTGTCAGAATGCCTTGATGGATCGAACCATGCGGACCCGCAGGTCCCAGGCCACCGGCAGCAGGCGATATATTGCTGCTGTGGCAGTCACTGCAATAGATCTGCCCGCTGAAAGTGGTGAGCGGGATGTCGCTACGAAGACTGGGTACTTCGCTATTGTTTGAAGGATCGTTTTCCACGATGGGATGGTATGAAACCAGGGCTGGGTTGCCTGAATTCACCTTGTCACGGATATTGTAAACGCCATCAGCCCTCACCATATTGTAACTATCTGCGGTTGAACAGCGCTGGTTATCACAGGCACTTTTTCCGGGTACGCCATGGCATTTAAAACAGACTTCATACTCGAAGTCCGCTTCCTGCTTGAAATTGCCGTTGGCATCTATACCAGTGACACCGATCATGCTGCCATTAACAGCAGGTGCAACTGAGTGACCTCCACCCATTGGATTCGTCGGATTGAATGAGATCATTGGCGCTTCACTGAAACTGGCGTGGGGGTTATGGCAGTCTTCGCACTCCACATGCCAGGGCATCATTAGAGGATTTTCGGTGCGCGCAGAGTGTTCGTCATTAAGGGCAATCTCAACCGGGTGGTGATAAATTTTCTGTATTTCGGTCTGGATATCGGTCTGCGCGACAGTGCCATTATGGCAGAGGTAGCAAGTATCCTCCTCTATACCTTTGATCAGTCTTTCCGGTGTTGCGGCATTGTGGGGTGTATGGCAGTTCATACAAGCGTTCGCTTGTACGGTCAGTCCTGCCCATTCAGGCTTACGTTCAGACCAGGGGTTGGTGCCTTGGGGTGTGGCGGTTGAAGTTGCATGTGAACTATTGGACCAGATCCAGGCAGTACCTGCGCCTTCAGGCCTTGGCATATGGCAGGTGACACACAGATCACCATTCGTAGTTGATTTATGCAGAAATGGGGGATGAATGTTCTCATGAGCATCATGGCATGAGGAGCAGTGAAGCTCATTGTTTCGTAGTGGTAGATCCACATTGTTTGGGTGCACCAGATCAGGGTCGGTATTCAAAAGAGTAGGATTGTAGATAATGGATACCGGATGATCATCAGATAGATCTGTACCCAACAGAGCGCGATCAGTGATATATGTGGTACTTAAATCGGTGATGGTACCCGGTCTCCCTATATTACCCAAGGCGATGGTGCCATCATGGCAAGACAGGCAAAGAACTGATGACGAACTCATGGTGCCTGCATCAGCATGTGTCGTGCTACTGAGATAGTCAATATAGATCCCTGTAGAGGATCTGTTCCACAATGGTGAATCTGGCGCAGAGGCATGTGGGGTATGACAAAAAATGCAGATTCGATCCTCAGTGTTGCTTTTAACCGTAAACTGACCGCTTGAGGACAGGTTATGCGCCGTCTCAGCAATGCCTGCCAGAGTGATACCGGGAATCGTTGTCAGTAGTAGAAATAGAAGATAGATATTTCGCATATCATTCATCCACCTTCAGGTATTGAAAAACCTGGATGCGTTGATTATAAGAGTCGGCGACAAATATTTTGTCATTCCACACGGCTAACCCTGTCGGCATCTGGAACTCTCCATGTTGTCTGCCGGTGTTGCCAAACTCAAGTAAAAACTCACCGTTTTGGGTAAAAATCTGAATTCTATTCGCCAGAGCATCGGCGATATAGATATGTCCATCAGAGTCTACCGCTATTCCCTTTGACTGCGTCAGGTAACCGGAAGCGTCTCCCTGCTTGCCAAAGGTTGATATGTGTTGCCCATTACTATCGAATACTTGAACTCTGAAGTTCATGGTGTCGTTGACAAAGAGTTTCTTATCCGAGGTTGCCAAGTGACTTGGGTAGTTAAACTCTAGATCATTTTCGCCCCGCTCACCGATTTTGAATAAGTAGTTTCCTACTAGATCATACGCAAAGACCTTATGAGCCAATGTATCTGCAATAAACAATCGTTGCTGGGATGGGTTTAATGACAGGCTGGTAGGGCGTTCTAATCCTTCAATTATGTGTTGAAGCTTATTACTGGAATCCAAAACAAATACTTTATTTGATTTTGAATCAGCAATGAAGAGCCTGTGACTATCAATGGCTACACTGATAGGTGATTCAAGTTGGTTTTCACCGACACGTTCTATTCTGTTGTGAGTCTGCTTTTTGAGATCGTATAAATGCACCACAGCTGCATCCGGATCTGCTATAGCTAGCCTGTTTTCAAAGACTGCAAGTGCATAGGGGCGTGCTAAATTTTGATCATCTGCACCAGTAAAGAGATCAAGTAATTTAGTGAATATTGATTTTTCTATGCCTAAGTCCTGGGCATTGCTGAAAGCGGCGATAAACTCTATTCTGGCCGGTTCTGGTGCCGAAGGCCAGACAATCCGCTGGCCCTCTTTTGCAGGCTCGAAAGTTACCGGGCCTGTAGATGAGCAAGCGGTGAGAAAGAGGAAAATTGTAAGTAAGATAAGTCTACTCACAATATTCTCCGCCTCAACGTGATCATCAGTCTATCCTCGTTTGTCTCGGTCGTACCACTATTATCTGAGTTGGTCACTTCTCGACGATCGTGGTTGTATTTAAAATCCAGGTCGAGTTTACGGTAGCGCCATTGAGCAAGAATACCAGCTGTGAAGAATTCATCGTCTTTGCGCCCCCCTGCGACTGCAGTGCCCACATCTTCTCTTTTCCAGCCGCTTATGGTCGGTCGAATCGTCAGATTTCTACTGGCTTGCCAATTTACGATGAAGTCAAGGCGATAGAGATCTGTGTCTAGAAAATCCTGTTCTGTAAATGATTGAGTGGCATTTAAACTCCAATTGATGCTCTGTCCACCTCTGCGTACAGATGGGGTCCACGAAAACCGCTGATTGAAAGAATATGTGGTCGATTCGAACCCACCGGTTTCGGTATAACGCCTTTCAGCACCGATTATCGTGTCAATATTGAGCGGTTTGAAATGAAACTCAAGATCGGTATAAGTATTGCGTGTATTCTGCAGAAAACTTTCACTTGCTCCTGTGATGAGTTTGTCGTCAGACTTGCTATCGCTATGGGAGAGTCTTACCCAATCGTAATCTATGGTGAAATGGTAGTTAGTGAAAACAGTGGAGAACTCTTGCGTGGGTAGTATTTCCGCATCGTAGCTTACCAGTAGGGTATCTCCTGACTCTATCCTGCCGCCTGGTACAATCTGTAGCTGAGTCAGATCACCAGATAGGTCTATAATCGTATAGTCTGTGTTTTCGTCATACACGGTAATCCCATCACTATCGGTAACTACGATGGTGCTGGCGATGATAAAGCGTTGTTCGAGCAGGATGGCCCCGGTAAAAGGGACTGATTGACTCTCATCGATAACATCGATGGTGCCAAGTGTGGAAACCCTGTCAGTTTCCTGGTATGAAGCCCGTACCCCAGCACTGATGTAAGCGCCCAAAAGATTGTTTTTGGTATATCGTGTTTCCAGGCCTACTCGCCACTTGTCCTCCTCCAGGTCGTCAGATTCGCGCTTGTTGAGATTGCCATAGCCCATGGTGTTCAGATTATTGTAGAGTTTGTGGTGGAGCTCAAATCTTCCACCATGCTCTGTGTTTTCTATGGTTTGCTCTGTGGACTGATAGTGATAGGTGGTACGGCTGTGAATATTATCAAGGTGTTGTATCCTTGCACTCTCACTGATCGTTAGACGTTCATTGGCGTTGAAACCCGTACGGTCCGAATAGTTAAGGTTTGAATCCAACTGACTGTTACGACCCCATAGCAGATGGTGTGAAATATTCGCTCTGTCCAGTTCATAATCCTGATTTCGCGAAATGATACGGTCATCTAATTCGTCATGGGTGAGGTGGATGCTTAGCTTGCTGCTTCGTCCCTTCAGGTTCCAGCTTTTCAATAGTTCGTCGCGTTCGGTAACCGGATTCGTCAGGCTTGAACGGAACTCTTCATCAAGGGTTTCCTCTTCGTAGGAGAGGCTCATTGGAAAGGCTGAATTTTTCCAGTTGAGGGTAGCACCATAAGACTCGATATCAGTGTCGAAACGACTGCCCAGTGAGCCGGTATTCAGGCTTGTATTCTTCTGTGCAGCTAGATCTAGACCAAAAGGGCCTGGTGTTCCCTGCAGCAGGCTGGTCTGCAGTAGATAGTTGAACAGCTCACCATCGTATTCCTCGAGGGTGTCGTCGGTTTCAACTTCAGTCCAGGTATAGAGTGGTTCTATATCGATGAGAAACCAGGCAATCCTGGGATCCAAGAGATATCCCATTTGTGCAATTCTAAGGCCTGCCTGCCACTCAATTTCTTGGGATTCGATGCCATTTTTTGATTTAGTGCCATCAAATTTTACTACTGCATCCAATTCAGTGGGGTAGAGTACGAAACTACTGTTTGATTCGGCAGCGAGCCTCTCACTCCAGAGAAAAGTAATCGTGGCAACCAACCAAATGAATGCCAGCGGTATCACTGATCTTGTCATGACCTCCAGGGGAAGCATGATGTCTACTGCTCTTCGAGTAGGTGGCAGCGGTTACAATTGGCAAATCCATCGTCAAAGGCATCTGTACCATTATGGCAAACGGCACAGGTCTTGCCTTCTTTCATTACGTCCTTATTGATCGTAGTGGTCCCGGTTTTCATCTCAAAAATTGTATTGTGACAGGCATCACAGCGGTAATTGAGTCGATGGATCCAATGGGGAAAGATTGATGGTGGGAATGATTTTAGTTTTTCTGGATCACCACCTTCTCGAGTGTATTGAATATCACCAGGGGCTGCGGTCAGTAATGAACCGTACAAGAAAAGACATATTAATGTTGTTGTTAGAACACAAGTGTACTTGCGCATACCTTCACCAATTATTTACCCTGAATGCAACTACAGCTGTAGTGGTATATGGATTATTCGTCTTCTTCTTCCTCGTCGTCACTGTTGATATGGCAGCGGTCGCATGCTTTCAGAGAGAATGAGACTTTCTTTTTACCATGACAAGCGCCACAGGATGCCCCCCGCTTCATCTCTTTCATCGTTGCAGGATTTCTTCGATAGGGGTAGAGCGTGGGATTATGACAGTTCTTGCACCCAAGCCACTCGGTGTGTGCAGAGTGGGGAAAGAAGGCATCATCCTCCCGCTCTTCACCTGGAATGATAAAATCCCATTGGAAGGCCTTAGCCCACAAGGCCCGAGGGTCTTTTCCTGGACGGGGTCTTATCATTCCCTGTTTCAATGCCATGGACCAGTCGACATTGTCTTCTTCATCTTTGGGTAGGATTTCCTCCACCCTGTCCCATTCATTGATCGACTCAATCTCTGGTCTTGGGCCAGTATCAGCAGGTTGTTGGAAATATCCAGCAGAGAAATTACCTGATTGACCTGCTTTCAATCCTTGTGTTTGAGCTTCAATCAGTGCGGTTTGTCGTTTTAGTTCCTGCTCTGCCAGCTCTTTGGCTGTCGGTGGCTGAATATCGAAAAATACCTGTTTGGACTCTGTACTGCAGGAAGCAATCCATAACAGAGAGGGCACAACCAGGATAATTGATATTACCCTGGTTATGCTGAATGTCTCTCTATTCCCAATGCGAATCATGGGATGGATACGCTGTGTGATTACTTAATGTGACAGGCCAGACAGAGTGCGCTGCCAGCATTACTCATTCGAAGGAATGGCTCATTGGTATTGTCATGCACAGAATGGCATGTACCACACTCAACCTGATCCCCGGTTCCACCGAACAGTTGCAGACCATTCACCTGAGAATTCACAGCTGCAACAAAATCAGGATCCTGTGTTGCGTTATAGGTCAGGGAGATAGGATGGTCGTTGCTCAGATCTGTACCGAGACTGTCCCCCAGGAAAAATATCCCATCAGGTCCAGTAACACCAGACGGAAAATTGATCAGTGAGTCAGCAGCAACAGAACCGTCATGGCAGCTGAGGCACGCAAGAGAGACACCAGCCGGTGATCCGGCAATGGTCATGTCCAGTGAGGGACTGCTGTACATGGTGTAGGTGGCGACTGTATCTTGATGATTCCATAATGGGGTCGTACTGTTTGTGGTACTGGCATTATGGGGTGTGTGGCAGTAAGCACAGATTTGTGTATTACCGGCCTGGGTCAAGAGTGTTGTTTGACTACGCAGGTCATGCGATGTATTGGCAATATCCGCAGTTGCAGATGTGACAAGCAGGGCAAGTGAGGCAAAAATAATACCCAGGATTGCTGTTTTTCTCATGCCATTCCTCCTTAGCAGGGTAAAGGATGATGCACCAGCTCCATTTGAGTGCTTTACGTTATTACTATTCTTAACTAGGGGTACTTCTACTGCATGTGGCCGTGCTGCCTTGTTGACCGGCAGTTCTTAGGCTTTCTTAAGGTTCGCTTAAGAAATGGGAAAATATTCCCACATCTATTGTAATATTATGACAACGCTATATTAAGGTCAATGGTTTTAAGGAATTTAATTGGTTTTTCTTAGTTAGTATTTTTAGTTTTTTTGATTTTAGAGCGATCTATGAAATATCAAGTAAAACACTGGGTATTTTAAACTTCGTGGTAATTCTCTGACATTCAAATCATCTACCGTTGTTGTGTGAATTATCATGAGGGATTATTAAGAATTCATTAAGAAATATTAAATGAAAATTAATTTGTGTTGACATAACTCGATTAAAACGAGAGTTAGTGCAACTTTGGCACTAACTGTTTTCTTTTCTGATTAAGAGTAGAAAATCAAACTTTAGTGTATGTTGCTATTATTCTGCCTCTCCTAAGTACTCAAACATTTGGATTCGCTGGTTCAATTGATCTGCTACAAAGATTTTATTATTTTTATCCACGTGAGCTCCTGCTGGCAGATAGAAGCCTCCTGGTCCTGTACCTGGTTTGCCTACAGTCAGTAGAAGCTGGCCTTCCTGATTGAAGATCTGCATATTGTTGAATGCGGCATCTATGGTATAGATGTGGCCGTCATGATCGATACCGATACCCTTGAGTCGACTGAATTGTCCGCGTCCGTCGCCAAGGTTGCCGAAACCCTTCAAATATTTACCTTGTTGATCAAAAATCTGAACGCGGAAATTCATTGTATCTGCGAGATATATCTGGCCCTTTTCATCAATTGTAATGTTGGTGGGGTAGTTGAATTTTCCATTCTCAGAACCTCGATCACCAATGGTAAAATCAACCCCTCCATTCTTATTAAAAACAATGACTTGGTGCTTTTTTGAGTCGACCACATAGAGTTGTTGAGTGCTATCGTTGAAGGTCAGTCCCACTGGTGAAATGAGGACATCACTACCACCAAATGCATTGATAAACTGCCCATCTTTACTGTACATCACGACTCGATGATCAATAACATCGGTGACATAAACGTTGCCTTCCGAGTCGGTAGTGACACCTGTTGGTTTTTTCAGCGTTCCAGGGCCACTGGTGCCCAAGAACTCCATCGATTCGTTATTAAGGTCGAATACTGCAAGTCCGGAAATACCCGTGTCAGCGACATAAACCCGGCCCTGAGAGTCACTGTGAACACCATAGGGTTTCACCAGGGTACGGGATTCCTCCTCCTCTTTTCCAAGAAACCACTCTCGAAGTCCCATTCCTTGGCCACTATCGAAAGAGTCTGAGGACTTCAAACTGCCGAGATAGCGTATTCTGGGCTTCTCTGGTGGCGCAGGCCAAACATAATTCCCAGCATCAGCCCGTTGGCCTTGGGCAGATGGCCCTGGAGAAGCGCAGCCTGAAACCAGAATGATTATCGATACAAGTAAAATAAGATGTAACAGCACTCTCTTTTGATCTGTGTGTTGCGAGTGGTAATCAGATACAGGTCTGGATCTCACGTTTTCCTCCAGTTAGCTGGAATGACAGCTGCTGTTTTTGTATTAGTGGAGCTGATCTAGTAGGCTAAAATCTATGGTAGCTCAATATTTGTGTTTCAGGAAACCGTAACAGTAATTTACGGATACTGGTTTGGGTATAAATTAGACTTGAACAAACTATACCTGAAAACGACCAGCTGAAATTACCGGCGCAGGTTCATGCTCAATCAGAAAATGATTGATGGCGGCGTCGGTTTGCCATTCAAAATAGTGCCGGCTCTTCATTATCAGAGAGAATTATGTCAAACCTTAGTGCGTTAATCGTCGTGATTATACTCGTTGTCTTCCAAACTGCCTCAGCGGAGGAGATGGGTACCGGCTCAGGTACTGTCGCAGAAATGATGGATGTGGGGAGTTATACTTATATCAGACTTGAAGAACGAAATGTATGGATTGCAACTACTCTTCTACCCGTAAAGTTAGGTGAAAAGATCATCTACAAGGGTGGTATGGAGATGAGAGATTTCTACAGTAAATCACTGGATAGGTTTTTCGACTCCATTATTTTTGTAGAGAGTGTAAGTCAAGCAGGTGTCGGTGATATGGACAGTCTACACAGGTCAGTTTCAGGAAATCATGCTGTTGGTGTAAAGTCATTGTCCCAAAGCGATGCTGTTAAGTCTCCAGAACCGGGTGAGATTACTCCACTACCTGATGGTATGACCGTTGAGGAAATTGTCTCCAATGCTATTTCATTAAATGAAAAGAGTGTTGCCTTCAACGCAAAGGTTATCAAAGTCAATCAGAATATAGTTGGTAAGAACTGGATAACATTGCAAGATGGTACTGGTAAAGAACCTAGTAACAAATTGATTGCGACCTCTCAGGAGATGATTTCGCCAGGTGCCAAGGTTACAGTACAAGGTGTGGTTCGAAATAATGTGGATATCGGTTCAGGTTACAAGTATAAAGTGTTACTTGAACAGGCAACTTTCATACTTAATGATGAAACGCCATGAAGTTTGAAAGCTTAATATATTAGCTAACCATTTTCACATTAGCCTACCAGTCAGATTTAAAAATAAAATGGATTTAACTACAATTCGTGTATGACGTGGCGCGAAAGAACAACTACAAAATGAGAATATAAATCCTATTGTTTTAAATTCTTTTTTAGTGTTAGAAGTTGGCATAGTCGAAATTGTGATCGATGTGTAGTGGTCAAGTCATTTTGGCCACGGCTTTCTATGCTTTCCAGTACTGCTTCTCAACTACTCTGGGCGTCAATCCATCGTTGTGAGTATGTGGTCTCACTTGACCATAGTATCCAATAATATACATCCGTGATGTGGTACTTCGCTTCCTTAAAAGTTCGATACCCGATCTCAGGCATCCATTCCGTTTTCAAGCTTCTGAAAAATCGCTCAACTGGGCTATTGTCCCAGCAGTTTCCACGTCGATTCAGGCTCTGTACCATTTGATGCCGCCACAACTTTTGGCGGAAATCTAAGCTCGTGTATTGGCAGCCCTGGTCGGAATGAAATATCACCCCTCTGGGTTCAGCGCGAGTCTCAAAAGCCGTCGTTAACGCTTTCTTTGTCAGTGAACTGTCAGGGCTCAGCGATAATGCCCACCTCGAACTGACTGCTATTCCCACAGCTCAAGAATAGTCGCAATCGCTCTAGTAAATTCGCTAAAAGAATGGGGTTTTACGATATAGTCATCAACATCATATTCAAAGGCAGCATCTCTATCTTTGGGTTCGTTGGAAGAGGTCAATACGATAATACGTTGATCGGATAAATTAGGGTCATTCCTGATTTTGTGCAGAAACTCAATGCCACTCATTTTAGGTAAGTTCAAATCTAGTAAAATCAGTGCTGGAGTTACCTGCTCTTTTCCATTATCTCCACGCAGCATATTGAATGCCTCATGGCCAGTCCGGGCTACGAACAGTGGATTAGAAATCTTGTTCTTTTTAAGCGCACGTTGAACTGTCATTATATCGACACGATCGTCTTCAATAAGCAATATGGATTCATTTTTGCTTAACATGGATTATTACCCGGTCAATTTGCCTTCAATTTTGTTATAAATCTGATTATCTTCTGCAGGCGTATAAGGCCATAAGAAAGTAAAGCAGGCACCTTCATTCACAGCGGAATTCAAATGTATCGAACCACCATGCTCTATAACTATTTTTTTAACCAGAGCTAATCCGATACCAGTGCTGTTATTATAATCACTCGATTTGAGAGTTTGAAACATCTTGAAAACCTTGTCATGGTACTCCGAGGCTATACCCTGTCCGTTATCACAGACAGTAAACTCATAATAGTTGCCAACCTGTTTGCTGCTAATACGTATTTTACCTTTTCTTCCACCATGGTGTTTTAGGCTGTTACTTATCAGGTTAGAAAAAACCTGTCCAAGCTGAAGTCGGTCAGCTTTCAATACTGGCATTTCACCCTTGATCTTAATTGTGAAGCCCTTTTGAGGAGAAAGTGAATCGGTAATTTCCTGTATCAGTTCACGGGTATCAATTATGGCCTCAACGTCGGATGTTTTGCCTACTCTTGAGTATTCTAATAGTCCTTCTATCAGGTCGTGCATTCGCCTGACCCGATCCCTGAGTAGTGCAAGTTGTTCTTTTGATGAATCGTCCAGTTTATCTGTCAGGTCTTCCTCAATCCATTCTGCAAGATTGCTAACTGCTCTAAGTGGAGCTTTAAGATCATGAGAGGTTACATAGGCAAATTGTTCCAAATACTCAGCTCTACGCTCAGCTTCTGCCGTACGGGAAGCGATATGGTGTTCTAAAGTCTCGTTTAGGTTTTGTAATTCAGCTTCAGCAGCTTTTCTCTCCATAACCTCCTGATTTAGTTCCTCGACTGTCAAGCGAAGTAATGCTGTTCTTTCCGCAACCTGATGGCGTATCTGATTGGTTTGTCCAACCAGATTGGCTGTATAGATTGTGAGTAGCGCGGTAAATGCACAACCGCCTAATAGAATAATCCAGCTCGTGAAAGTCTTGGCTTCAAACTTATCAAAAACAGGAGTGCACAACACGCTCCATGATAGGTTTTCAACATCGATCATTTCTATATAGCTGATTCCTGACTTTTCAAGATCAGTCACAGACAGCTGATCAAGTTGGCGACTCCTTGAAAAATGGGTGTATAACAGTGTCTCATCCGTAGTTGTGATCCCTTGATAGAGCCTGACATCGACAGATCCCGGTCTAAGATTATCAAGAGCACGTTCGATAATTTCGCCAATATTGAATATGCCCAGTGCATAACCGCGAAGGTTCTTCTGAGTGCTTTCAGGCTGCTCTTCATCACTTTTTACAAAGACGGGTACGACAACGGCAATTCCAGCAACAGATTGTTGTGTTTGAGAATCTATAATTGATCTGTTGGCAATCAATCTGGTCCCCTTGATGACACTCTCCTCAAATAGTGATTTTACCTGCGTATCCGTTCCGATATTCAAGCCAAGCATTGGTTTATTATCCTGGTATGGTTGCACGTATAAAATCGGATAATAAACATGGCCTTCCACTTTTTTGCTTTTTGATTGGCCAGCAGGAGTCAACTCCTTTATTTCAAAAGGGGGGAAGCTTATTCTGGCAAAATCCAGAAATTGATCATAATTTTCAAAATCTACCTTAGGTACCCATGCGAGGGTTTCTATTCCAGCCTGATTCTTCAAAGCAGGCCCCACAAATTTTCTAAACTCTCTTCGGCCAACAGCTTCAGAGGCTTCAATATAGCTGGCGATATCCTGAATAATACCGAGAGAGAACTTAATTTCTCGCTTGATCAGCAATATCCTATCCTGCGCAGTTTCATGAAAAGCGATCTCAGCCTGCTGTTTTTCCCAGCTCATAGATTGCATAAAAAGGCCCACAGAGATAATCAAGCCGATCAGTGCAACCAAAGCAACAGGATAGTAGCCCCATAGGATGGAGTTGGTGCTGACATTTTCTTTGTTCAACCCAGCATACAATCTGCCCAGAACATGGTTTGCAATCCATCCTCGAAATTTGGATAGATTCTCCATAAACATAGCTACAGTAGTTGTAAACAGACGATTATTAGGCATCTTTATATCGATTCAACTTGCCAGCAGAACTAATCATATCAGTTTAAGAAACAATAGCCTATAAAGTGGTATTGAAGTGAAACGTAAAAAAGATAAACAAAAACAATAGGATAGGGGTGTTGGATTCGAATGCATGGTGGGGCTGACTGAGTTCTACATGCAGGCTCCAAGCTGCAGAGAGTCACAATAGCAGCATTGTCAGGTAGACGTAGAGTTTGCTGTAATGTCTCAATTGGTACTGAATTCATGAATCTGAGGTACCAGAATTGCGTAGTGACAAGTCTAAAAGGAATCATCCTCATCAGCGCATTCAAAAATTAACAAAAGGATATACTTAAGTTCAGCCAATGAAATTGGATAGTGATACAACATTGATGGACAGACTTGCCCTGGGTCTTTTCAATGCAATTGTCGGATTCATAACAGGACTGATCCTCTGGCTGGCTATAAACAGTCTGTTTATTTCCAGCACAACTTTGATACCTTTCGAAGCAGTACTCTGGTTTACTTTGATCACGGCAATACTGGGAATGATCGTGCATGATGCACTTCTAACTTCTTTTTACGCACGTATTTGGCGTTTTCTGCTGGCCTGGTTTCGACACTAACAGTCATTAAGCCATTCAAGGTGTGATGCAATTATCAACGAAATGGTCTCCTACAGGTTATTCTGACGGCTCTTTTTTACTGGAACAAGACACCACAAATCCAGGTAGTATCCAGATTTTACAAGATCTACACTTTCAGATAACAAAATACCAGGAGGCTGGTCATGACAGAACGCTACCATGGGAGTTGCCATTGCGGTGCTGTCCGCTTTTCATATGAAGGTGAAGAGATTGTAAAAGGCTTGCGCTGCAATTGCTCTATCTGTACTCGAAAAGGAGCGATGATGAGCAGTGAGGCAATACCTCCTGATCAATTTTCTTATGAGTCAGATGATCAGACACTCGAATGCTATCAGTTTGGCTTAAAAACAGCCCGCCACTACTTTTGTAATCAATGCGGTATTTATACTTTTCATGAAACTGCCAGAATGCCAGGGCACTTTCGCGTGAACCTGGGCTGTATCGAAGGAATAGACCCATTTACCCTTGAGTATGATCTGTTCGATGGGAAACACCTACTCTAAGTTTCAATTCATACGTCCATATCTAAGATTTCATTAACTCAAGTGGCTGTTCGAAAGAATAAAGGCAAAACCGGTATTATTCGGTTGCTGGAGTTTGTATTGCGTCTGAGTTTTCAGTTTGTATTGGGTGTGAGCATACTCATCATCACGACAATCGTCTTGTTTCGCTATTTCGATCCTCCAACCTGGTCATGGAAGATTCAACGAGAGTTCAGCAGTTCTGCGACTTACCCGGAAATAGCACGACACCAATGGGTCAGTCTGGATAGGATTGCACCTTCGGTACAATTAGCTGTAGTGGCTGCAGAAGACCAGCGGTTTCCAACTCATTTTGGCATTGATCCAGAAGCGATCATAGATGCGTTGGAAGAGGCGGACAGGGGTAATCGATTACGTGGCGCAAGTACACTGACCCAACAGACCGCCAAAAACCTGTTTCTATGGTCAAATCGAGATCTCGCTAGAAAAGTCTTGGAGATGGGCATCGCGCTGTTGCTTGAGCTGTTTTGGGATAAACAGCGAATTCTTGAGGTTTATCTGAATATTGTCGAGTTTGGTCCTGGCGTCTTTGGCGTCGGTGCCGCCAGTAAATACTGGTTTCAGGCACCGGCAGGTCAACTGTCTAAGCGTCAAGCTGCCAGGCTTGCGGCAGTTCTACCAAATCCCTGGCGTTATCGTGCGCATCCACCCAGCCCATATGTAGTTGAGCGTTCTCGCTGGATTGAGCAGCAGATGGAGCAACTGGGTTATGCCTGGTTGCACCAGTAAAACGGTGCATTCACTGCTTTGTGCTTGTTTGCCAAACAAACAGCCTGATTGATAACAGCTCGCTATTGATGCCTGGCAGGATCCTATCAATGTCAGACTACTTTTTCGTGCAGGGCCCCAATCTTTCCCCGGTGGTTTTAGAGCGCATCTGCAAACCCTGAGAGTTGATATTGATATTCCCTTCAGCTCGATCCCCATAGTAGGTGATATCTCCCTGGCTAGTGGTTGCCATACCATTCTGGGTACAGGTGATATTCCACGAGACGGTGTCACCTTCAGTTTTCAGATCGATAGTTTCACAATTCTGTCCCAATTCACTGTCCTTCGGCACAAAGTCAACCTGACTGATACAGGTTGTATAGGAAGTGGGGGGGAGCTGCACCGGCATGCCCGGCATATTCATAACGGCAGTCCACTGCCATAGACCTGGATTCATATTGACTTCTGAGGCGGCTGCTGCAACAGAGAGCGTATTGCTCGATACAAATGAGATAAGCAAGAGCGCTTTTAACTTCATTGGGTTATCCCGTGATGATTAATTAAATAGGCTGACTATGCCGAAATACAGGTTAAGCCGCCGGAGTTGATTTACCCTGCGACATCGAAATATACCGCTATTTGACAATAATATACATCCACATGTTCAGGTTTATCGTAGCAGAACCACAAGGCGTGGGATCAATCGATTAGACCTGTTTCACAAATTTGGCCTGTAACTTGCACATCTCTTATGTGCGAATATCAGAAAACCCGGATCAGCCCCGATCTGTACAACACCATAGAGAACAGGAGAGTTGCGTTGGCCATTTATATCTGGATTGGACTGCTTTCACTTTCTGTAGTTGTCTCCGTGACTATTCAGTTGATGGCCCCAGGGTCTGGCTTGATTGCCATTGTATCCGGGCTGTTTCTGGTTGTAGGTGGGACACTTCTTACCACGATCATGAGTCATTCCCTGAATGCGGTGATTGCCATGTGGAAACTTGTGAGTGACTTTCGAAAGCCGACTGCGGATCAGGGAGATGAAGAGGAAGAGTCATTTCGACGCTTTCTCCAGGCGGCAAATTTTTTCCGCCGCGGTGAAATTCGGCCGGCAGAGGCGGTAATCCAGAGGATTTCCGCTCCTCTCTTGCGTCGAGGAACCCAGCTGGTTCTCGATGGGTTTCCACGGGATCAGGTAAATTTGGCGCTTCAGCGCCAAATTGCTGAAGATCGCGATCATCTTCGCAGGCCTGCTGATATTCTCCGGGCAATGGGTGGATATGCCCCTGCTTTCGGTATGCTGGGAACCCTGCTGGGATTGGTACAGATGCTGTTCGGCCTCGGCTCCGGTGATCTGGCATCAATCGGCGCTGCCATGGGCTTTGCCATGTTGACCACCGTTTATGGGCTGGTGCTGGCCAATCTTGTGTTTAAACCGATGGCAAGCAAATTCGAGCAGCGAGGTAGGCAATTAATCAGCCGCCGGGTCGCTCACCTGCAGGCTGTCATGATGCTTTGTGATCGACAGCATTCCGAATTGATCCGGGAGATGATGGATGAAGCCTCGGCAAATCAGGATATTCAACAGGCCGCAGTCCAGCTGAAACTAGTTGCCTCACAGTAGGGGGAAGGGTCGATGGTATCAAACAGCAGTGGCAGTCCTTTGAACGACATCGCCTGGTATCAGTGGGAGAACGATGATACCGATGCGAACTGGCTGTTGACCTATGTGGATGTGCTGAGTGTTATTCTGGCCATGCTGGTGGTTTTGCTGGGTCAAATGGCGGTCCGTCACATGCAGCCAATAGAGGAGCAGAATCAAATTGCATCAGCCTATACCCAATCTGAGGCACCTTTACCGACCATCCACTCCCAACAGATCGAGGTCGTCGAGGAGACAACGCCTCGGGCCCAGCCTGACAACAGTGCGGTGACCAGATTGACTGCGGCCATCGAGCAGCGCTTTGATGATGAAGTCAAAGTGGTTCAACGCGAACTGGGTGTCTCTCTTGAAATTGCCGATGTGATTCTGTTTCATTCCGGTAAGGCCGAACTGTTACCAGAAGCCCAGCCGGTACTGTCCCGACTCGCCATGACTCTGCAGGAGATCGGTGAAGCGGATATTGCTGTGGAAGGGCATACGGATGACCGGCCGATCCTTGGTGGACCTTTTCACTCCAATTGGGAACTGGCTGCCGCGCGGGCCAATGCGGTTACCCGGTTTTTACTGGATCAGGGGTTTTCCCCGAAACATCTGCGTTCGGTCAGCTACGCCGATTCTCAGCCGGTTGCCGATAACAGCAATGCTGATGGAAGGGCAGAAAATCGAAGAGTTAATCTGCGAGTGGATTTTCTCTGACAGGAGAACGGTTCAACTGAAAACCCTAGCCATCAGATAACCGGGCAGCGGGTATGGCGATTAGTCCGCTGCTGCCTTCGTCTAAGTTCTGCCGTATCGCAGTTGCTCGGATTACTGTTTTGAGTCCGTGTTGGAACGCTTTTTAGTCTTTCTTTTCTTAGGTTTTTTCTTCTCTGATCTGCTGCTTCTTTTGGCAGGTTTCTCCGCTTTTGCGAGACGGGAAATCTTCAGGCGTTGTCCGCAGACCCAGGCCTTTCTGAGATCCTGAAAAATCTCATGAGGCATGCCGACCGGTAGATCGACCAGACTGAAATCGTTTTGAATATCGATATGACCAATGTGCTCCGCATCCAGGCCCGCCTCATTGGCAATTGCGCCAACGATATTACCAGGTTGTACATTGTGCTCATGGCCCACTTCGATGCGAAACCGTTCCATACCTGAGGGTGGGGCGGAGCCTGCAGCACTGCTTTTTTGACTACTTCGCACTCGTTTGTCGCTTCTCTCCCTGGATGGCTCACTGTTTTTGGGTCTGCTTCTTTCAGGTTGAAGCAGTAATGGTTTGTCGCCAAGCGACATTTTTGCCAGAGCCGCTGCGATATCTATGGCGGGTACATCGTGCTCCTGTTGGTACTGTTCCAACAGGCCCTGCATAAAATCGAGCTCTTCAGATGCCAGGGTATCGCTGATTCGCTGCTTGAATGCGGCGATGCGTTTATTGTTGACGGTTTCGGTGCTGGGCAGAGTCAATTGATCGATTTTGTGCCGGGTCGACTTCTCGATCGAGCCCAACATACGCCTCTCCCGGGGGGCAACAAAAAGAATTGCGTCACCGGTTCTACCGGCACGTCCAGTTCTTCCAATACGATGTACATAGGACTCGGCATCGTATGGGATATCGAAGTTGATGACATGGCTGATCCGCTCGACATCCAGGCCGCGGGCAGCGACATCGGTTGCCACCAGAATATCGAGTGCGCCACGTTTCAGCCGTTCAACCATCTGTTCCCGCTGCTTTTGCACCATGTCGCCATTCAATGCAGCGGTACTATAACCACGTGCCGAGAGCCTTTCTGCCAGCTCGGTGGTGGCGGTCTTGGTACGAACAAAGATGATAATGGCGTCAAATGGCTCGACTTCAAGAATCCTGGTCAAGGCATCCAGCTTATGCAGTCCTTTGACCAGCCAGTAACGCTGCCGGATGGTTTCAGCGGTGGCCGTTTTGCTTTTAATGGCAATTTCATGGGGTTGATTGAGATGACGCCTCGCAATATGGCGTATCTCTTTCGGCATGGTGGCGGAGAAAAGAGCGATCTGCCTCTCCGGGTTGGTCTGCTCGAGTATCCACTCCACATCGTCGATAAAGCCCATGCGCAACATCTCATCCGCTTCATCCAGTACCAGGGTCTGAATGTTATCCAGTTTGAGTGTGCCTTTGCGCATATGGTCCATGACCCGGCCGGGTGTGCCGACGACCACATGAACACCCCGTTTCAATTGGCGGATCTGAGTGCCGTAATCCTGACCGCCGTAGATTGGCAGGACATGAAAATCCTTCATCTGCGATGCATAGCGCTGAAATGCCTCGGCAACCTGGATGGCCAGCTCCCTGGTCGGGGTCAACACCATAACTTGTACATGGCGCAGCTTCAGGTTCAGGCGAGCCAGCAGTGGCAGGGCAAAGGCGGCGGTTTTACCGGTGCCTGTGGGTGCATGTCCCAGTAAATCGTCACCTGCCAGTAAATATGGGATAGTCTGTGCCTGGATCGGGGAGGGGGTTTCATAGCCTACTTTATCCAGTGCTCTGAGAAGCTGTTTCGGCAGATCGAACTCGTTGAAGCTGGTGACAGCGGGATCTTCGTGGGACATTGAGAATTCCTGGTGGGAGCAGATGAAGCGGCCATAGGCATGGCCGGGCCGTGAAGTATAATGGTCTGTTTACTGATTACAATAGCCAATATTACAGTCAGTATGCACTTTTATTTACAATGCGAGTTTAATTCCGGAGCTAAAATGTCATTGCAGAGGATCTGGGTCGATGCCGATGCCTGCCCAAAACCGATTAAAGAGATTTTGTTTCGTGCCTCGGACAGAGTCCGTATTCCTGTTGTGCTGGTCGCCAATCAGGCATTACAGGTTCCCCCCTCAGAACTGATCCGCTCAGTACAGGTCTCGGCTGGTTTTGATGTGGCGGATGACTACATCGTGCAACAGGCTCAATCTGGTGAATTGGTAATTACCGCCGATATACCCCTGGCTGCGGAAGTCATTGAGAAGGGCTGTCTGGTTCTGACTCCCCGGGGTGAGCGCTATACGGCTGATAATATCCGCCAGCGTCTGACGATGCGGGACTTTCTGGATACCATGCGGGGTAGTGGTGTGGATACTGGGGGACCGGCAGCATTCAGTCATTCAGATCGCCAGGCTTTCGCCAACCAGCTCGACAGATTGCTAGCCAGGACCGATTGACTGATCCTGATCCGGTGAGCAAATAGATGACAGTGAATCTCAGTCAACCGGCTCGGACAGTAAACCTTTTGCCGAGCGGGTAACGTCTACTTGAATAGGTCCTCAGCGGCCTGGCGTAAAGAATCCTCTGATGTGGTTGCTTGATCAGTCAGTGGCTCCAGCGTTGGCTCAAACAGCTCGCAGAAATTGGCTTTTTCTTTATCTAGCACCCGTTCAACACTGGGTTCTTCGCATTGATTGGGGCGGCTGGGGGCATACCAACGGCAGTTACGGCAGACACGAGTCGGTTTACCGCAGGAGAGACAGCCCGTCTCACGGCCATAATCGGCTGTCTGCAATTCATGACCACAATGCCAGCATTTACCATTTATCAGGTCGCTCACAGCTATTTTCTCAGTCTGGCATGGTCAGTGATGTTGAGAAAGTCATTGGCCATTTTCTGTGGATCATGTGGCGGGCTGAAATAGGCATGGTATTGGCCTTGCGGATCGACAAGAATGATTGAGGCAGAGTGATCCATTACATAGCCCATAGCACTGTCCTCAGTTTCAACCCGCTGGTAAAGAATGCCCAATGGTTTGGTCAATTTTGCAATTGCCGGTTCCGGTCCGGTGGCACCGATGAATTCCGGATTGAAATAGGTGACATACTCAGCAAGTCGTTCCAGCGAGTCTCTCTGAGGATCCACGGAAACGAATGTGATCTTGTAGGGATCAGTTTGCCGTTCGCTTTTCAGCAGGTCGTTCATTTCACTGAAAAGAGACATGGTGGTAGGACAGATATCCGGACAGTAGGTATAGCCAAAACTCATGAAGGTCCATTGTCCGAGTAGGCTTTGATTGTCGAATGTCTCGCCATGATGGTTGGAGAGGGAGAATGGTTTCAGGGAACGTAATTCCGGAAGCAGGGTCGCCTGTTCGGTTGCCAGGGGCTGGCTTGAATCTTCAGACTTGGATCCTTGCAGGTAAGACCAAACCAGTAGTCCGCCGAGTAAGGCAGAGATTCCCAGCAATGCAGTTATCCCCAGGCGGGGGGTGGCGTTTTCCGACATGTGCTATTCCCGTTGTCTCGATACCCAGATCAGTGTCACCAAAATTAATAGTAGAATGGCAGCACCACCATTGTGAGCAACTGCAACATTCAGCGGTAAATGACCTAAAACATTGGTGATACCAAGGCCGATTTGCAATATGAGGATTAATGTAAGCAGATATCCGATGCTTTGCAATGCACGTGCTGAACTCTTCCTTATCAACCAGTAAGTTAATACACCTAGAGTAATTAGGGTTAAGAGGGCGCCCAGTCTATGCGTGACATGTATAGCCGTACGGGCTTCGGTTTCCAGGACACCGAATTCATAGTTGATACCCAGACCGCGCCAGATCACAAATGCCTCTTTGAAATCCATTTCAGGCCACCATTGACCAGCATAACAGGTTGGAAAATCGGTACATCCCAGCGCGGCATAGTTGGTGCTGGTCCAGCCACCCAGCGTGATCTGTATCAAAAGTATGAAAAGCGAGAAGTGAATCCATCGTCTGAGGTGGGCGCTGGTCTCCACCGTGTGCAGATGGTCGATGGGTCGCAGTCTTAGTAACAGTAACCAGAGCAGGGCAAGGGTGGCAAAACCACCCAGCAGATGAGCGGTCACTATGGCTGGTTTGACCAGCAGTGTCACAGTCCACATCCCCAGTAGGGCCTGAAATATCACCAGCAACAGCAGTACGCCAGGGAGAATTACAGGCTGACGGGCGATTTCCCGGTTTGACCAGGCGAGTATCGCGAGGAGCAAAATGAACAGACCCAAGGTACCTGCCATATACCGATGGATCATCTCTTTCCAGGCTTTGGATTGATCGAATGACTGCTCGGTTGAGACCACCTCAGCCGATTCACTGGGTACGATGAGTTGTCCGTAGCAGCCTGGCCAGTCCGGACAACCAAGACCGGCATCGGAGAGCCGCACATAGGCGCCAAGTAGTATGACGCAGAATGCCAGCAGGCAGGTCATTAGAACCAGACGATATTGAATTCGAAACAGCAAGGCCGGGTCTTTCCGCATGGTCTCCTCAACACAATGGGTGAGACGGCTGCTCGCATCCTGCGTGAGATAGGGAAATAATCTTCATTCCCACGGCAGCTTATTATAATCATGCCAGCCTAATATGAGTGCAGAACGTGAGTCAAATCAAACACAAGCTTGTTTTGCTCTCTCTGCACGCCGGCAGGTCGATGGATTTCTTCAAGGTCATGCTTGAAGCTCCTAACTTTTTGATTATTATAAACACCAATTGCATTGAACCCGTCGGCAGGCGCCCGATAACGGCGTGTCGATACCTTGCTGAGTCAGGCCCACTGAGATTGGAGCGTTACTGTGCGGTTGCCAGGTTAACAGGCCCTAGCAAAGAACAGCTAGCAGGGCGTTGAGGGTGGGATTTTTCTTCAATGGCACTCTGGCAGGGTGTAACAGGTGCCGATTGAGCGCCTTGGTACCCGACTTGCCAAACGTGTACAGACCACTGTTTTCTGTTACCGGACTTAACCTCTCAATCCAAACTGGAGATTATTCACATTGATTCCTTCCGAATGTGAGGATTTTGAACTGCAGGCTACCAGTGAGCACAGACAAAAGCTGGCGCTCAGATGGTTGCAATTGGGTGTATTGGCTCTGGCACTGGCGGGCCTGTTTGCGCTATTACTGGTACTTTCCCGGGTTCCTGGAAGTGAAGCCTTTTTTATCTGGATAGATTTTTTCAAAACCGCCCTGGTTATACACGTAGATCAATCGGTACTGATCTGGTTCCTGGCGATGAGTGCCCTGGTCTGGTGTCTGACCTCCCCGGATAAGAGCAGGTTTCAGATTCTTGAGTCGATTGCCTATCTATCCGCACTTGGTGGTGCTTTGGGTATTGCTGTCTCCGCTTTTTTTGGCGAGGGCGCTCCATTGATGAATAACTATGTACCGGTTCTACAGCGCCCGGGGTTTTTCCTCATGCTGGGGCTGTTTGGAATCGGTATTACCTTGCAGGCAACGATTCGTCTGTCTAACTTTCGCCCCAGACAGTGGTTTGGTAATAAACCTGATATTCCCGGCTTGGCCAGCTGGACTGTATCAGTGGCGATCGTGATCTCTTTATTGGCTCTGCTGATTGCCGGATTGCAGATGCCTGACGAGGTGGAGGGGCAGGCCTACTATGAGTATCTGTTTTGGGGGGCAGGGCACAGCTTACAGTTCGCTTATACCCAATTGGTTATTCTTGCATGGATTCTACTGGCACGCGCCAGCGGAGTAACGCTGCCAGGGAGTTCACGATGGTATGCGTGGGTTTTGATGATCGGTATCCTGCCGGTATTGATCACGCCAGTCATCTATATGGTTCATGAAACAGTGAGCCTTGAGTCGAGGTCGGCATTTACCGATTTGATGAAATATGGTGGAGGCCTGGCGGTAATCCCGGCAGGATTGTTGATATTCAGTGGATTGATTCGTGCCGATCAATCAATAACTGAATATAAACCCCTGCGTGCTGCACTCTGGATGTCTCTGCTGCTTTTCTTCTCCGGTGGTGCATTGGCACTCTTTATTTCAGGTCTCAATACTATGATCCCGGCTCACTATCATGGATCGATTGTAGGTGTGACACTCGGCCTGATGGGGTTGGGATATCTTCTACTGCCTAAACTGGGCTACCCATTACCCCAAGGTCGGATGGTTGAGCTGCAACCCTGGATCTACGGCATTGGCCAACTGCTGCATATCTGTGGTCTGGCGGCATCCGGCTTGATGGGTATTCAACGTAAAACAGCAGGAACCGCTCAGGGTCTGGAGAGTGTCTGGGCCAAAGCGTCGATGGGGGTTATGGGTATCGGCGGACTGCTGGCGGTAATCGGTGGAATCCTCTTTGTATGGATTATGCTGCGCGCTTTCATACGTGGCAGGTAAGCCGAACTAGGGTCTGTTAACACAAATCCAAAATGACCTGTTTTGCCTGAAAAAGCACCAATCAAGGCGCGAGGAGCGTAGTCTGGTTGCTCCAAATGATGACGAGTAACGCCGAGTGGCGCATTTTCAGGCGCAACCCCTCCTTAGTATTACTTAAAGAGGGGGCAGGGTGTATTGGATTCGTGTTAACAGGCTCTAGTTTCGAACCTCGGTACGCAGGACTGGGAATTTGCTCTTACCAAAGTTGATGGTCAGGGTAATCTGTTCTTTCCCGTAAAAGGTATGCTCGATATTGATGGGATGTCTTTTTTCACCATCAGCGAACAGAGCAACAATATACTGCCGATCCAACAGGCGCTGGGATGACGATTGGTTCAGAATGGTCAAAGTCGCCCAGCGTTCACCCAACTGATTGCTCATGAAGAGACTGCTGATGATTTTGAAATCACCTATTTTTGGCAGCAGATCATCCGCATCGGTGAATTCGAGGTAGAGTGATCCGGGTATTGGATCATCAAGCGTTAATACTTCATTCTCCGGAATCTCTTCGGCATGGATACCAAGCGACAATATGAGAAGAAGCAGTGAAAATATTACAGGCATCGGAAACTTCCTTATTTGGCTTTTTCTATTGTTTCAAACGTGAGAGTTAGTCCATGTTTTTAGCCGTTGGGTTCAGAGTTGTCAGGTCATTGCAATTCGTGAATTACTTCAGTGTTGGAAAATACTGAATGGCTTCTATTTCGACTTCGCCCAGACAAAAAGTTTCATGAAATAATCAAACTCTGCAAAATTTATATTGTTACTGTTTATTTGTGGGGCTCAGATGAAATGATTCTTCATCATGCCGGCGGTTGCCGGGATCGTTATTGGGTGGCTTCTCAGTTATTCACTTCGCTCACCCTTCGGGTTGACTTACAGTCAATCAACGCGCCTAGCGCTTCTGTCTGGCCTATGCCGGAATAACGATGATCGTGATCGTCAGTACGGATTAAGTATTGAAGAATGATTGTGGCGAATTGCGTTCAGTAGCAATATTTAGATCGATCCACTTTCCGTAAATGACGTAGTTGGCATCACTTTTGGAATCAACCGGGAGTATAAAAGCCTGGATATTTCACCTTGAAACGGGGATGACAAAATGAATCATCCAGGCGGGAGAGATTGTTGCCTGTTAACGGGCAGAAATATGCTTCAGGACCATACCGGATCCGACCGGAAGGGTGGAAAGCTGGTCATCATTATCTTGTATAATACGATCCCAGCCTTTGCCTCCATTCAGGTAATCTTGACCATATCCACCAACCAAAAGATCCCAACCTTTGCCCCCATGAATGGTATCGTTGCCAAAGCCACCAAAGATCCGGTCTCTACCTTTGTTACCTTGGACATTATCATTGCCGTAGCCACCATCGATGGTGTCGTTACCCCTGCCACCGCGGATTGAGTCATTACCAAAACCACCATAGATCCGGTCGCTGCCTTTGCCGCCGCTGATGGAGTCATTACCGCGGCCGCCTTTGATGGTGTCGTTGCCTTTACCACCAACGATCCGATCATTGCCGTAACCACCATAGAGCTTGTCGCTGCCTTTTCCACCGTTGATGTAGTCGTTGCCGCCACCACCAAAAACTGTATCGTTGCCCTTGCCGCCAATCAGCTTGTCATTACCACAGCTGCCGTAAATGGTGTCATTTCCTTTCCCGCCATCGATTGTGATGCTGGTTTTTGGCCCGTAGAGTTGGTGCCCGGACATAGTGATGGTGTCATTACCTCTGCCGCCTTTAATGACCAGGTTTTTCGCCTGTTCAGCGGTAAAATTGTAATCTTTACCATTGACGTTGACCTTAACTGAACCATCCATATTCTGATGGACATGGATTTTGTCATTACCTCCTCTGGCGTCCAGTACAACTTTACCAGTATTGAACTTCATGCCGAATGGGCCATTCCGGTTTCCCATGTCGACTCTGGTGGAGTTTCTATCGATTACTCTACTAAAAAGGCCCATGTGTTACTCCTTTACGTGTTACTGGAATACTAATCCTTGAGAGAAGATTGAGCTTGCTAGAATCAATTAAACTACTTATCAACCGGAATCTGTAGATGGGAATCTCCCTAGCTAGGGTTATCCTGTATAACTTAATCATTACAATAGGTTAATGAAAATAAGAAATCCGGGCATAGGCGCAGATTCAAGGGGTGGATCGAGCCGCTGGTAATTTAAGCAGCATGATTCAGAATGTTGGTGATGACAACCTGTTTATCCATCCGGTCTTTAAGGATCTGAATGATCTCCTCAGCCGAACCATTTTCGATGAGTATTCCAAGTTTCTGAGCATCTTTGGCGTAACTCTCTATTTCTGTGAGAAGCTTGTGGCTGGTTTCATCAATCGGTCTGTTTAGTAGGTCGCCGGCGGAATTGATTGCGTCGGTAAATCGACCCTCTTTGAGAGAGGTTACTGCCTTATCCAGCTGTTTAATATTCTGGCTTGCCTCATAAAGGCTCGCTTTTGCTTCTACACCGGCGCTATGTCTTTCCGCTGTCTGTAACAGTAATTGAGCGGCATCCCCATATTGATGGGATTTGATCAGCTGGTTTGCCTGATGCAATTGTTGGAAAGTCTGTGTTACCTGGCTGATCTTCTCACGCTCCTCACCTTCCAGGTTGAGATGGCTTCCATATTGTTCAGTTAATATGGCGACAGCACTGCTATAGTCACCTTGATTGACAGCACGGTCGATCGATTGCATTACTTCTGCATTTTGTCCAATTTTCCGCAGCACCTGGTCCCCGGCGGCGCCAGTGAAATCCTGCATCAGAGTGGAACCAGCACCTATGGCGCTGAGATAGTCACCCTTTTGTACAGCCTGGTAGACCTGTTGTGCTTGACCGGCCTGTTTGATGGTGTTGGCAAACGTTTTGTTTCCGTCAAAGAAGTTCGTAGCCAGATTGGCTGCAGCCAGAAAATCCTTCTCTGCGATCGCCTTGTAGGCCATGGAGGCGGTATTCATATGTTTGGTAAACGATGTCAACTTATCGATAAATCCAGATGATGCGCCGAATGCCTTACCGAAATTCGATACTCCATTTGCCAATCCGGCGACGCCACCAAGCACCGCCCCCCAGCTTTTGTGTTTAACACCTTGATAGACATTATAGGCTGACATGGCGATGTTGATACCTTTAGCAACCATGGCAACCACTGGTATCGGAATGAACTGGGCTACGGTCAATATGCCCTGAAAGAATTTACTCTGGGCAAGCTTTTTAAATGCTTTTTTGATGCTGCTTCCTAGCTTGTTTATGCCTTTCTTTATACCCTGGCCAATTTTTTTCAATCCTTTCTTGATTCCACGACCAAGTTTTTTTACTCCACGCTTGACTTTTTTAAAGGCTTTTTTTAAAGATGATCCCAAACCGTATTCGACCTCAACTTTTTCACCATCGATCTCTATTACGCCACTGTCGTTTTCCTGCTTCAGTTCATTCAGTGTTTCGGTTGATAGCTCCTCACCATGCACCTGCCTGGCGAAGATATCCCCCTCATCACCGGTTGCATCCGATACATTGACCCGGGTATCGATTGCATGGCCTACCTCTTCGGTAAGGATCTTTTCTGCCTGGGTCAGATCCGATCTCAGCAGTTGTTTACTCAGATAAACTGTATCGTTGCTTTGGCTGTAAGCACCAAGTGCTTTGTAACCATCCTGGGTTCCGGACTGATCCTGTAATTGTTGGCTATCAACCATCTCTATTGTGGGCATCCAGCTGAAGTCACCTTTGATGGTCTGTTGGCGTATATTCTCAGCACTGCTCTGGTTGTACTGATCACCGAACGTCTTGGTCATTATGTCGTGAAAAGCAGTCTTATCCGATGCTGTGTTGGCAAAACGTTGTTGGAACTGCTGGGTGATCTGCGTGAGCGCCTGCTGATCACCAGTCGCGAGCGAGCGGCCTGCCAGGCTTGCAACGGATTGAATATTGCTCTGCGAGAGCTGAGCTTCATCGGCGGCAACGGCTGATTGCTGATTGGGCTGAGTATACTTGGTGAAATCGAGGATTTTGTATCGATTTTTACTTAAAGTGGTAGAGGTCGATTCAGTGCCGCTGCTATTCGTCAAGCCAGTCATTTCTGAACTGCTGTTTTCCAGGAGTTCTGAATTCTCCAGAAGCGTGCGTCTTTCTTGCGTGCTGGATAGATCCCAGAGGATTGGATTGATCTTACGAGGTGCAGACATGTTGGTCAGTTGTTCATCGCTGATTCCGGCCGCACTGCTATTGTTATTAGTTGAAGATTTCGATTGATTGGTGTTTTGATGAAATCTTGCGGAAAAATGAATCATGGCTGACCTCCCTGATCGGTATATTCTCTTTTTTTAGATTACAAGAAACCCTTGATGTAACAAGCTGGGGATTACCCTAGCGTTGAACGGGCTGATGAGTGCTATCCTGAAGGTCTGGTAGAAGGATGTTAAATCGTTGAAGAAGTACAAAAAAAGTTATGTATTAAAGGAGAGGATGTCGCCGTTGTCCGACGGCTCCGTAGCTGCACCAGATTCGATCGAATAGCAAGTCAAAGTGCAATGGTGAGAGCCAGGTAACACGAATTTATTCGGCCCATAATAGGGCAATCCCGAACGTTCTATAAAGTGGATAATGATCGTTTCAACGTGCTGGTTGTTTTTTACCGTGGAATCCGATGAAGAAGAATAACTCATCAGACAGTTTATCGAGGAGACAGATGGCAAGACATATCGTGTCTCATTCGGTGGGTTTGGCAGGGATCTAAAATTGCAGCGATCAGTCTGCAACGAAAAACATGGGTATTCTGGCTCGGGATTCTCATGTGCCAATAGAGAAGCGATATCAAACTGGCTCTAGAATTGATCAGTTTCGATTCTTGCTGGCGTGCTATAGAGTTTCCATTAGAATGCCTAGAAAAATCAGACTGGGTGTAATCAATGTCAGTCTGACATTCCGGCCCAGGCTTGCTATCAATTGATCCCGGTCATGGGTATCATTTTTTATGACCTCATATATCTTGTGTACCAATCCGGCTGTCAGCAGACAGAGTAAGGCTGTCACCGGTAAATGATCCAGTATGACTCCTGAAACTATCGCCACGTAGGCAGACAGACTAAAAGTCAAAAACAACCGGGCTCTTTTCGGTGCATCCCTCGAGATTGCATAGTTACTTCGTCCGATACTGCGGTCAGCATCAATATCGGGTATTTGATTCAGCAATAGAAGATTGTTTACCAGGAAGAAGGGTGCTAGAGAGAGTAGTAAAGCGGCGATGGATATTTGGCCTGTCAGTGCGTAGTGGGTGCCGATAACCATCAATGGGCCGAAACAGAGGCCAGAAGCAATCAATACCATAAAGCGGTAGCGATTGATCCAACTGGTATAGCTGATGATAATCAGAATGCCCAGAAGCCCAATGGGTAGTAAGCCCCAGCCGGATGCCTGTATCAGATAAAGTCCACAGGCCAGTGTAATCAGGAGGGAGATGGTACCGATAATCAATGCCTGAGGTGCAAGATGCGGTTGCAAAATCAAGGTGCCACTACCCCCGCTAAAGGGTGTTCTGTCGGTTTTAGCATCCAATCCTGAATGGAAATCGAAATACTCATTCAGGGCATTGACGCTGACGTGGGCCATCAGGGCTCCAAGCAGTACGACTCCAAGTACGCCCCAAGCGATGGGAAAACCAGAAAGAAGCGTACTTCCTACACCCAAAGAGACGCAGATCGGGGTTAGTATCAGGAAGTTTGGGCGGGTAACGCCGACAACCGGGAAAGGCATAATGAAAAGTCCTGTCTTGTAACTGAATATTCTTACTATTAACCACCGTAAAACAACCACACGATACCACATCAGTGCCTATCTTTGATGGTTGCTCACCTCGCATAACCTGTTGGATTGGCTCTGTGATTTCCCCTGATAATATGTGGATATATGTCTGTCTTCAATATTTTAAATCTATCACTACTTTATGTAATACGTCGCAAAAAATAAAATACTATTGTGACATATATGCTGCTCTATAGGTTTGGATCTGTTGGTGAACCTTGTTCAAAGGAACTGAAAGTAAATCCAAAAAAACGAAACTGCAGTAGACATTGATATTTCTTTGCATAAGCTGATCAGAATTGATTGGGATTGCAATTCAACTTACTGCTTTTCCATCAACATCTTTAGGGAGTAACGCTCCTCTCCTATCGTGAGAGAAGTGCTGGGTGAGAGGGGATCCAAACAAGAATCGCGCATAGGCCAAACTCCAAATTCTATTCTGGATCTACTCACACTTCATAGGTATATTAAACGGTACCTGAGTGATCAGCTACCGGATAGAAATGACATCAGAATTATGAAACTTATTCAATGAAATACAACTTCAAGATCGTTGAGACCGACCCTGCCTATCGTGGATTTCTGAAAATCAACCGCTACCGCCTAAAGCATGATCTCTATATGGGGGGAGAGAGTGAGACCATCATTCGGGAACGGATCGAGGATATCAGGGCTGTATCTGTTCTCCTCTATGACCCACGTCAGGACAAGGTGGTGCTGGTGGAGCAGTTTCGAATCGGTGTGGCCGGATACCAGAATCCCCCCTGGATGCTGGAAACCATTGGTGGCCTGCAGGATGGGGGTGAAAGCGATGAGTCGGTAGCCAGAAGAGAGTCCCTTGAAGAGGCGAATTGCGAGATTGGCCGCCTGAAACAAATCTGTGAATTTGTGGTCAGCCCAGGCATATCGGTTGACCGAATCAAGTTATACTGTGGTGAGGTTGATGCAACCAATGCCGCTGGTGTGCACGGCTTGGATCATGAAGGTGAAGATATACGGGTTGTTGTCATGGATGCTGGTGATGCGATTGGCGAACTCTACCAGGGGCGGGCGAATTCAACCAGTATCATTATTGCGCTTCAGTGGTTAGCAATGCATCGGGAATCACTTAGACAAGACTGGTGTTGAGCTTTTAAGTTTTATCAGATGCCTGAATCATGATATTTTATTGAACTAAATCATATTCGATCTTACGGAAATAATTATAATCCTTATTGTTTATTAAGTTTTAACTGTTTATTGTTCTCCATGATTTCATTCGAAATGTATTCATCAAATCCTTTCATTTTTTCATCTAGTACTTTGTTTGATTCTACATGAGTACCCCCTGACTTCAGTTGGTGGGGAATTAGAATCGTTACAAACATAAGTGCACTTTATTTCCCTGTTTATCCCTCAGTAATGAGTGGTAATCACAGACTTTATATCGTCTGTGTCACCTTTTGCTATACAAAGCATTTCGTCAGGTGCATTTTTATTTTCAGAATTAAGTTGTTCAGATAGTGAAGGTTGATCTATCTTCTGACTTAGCGGAGTGCTCTGATTCGATAATTGCTCTTCAGTCGTTGGTGACTCAACAGTTGAGTCTAATTTAGTTTTACTACTATTGTCAGACTGGCTGCCTATTGGGTTCTCTTGTTTAGAGTATTTGTTTGAGGGTAAAAATGAGGTGTTTGTAAAGTATGCATAAGATGACATAAATATCTCCTTATTGTGAAGTCCATTTTTGCAACAAGCTGATCAGTATTGAACTGTATCAACTGAATTAAGATGTAGATAGTTAAGAAAACCCTTACAAACTGGTCATAATGTACTCTATGTGCAAGCTCTAACCAAATGGCAAGTTAGTAGGTCTAGATGCTGATTTGGTATTGTTATAATTCTCAATGCGTTATTTCAAGATGATATAAAATAATAACCATCTTAAATTAATTAGTTTGCTAGGGTGCTAAAAGCTTTTTCACTTTAGTTAAAGGATAAATGAAGGATATGGCGAATTAAATAAAAATGTATTCTACAGATGTAACCGAGCCAGCTCACGATCCGGAACACCGTACTC
This sequence comes from Candidatus Thiodiazotropha sp. AKAK2, assembly GCF_058244685.1. Classification (NCBI taxonomy): domain Bacteria; kingdom Pseudomonadati; phylum Pseudomonadota; class Gammaproteobacteria; order Chromatiales; family Sedimenticolaceae; genus Candidatus Thiodiazotropha; species Candidatus Thiodiazotropha sp. AKAK2. Next base: position 23,073 of record NZ_JBSYOP010000033.1, on the reverse strand, counting down.
CCAAGCTTCATCAAACAGCGTCTGAAGCCGGCTCACGAAGTGTCGATTGTTGTATCTTGCAGTGCCTTTTACAGTGGAGGCCTGCTGTTTATAGAGGTATCCACAATCATCGGCGAGCAGAAAGTTCTCTTCTATATCGAGATGCTCATCGGATGGTTTGCGGATTTCGATCACTGAGGGTAGGCGTTGTGCCAGATCTACCAGGCGATGACCCTGTTGCACTATCCGACTGTTGTCCTGGACCAGGATTCGAATTCGGCTGAACTTCGATCGCATGGCAAGTTGCTTCACCGCGTCATGGAATGATTCGGTATCGTAGACGAGTGGGTCTAGATCATAACTGAACAGGCAAAGGTAGCGTTTGGCCTGTCTCACCATCGATGCGGCGTGAATCTGGTGGTCTTCAACTCTGTTCAGTTGGAACAACTCTTCATCTACACCCAGGGTGGCCAGTGTAAGGTCATCTTCGCTGGGTTGATCGGTAAATGAGAAGCGCATCTTTCGATGGGGTATATCGGCTTCGTGGAAGATCTCTCCCTTGGCGATAAAACCGAATTTCGCATAGAAGGGTTCTGCTGAGGTCTGAGCGTGCAGAAACAGTTGATCCTGGCCGACCCGGCTGGCCTGTTGCAGAAGTTCCAACAGCAGGGCGGTACCGACACCCTGATTGCGCCAGTCGGCCAGTACCGCCATCCGTCCGATCTGTCCACTGCCAAGCAGTCGTGCCGTACCGATCGGTTGTTGTTGATTGTCCAGCGCCAGCAGGTGAAAGGCGATAATGTCGTCATCATCCCACTCCATACTCTCCGGGACACCCTGTTCCTTGATGAATACCGGTTCTCTTACCTGACGCAGCAAATCCCGATCATCCGGCCATATTGCCTGGCGGATTGTGAAGTCGTTAGTCACCATTGATGATTACTCCTATCCTTTCTGTTTCCATACGTGCTGATTCAGCCTGGCTTCTCATCCTGGGCAATCTTACCGATTTAAACGGCTTCAATACTCATTACTGAACAGAAAATGCCCATCATTGTAGAGTCTGCAGAGCAGTTTCAGGTATTCAGGTTGTTCCAGCCACTCCTGCAGATACCCGAAATGCAGCTCCCGGTAGTGAGTGATGACGGGGAGAAACTCACCGGAAGAGCTGGGCAGGGTATAGCTGTTGCCGTTAATGTAGAGAGTATCCAGGCCATCTTTTTCATAGCGGCTGAATGCCATTCGGCTGTGGCTGTTGCGATGGATTACCGCCATTTCCCGGAATCGATTGAGAAACGCCTGTTCAGCAAGGGGCTGCTCTGCCGGGATAACCTGCAGGTGGGGTTTGGTTTCGGTCACCAGACGACCAAACCAGCGTTCATCCTGGTCGAGTCGATCCAGGTAGCTTTGCAGTTTGGCTTTGAAGCCGTCAAGCGCTGCAGGCTTGATCTCCGCCGGTGCAATTTGTGCTTTCAGGGCAGGATCACGATAGCGCTGTTTCGGCAATTGCTGTTCGATCCAGGACTCGAACCAGGCCGAAGCGATATCCTGCCAGGTCGGGGCACGAAATCCCACGGAACAGGTAATGGCTTCTCCTTCGGCGATTCCCCAGTGGGCCACATTCGGTGGCAGATAGAGCATATCCCCCTCTTCCAGCAGCCACTCCTGCTCCGCTTCAAAGTGGGGCAGGATGCGCAGGTCGAGTCCGGGTATGTAGTCGTTGTCATCAACGGCTTGGGTGTGAATCTTCCAGCGTCGACAACCCTTGGCCTGCAACAGAAAAACATCGTAGTCATCGGTATGGGGGCCAACCGAACCCTGATCGACCGCATAGCTGATCATGATGTCATCCAGACGCCAATCGGGAATGAAACGGAAGTAGTCCAGCAGTTCTGCCACTTCGGGAATGTATTTGTCCACATCCTGGACCAGCAGTGTCCAGTGACTCTCAGGCAGTTCAGCAAAGAGTGTCTCCTCGAAGGGCCCATAGCGTGCTTCCCACGGGGTGGCGCCATGCTTTTCCAACACCAGGCGGGATTCGATCTCTTCCTCGCAAGCCATGCCAGCGAGTTCGTTGGCCTCTATGCGGCATTTGAAGTCGGGCAGTGCCTGACGCAGCAGAAGTGGTTTTTTCTGCCAGTACTCAGTCAGAAATCTTTCAGTATCTATGTGTTCAGGGAAATTAAGTAAATGCATACCCATAGTGTACCTCAACGTGGAATCGGTAAACGGGTCTATGCTGGAGAAGGTGCAGTTTGATAGGAATCTGTCTGGTTGTTACAGATTCTTATAAGATGATTCGCTTTCCACGTACACAAGTTACCATTCGTCCCGCTGCCAGGGCGGCGGGATGAATGGTGTGTGGCGTGATTGTCTGCTCAAAGGGGCTGCTAAATATCAGTCGCCTGGTCTTTGGCATTACCGATATAGCTCATCGGTGTTAGACGTTTCAGCGACTCTTTGGCCTGTTCAGGAATCTCAAGGCCATCAACAAAGGTTTGCAGTTCTTCAGGTGTAATGCGTTGACCCCGGGTCAGCTCTTTGAGCTTTTCATAGGGTTTCTCGATGCCATAACGACGCATGACCGTCTGTATGGGTTCTGCAAGGACTTCCCAGTTCTGGTTCAGGTCATCCAGCATGGCATCCCCGTTGGCCTCCAGTTTACCCAGCCCTTTGAGCAGTGACTGCAGAGCGATCGAGGTATGGGCAAATCCGACACCCAGGTTTCTCAGGACGGTTGAATCGGTGAGATCCCGCTGCCAGCGGGAGATCGGCAGTTTTTCCGCCAGATGGCCGAACAGGGCGTTGGCGATACCAAGGTTACCTTCCGCATTTTCAAAATCGATGGGGTTGACCTTGTGAGGCATGGTGGATGAGCCGACTTCTCCGGCAACGGTCCTCTGCTTGAAGTAACCCACCGAAATGTAACTCCAGATATCACGGGACAGATCGATCAGGATGGTATTGAATCGGGAGAGGGCATGAAACAGCTCAGCAATGTAGTCATGGGGTTCGATCTGAATCGTATAGGGGTTCCAACTGATGCCCAGGCTTTCGACAAACTGCTTGGCGAATGCCGGCCAGTCGACCTCCGGATAGGCGGCCAGGTGGGCGTTATAGTTACCGACAGCGCCGTTGATCTTTCCCATCAGTTGCACGGCGGCAATCTGTTCTCTCTGCCGCTGCAGACGGTAGACCACATTGGCCATCTCTTTACCCATGGTGCTGGGTGAGGCAGGCTGGCCATGGGTGCGACTTAGAATGGGTTGATCCGCCAGTTGTTGCGCCAGGTATTTCACCCCTTCGATCACTTCATCCACATAGGGCAACAGTACCTGACCGCGACCCTCCCGCAGCATCAGGGCGTGGGAGAGATTGTTGATGTCTTCTGAAGTACAGGCAAAGTGGATGAACTCGCTGATGCTCTCAAGCTCTTCGTTACCGGCAATCTTCTCCTTCAAAAAGTACTCCACTGCCTTCACGTCGTGATTGGTGGTGCGTTCGATGTTCTTGACCCGGCGGGCATCCTCTTCACTGAAGTTATCCACAATCCCGTTGAGTATATTGTTGGCATGTTCACTCAGGGTTGGAATTTCGAGTATGTCGTTGTGGCCGGCAAGTGCCTGTAACCAGCGAATTTCGACTTTGACCCGGTGACGGATCAGACCGAATTCACTGAAGATGACCCGCAGGTCTTCAGTTTTGCTGCCATAACGGCCGTCAATGGGGGAGACTGCTGTGAGTGAGGAGAGTTGCATGTTATTACGTACCACGAAATCTTAGAAAGGCGGGGATTATACCCGCTGAGTTGTAAGGGGTTAAGTCGGCTGATTTGTATGTTTTAAATATTTAAATATAAACAGGAAGATAGTGCTGTTACTTAACAGAGTGGGTTAATATTTTTTTTAAAGCCCGTTCCCACAACCGCTTACCATTAGCTGTCAACCGGTTAGGACGACCCTGCCTAGCCACTCCCGGCTAGACAGAGTTGTGCTTGGATCAGATGAACAATTCTCAACTGGCGACAGTGCAGTTGATCCCTTTATTTGCTGTTTTCAGAGGCCATCTTGCGCAGCACATAGTGCAGGATTCCGCCATGTTTGAAATAGTCGACTTCATTCGGTGTATCGATACGCACCGTGACGCTAAACTCCTTTTCACTGCCCTTATCGGATTTCGCCATGACGCTGATGCGGTGGACAGTCTGATCTCCTGGGTCAGGGATGAAGAATCGTTCCTCACCGGTCAGCCCCAGGGATTCTGCACTCTCTCCCGGTAGAAACTGTAGCGGTAGTATGCCCATACAGACCAGATTGGTACGATGAATCCGCTCATAGCTCTCAGCAATCACCGCACGTACCCCTTGCAGGGCCGGTCCTTTAGCCGCCCAGTCACGGGAGGAGCCGGATCCGTACTCCTTGCCGGCAATCACAATCACCGGCACAGACTCCTCTTTGTAGCGCATGGCGGCATCGTAGATGCTCATCTCATCACCTGAAGGCAAGTGTCGGGTGACACCACCTTCACTATCAGGCAGCAGGCGGTTGCGCAATCGGATATTGGCGAAAGTACCCCGCATCATCACTTCATGATTCCCACGGCGGGAGCCATAGGAGTTGAACTCATCCGCTTTCACACCTAGTTCGTTCAGGTATTCTCCTGCCGGGCTGTCGGCTTTGATGGCGCCTGCCGGTGAGATATGGTCTGTGGTGACCGAGTCGCCAAGCCAGGCCAGACATCGCGCCGCTTCGATATCGGTGATCGGATCCGGATCGAGCGAGATCTCTTCGAAATAGGGTGGATGGCGGATGTAAGTCGAATCGGGATCCCACTGAAACTGGCTGCCAACAGGGGCTTCCAGGGATTGCCAACGGCTATCCCCGTCGAAAAGCCTGGCATAACTGGCAATGAAGCCCTCTCTGGTCAGGTTATCTGAAATCGCCTCGGCAATCTCTTTACTGCTTGGCCAGATATCCTTGAGGAATACCGGTTCTCCTTTTGTGTTAACGCCCAGGGGATCTTGATACAGATCGACATTCATCGTACCGGCCAGGGCGTAGGCCACAACCAGAGGTGGTGAAGCCAGGTAGTTCATTCTGACTTCAGCATGCACCCGGCCTTCGAAATTACGATTGCCGGAGAGTACGGAAGTGACTGTCAGGTCACCATCGCTGATCGCTTTGGAGACCTCTTCCGGCAACGGGCCTGAATTGCCGATGCAGGTTGTGCAGCCATAACCAACCAGGTCGAATCCCAAGGTGTCGAGTGATTTGTCCAGGCCGGCCTGCTCCAGGTATTGCATCACCACCCGGGATCCCGGTCCGAGGGAGGTCTTGACCCAGGGTTTGACCGTAAGCCCGGATTCAACCGCCTTTTTCGCCAGCAAACCGGCAGCCATCATGACACTGGGGTTTGAGGTGTTAGTGCAGGAGGTGATCGCCGCGATGACAACATCGCCATCGGTGATTTTAGTGGATGCACCATCAATATTGGTGGAGACGGTTTGACTCTCGCCACCGTTGAAAGCCTCAACAGCATGTTCGAATTGCGTTTTGGCATCTTTCAGCGCCACCCGGTCCTGGGGGCGCTTGGGCCCGGCGAGGCTAGGCTCGATTGCAGAGAGATCGATCTCGAGGGTTTCAGAGTATTCAGCTTCCGCGGAGTCTGCCGTGTGAAACATACCCTGGGTCTTGGCATAGGCCTCAACCAGGGCGATCTGATCTTCTGATCGATTGGTCAGATGCAGGTAGTCGAGGGTCTCTTGATCGACAGGAAATAGACCACAGGTGGCGCCGTATTCGGGGGCCATATTGGCTATGGTAGCTCGATCACCAAGCGGCATTGTGGCGATTGCGGGTCCGTAGAATTCAACAAATTTGCCTACCACACCATGTTCGCGCAGGCGTTCGACAATGGTTAGCACCAGGTCAGTTGCCAGACTGCCTTCAGGAAGCTTGCCGACCAATTTGACCCCGACGACCTTGGGAACCAGCATTGAGATCGGCTGGCCCAGCATCGAGGCTTCAGCTTCGATACCGCCGACTCCCCATCCGAGTACCCCGATGCCATTTATCATGGTTGTGTGGGAGTCTGTACCGACCAGGGTATCGGGAAAGGCCAGAAGTTTTTCATCCCGTTGTTCCGAATAGACCACCCGAGCCAGGTATTCCAGATTGATCTGGTGCACGATGCCGGTGTCGGGTGGTACGACTTTGAGGCTGGAAAAGCCACTCTGGCCCCATTTGAGAAATTGATAGCGTTCCCGATTGCGTTGAAATTCAATCTCGGCATTGAGATCGAAGGCATTGGCGTCGCCAAAGTGATCAACCTGTACCGAGTGGTCGATAACCAGTTCGGCTGCCTGGAGCGGGTTGATATCCGTTGCGTTACCACCCAGTTTGACCATTGCATCGCGCATCGCAGCCAGGTCGACAACCGCCGGTACACCGGTAAAATCCTGCATCAGAACCCGGGCAGGTCGGTATTGAATCTCTCTGCTGGGCTCCGCTTGCGGATCCCAGTTGGCAACCGCTTTGATATCCGTTGCGGTAACAGTGACACCATCTTCATGTCTCAACAGGTTTTCTAACAGGATACGTATCGAAACCGGTAATCGGGCTGAATTCTCCAACGCATCCAGACGATAGATCTGATAGGCAGTTCCATTGACCATCAGCTCTTTTTCTGCACCAAAGCTGCTACTCATGCAATCCTCCCGTAGCTCTTAAAAACAGTATATTACTGTTTGATTATTAGTGTTGTTTATCGTTTTTGCTGCTTCTCTTCAAGGCAGCTGCAGCAGGCCAGTAAGTCATACAGCTGGCGACACAGACCAGCAGGCAGATTCCTGGTTACCCTAATCACAGTCACTCTATGGTGTTATCAATCTACCGGCTGTGATCTCTTGCACTATAGAAGGTAATCATCAGATTACTATAGAAGGATCAGGTATGGATGTGAGGATACTGTGGCCATTGACTATGGATAAGCCCGAACTTGGCGGAAATCAGAGTTTGTCGAGGAGGGTTTTGCAGTGATCGATGTAGGTGCTTCGGCTGAACAGCAGATGCCGGCGGCGACCCCCTGTCTGGCGCCACAACATGGCAGATCGAATACCGGACAACAGCAGCGCTCGAATACGATTCACGTTGTCGCTATTTTGCAGGTAGATGGTCTCCCCACTCACCATGATTCTTGGTTTGAGGGTGCTGATGTTCTCCGCATAGATATCGGCCAGTGCACCCAGGATATTGCTGTGGGTGGCGGGAAAGTGAATCAGACGGGCGGCAGTTTCGGTGATTCCGACCCTGATCTTGTCCAGACGTTGACGATGTTTACTGAGCTTACGCTCCAACTGGATCAAACTCAGAACATATCGGGTCAACTCATCATCCCGGGTATCGGTTGCACTGAGTTGTTTGTAGGTCAGCTTTAATCCCGGCGCGATATTTTCCAGACTGCCATAGACGTCGACCACACTGTGCGCGTCGAGTTGAAAGAGACTGTTGATACTGGCAGAGATTTTTTCAGTACTGATCAGACCTTTACGGGCAACCTGCTGGACCTGGCCAGCGGCCTGAAAAATACCCGATAAGGCGATGACGCGATCACTATCCTGAAACTTCATGCTGTTCCTGATTGAAGGTTGATTGGAGTTGATATTCTACCATATCGGATTGAGGCGCCTGCTCAGTGCGTAGCGAGTGGGCCACTAGGTGTTCAGGGGGAGGGGGCATCCGTTGATTCGATTATTCCGCCTCCAAGGCAGACCTGATCGTCATACAACACCAGGGATTGGCCGGGTGTTGCTGCACGTTGAGGTGAATCGAAGACCACTTCGCAAAACCCATTCTCCATGGGATAGACCCGGCACGACTGCAACGGCTGACGATGTCGGATCCTGGCCATCGATTGGATCGCTCCAGACGGCGCCCTGCCTTCCACCCAATGGAGCTGCCCGCAGATCAGTTTCTGGCTCATCAACAGAGGGTGTTGATGGCCTTGAACCGCAATCAGTACATTACGATCAAGATCTTTCGCGGCGACAAACCAGGGCGCTTCTGCCGCATCCCTGCGGCCACCGATACCCAGACCCTGACGCTGGCCCAGGGTGTAGTACATCAGACCCTGGTGTTTGCCGATCGTATGGCCTTCTGAGTCTTCGATTACGCCGGGTTTTGCCGGTAAAAAACGTTGCAGAAAGTCGCGGAATTTACGTTCACCGATGAAACAGATGCCGGTGCTGTCCTTCTTTTTATGATTGGGGAAGCCGGCCTGTTCAGCGATCTCCCTGACCTCTGTTTTGCTCAACCGGCCGAGCGGGAAGAGGCTTTTTGAAAGCGCCTGCTGACCCAGCATATAGAGGAAATAGGTCTGGTCCTTGCCTTCATCCAATGCACGGGTCAGGTGGAAATACTCCCTATCCTTTGAAACGGATGCGTAGTGGCCTGTGGCTATTGCATGGGCCTGCAGCTGCTCCGTTGCATAGTCGAGAAATGCCTTGAACTTGATCTCCCGGTTACACAGTACATCTGGATTGGGGGTTCTGCCGGCTCCGTACTCCTGCAAAAAATAGGCAAATACCCGGTCCCAGTACTCACTTGAAAAATTGATGGTGTGCAGAGGAATGCTTAATCGGTCGGCAACCGCCTGGGCATCCGCCAGATCCACGGCTGCCGAGCAGTAGTCCTTATCATCATCCTCTTCCCAGTTTTTCATGAAGAGTCCTTCCACCTCATAACCCTGCTGTTGCAACAACAGGGCGGCGACCGATGAGTCGACACCACCGGAAAGACCGACAATTACCTTAGCTTTTTCTGACATGCTTGTGCTTGTTTCTCTGAACCTTGAGTTTTGCCGGTTGGTTCTCCAGCATGACCCATTCCCCGGGTTGTAGATGTTTCAACCGCCATCTACCGATCGAGGTGCGAATCAGCCTCAGGGTAGGGTGGCCGATACTGGCCGTCATACGACGTACCTGACGGTTTCTCCCTTCCTGGAGTGCGATTTCAAGCCATTGGGTGGGTATCCTGGCGCGAAACCGCACCGGGGGATTTCTCGGCCATAGGGTCGGTTCGGCAATCTTTCTGACCTTTGCCGGCAGGGTGGGGCCATCCTTCAACACCACTCCCTGTTTCAACTGCTCGATACTCTGTTCACTGGGAATCCCTTCCACCTGCACCCAGTAAGTTTTCCAAGTCTTTTTCCCGGGGCGGGTGATCTGCTGCTGTAATTTGCCATCATCGGTGAGGAGTACCAGGCCTTCACTATCCCGGTCCAATCGGCCGGCGGCATAGACCCCTTTGGTTTTGATGAAGTCAGCCAGCGTTGGGCGTCCCTGGCCGTCGGTAAACTGGGTCAGAACACCGAAAGGTTTGTTAAGCAGAATCAACATTCGAGGGGAGCTGGGTGGTCGAGTTCCATACTGAAAACCGTATGGTATCGGTTGTAGCCGAGCCTGGAAACAGTCCGTGGCGTTTATAACCTCGAATCCATGCTTAAGGATTGAGAAACCGGGTGGAGTAGACGTAAAAAAGCCGGGATAGCTAGGCTATACCGGCTTTTGAACAGGAAAACTGTATCAGCGGATGATACTTAGGATTGATCACCACTGGCAGCAACTTTTTGAATATTGGTTGCATGCAGACCTTTCGGACCCTGGCTAATATCAAATTGGACTTTCTGGCCCTCTTTCAGTGTTTTGTATCCATCCATATCAATTGATGAGAAATGGACAAAAACATCTTGATCTCCATCTTCTGGGGTTACAAAACCGTAGCCCTTGGCGTTGTTAAACCACTTTACGACTCCAGTCGCCATAGCTATTACTCCTCACTATATACGCAAGCCCAGGTGTGGTGGATCGCTCATTGCGGGTTGCGAGATCAGACTGCTTTCTGATCTGAGGCGAGTCAATCACTGCAACTCACAAGGTTGTTATATTTAGCAGAGAGGCACGAAACTACTCTGTCCACCAGCCTAAGCATCAACCTTTGGAAAAAAATGCTTAGACCGTCAAATCAACGGCCAAAAAAACCAGTGCTCTGGTCCTCTAATCGGAACCATTCTCAACACTGTAGATTGAAGTATAGTGTGCAGATCTTGTGGGTCAACAAATATCTGACTTTTAACAGTAAATTGTAATTTTTATAGGTAAATACCCTAATCTTTTTAACCTCGTTATCCAGGCTTACCCTTAAGCGTTGCCGGTCACTATCCGCGCCTGATTTCAATTAAGGCTATTGCCAATGGAACTGGTTTCGAGCAAAACATTACATCAATCATGAGTTCAGGCGGGATATTTTTTCCATCACCTCTTGAATTGAGGGTAGGCGGCCACAATATTATTTTGAGACTCCCGCTCAGTGACTTCTGCTGGGTTTCCTGGCAGATGGAAGATAGTAGGATCCAACTTGATTTTATTTGTTGAGGGTTCGGAGCTTTTTCTATTTCCAATGGTCAATCCTAGGAACGGTCAGATTTGTTAATAGTATTTAAATTATTGAAACGGAGAAATTAGGCGGAAATTACTGGTCTGCTGGAGATCACAAGCACTGGATTTGTGGTTTAAAATCCCTCTCTTTTTGCTGCAGAGATTGGTTTGATGACAATGGATAGCAGGGCCAGGACAAACAAGTAATCCGTAAAATAATTCCACTTTTCAGGCTCGGCAAGCCTGCTAGAATCACCCTTTATGAGCGATAGAGAACAAAACTCACATGACGATGGTCTAGCATTAGAGGAGGCGTCTCCCAAACTAAAAAGACCGCCACTGTATAAGGTTATTATCCTCAACGACGACTATACCCCTATGGAGTTCGTGGTTCAGGTATTGGAAACCTTCTTTAATATGGACCGGGAGAAGGCTACCCGGGTAATGCTGCATGTACATACCCGAGGTGTAGGTGTCTGTGGTGTATTCACCAAAGACATTGCCGAGACCAAGGTCTCACAGGTTAACGACTACTCACGTAGCAACCAGCATCCGCTGATGTGCACCATGGAAGAGACCTGAGCGGTACTGACGGAGTTTTAAGATGTTGAACAAAGAGCTGGAATTCACGCTAAATCAGGCCTTTAAAAGTGCTAAAGAGCGACTGCATGAGTTCATGACTGTGGATCATCTGTTACTCGCGTTGCTGGATAACCCTTCAGCAGTTACCGTGCTGCGTGCCTGTGGCGCCGATATTGAAAAGATGCGGCAGAAAATACGCAGCTTTGTCGATGAGACCACACCGTTGATCCCTGATGGGGATGATCGGGAGATTCAACCCACCCTGGGTTTTCAGCGGGTTTTACAGCGTGCGGTATTCCATGTTCAGTCCTCCGGTAAGAATGAAGTCACCGGCGCCAATGTACTGGTGGCAATTTTCAATGAACAGGATTCCCAGGCGGTATTTTTTCTGAATGAGCAGAAGGTAAGTCGACTGGATGTGGTCAACTACATCTCACACGGCATCTCGAAACTGGACGAAGTGGGCCATGAAGAGACGCCTGTGGAACTCTCCAGTGAGAACAAGGGTGAGGAACAGGCAAGTGCCCTCGACAACTATGCGACCAACCTCAACCACCTGGCGGAACAGGGCAAGATCGATCCACTGATCGGCAGGCACAATGAGATCGAACGCACCATCCAGATACTCTGCAGACGGCGTAAGAACAACCCTCTGCTGGTCGGTGAAGCGGGTGTTGGTAAAACCGCAATTGCAGAAGGATTGGCAAAAAAGATTGTCGATTCCGAGGTGCCGGATATTCTGGCGACCGCCACCATCTACGCGTTGGACCTGGGTACCCTGGTAGCCGGTACAAAATATCGGGGTGATTTCGAAAAGCGCCTGAAAGCTGTTCTGGCAGAACTCAAGCAGAAAAAAGATGTGGTGCTGTTCATCGATGAGATCCATACCATCATCGGAGCCGGAGCCGCATCCGGTGGGGTTATGGATGCCTCGAATCTGATCAAACCGGTGCTGGCCTCCGGTGAGCTGCGCTGCATCGGTTCTACCACCTATCAGGAATTCCGCGGAATTTTTGAGAAGGACCGGGCGCTGGCCCGCCGTTTCCAGAAGATCGATGTGGAAGAGCCTACCGTTGAAGAGACGATTGAGATCCTGAAAGGTCTTAAATCCCGTTTCGAGGAGCACCACAACATCGAGTACACACAGGATGCGCTGAACAGTGCTGCTGAATTGTCTGACAAATACATCAACGACCGACATCTGCCTGATAAGGCAATCGATGTGATTGATGAGGCGGGTGCAAACGTGCAGCTGCAGCCGGAGGATGAGCGCAGAAAGATTATCGATGTGGACGAAGTTGAGGCAATTGTTGCCAAAATCGCTCGAATTCCACCGAAAAAGGTCTCCATGTCCGATACTGAATCCCTGCGTAATCTGACCAGAGATCTGAAGATGGTGGTGTTTGGTCAGGATCCGGCAATCGAGGCATTGACCGCTGCGATTCGTATGAACCGCTCCGGTCTGGTCAACGAAGGTCGTCCGGTTGGTTCGTTCCTGTTTACCGGGCCTACCGGTGTTGGTAAGACCGAGATCACCCGGCAGCTGGCCAGAATCTTGAGCATGGAGCTGATCCGTTTCGACATGTCTGAGTACATGGAGCGGCATACCGTATCAAGACTGATCGGTGCGCCTCCGGGCTATGTGGGATTTGATCAAGGTGGTCTGCTGACCGAAGAGATCGCCAAACACCCACACTGTGTCCTGTTGCTCGATGAGATCGAAAAGGCCCATCCGGATGTGTTCAATCTGCTGCTACAGGTGATGGATCACGGCACCCTGACCGATAACAATGGGCGCAAGGCCGATTTCAGGAATGTGGTGATTGTGATGACCACCAATGCCGGTGCTCAGGAGATGAGTCGCTCATCCATCGGTTTCAGTAAACAGGACCATACCACTGACGGCATGGAAGTGATCAAAAAGATGTTTACACCTGAATTCAGAAACCGACTCGATGCCATCATTCAGTTCTCCGGATTGACGCCGGAACATATCGCCAAGGTTGTGGACAAGTTTGTCTTTGAGCTGGAAGGTCAGCTACAGGAGAAGCATGTCAATCTGATCGTCGAAGCTGAAACAAGAGTCTGGCTTGCGGAGCATGGATATGATCCACAGATGGGTGCTCGACCTATGGCCCGCTTGATTCAGGACGAAATTAAGAAGCCCCTCGCTGAAGAGTTGCTGTTCGGAAAGCTGTCTACGGGTGGGGCCGTCAGGGTGGATGTCGCGGAAGACAAGCTGGTTTTCGATATCGAGGGCGAGCAGGTTGCCGATACCTCGATCGACGAAGGCTGATCGGCCTCAGCGAGCACGATAGGTGATGCGGCCCTTGGTCAGGTCGTAAGGTGTCAGCTGCACGGTAACCTTATCGCCGGTAAGGATACGAATGTAGTGTTTACGCATTTTGCCTGAAATATGGGCAGTCACCACATGGCCGTTTTCCAATTCCACGCGGAACATGGTGTTGGGCAGAGTCTCGACAACCGTGCCTTCCATCTCGATAAAATCTTCTTTCGCCATACTATCTTTATACTCAATATTGTGTGGGCCCCAACAGAGGGCTCTCAAAAAACGGGCGGATTATACCACAGGGCCCGCAACTGAAGTGCGCCATTATCAGTATATTTGCGCGTATGGCAAGTGATTCTGCATCATTCCGTCGGTTGCGGGTGTGTAAATTCCCCGATGACGATCCAGCATGATGCTGTTTTTATGGCTTTTCCCAGAGCTGACCAGCTTTCTTGTGGTGTTTGACGCGGCATGACACGGCTGTGCCGTAATCGTCTTTTTCTACATAACTTTCTGATATTGCTCTATAGAATCCACATAGGGGATAAATAGGTTTAACGTCTTTGAGTTGCGAATTTTACAAATGTTAAATAACAGGCCCGAGTGTCAGCCCTGGCTGAGGAGGTTTCGCAAATCGATTACTGCGGCGTTGGCCCTGGAAATGTAGGAGGCCATCACCAGCGAGTAGTTGGCGAACATGCCGAATCCTTTCCCATTCAATACCACAGGACTGCTGATCGGTGCCTGGCTGGCTTCCAGTTCACGGATGATCTGTCGCAAACTGACCAGGGCGTTCTTTTTGCGCAGGATTTCGTAGAAATCGATCTCCACAGCCTGCAGGAAGTGAATCAGCGCCCAGGTCGAGCCTCTGGCTTCATAGAAAACGTCGTCGATCTCCAACCAGGGGGTCTGTACCCTCATCTGCTCGTTGGTGGCTGTGGATTGGGAGGCCGAAGGGTCACCTGCCAGATCGGTATTGATCCGCTGTTGCCCGACACTGGCACTCAAACGCTGAGAAAGACTGCCCAGCCTTTTTTCCACCACGGCAAGCCAATCCCGCAGATTATCAGCCCTGGCATAAAACTGGGTGTTTTGATTGCCATCGGCGGAGAGCCCTTTCAGATAGCGCTCCAGTGCCTCAATACCCTGTCGGTATTCACCTTCGGTGGATGGGAATATCCAGGAATCATTGCTGTAGTTGAATTGGGGCTCAGCAATCGCGAGATCCTTGTTTTCCAGCGATTGGGATTGGGAACGGCTCATATCGTTTCGCAACGAACGAGCCAGATCCCTGACCTGGGTCAGCACGCCGAACTCCCAATTCGGCATGTTGTCGAGAAACAGACTGGGAGGTGTGATGTCGTTACTCAGATAGCCGCCGGATTTATCTAGCAAGGTTTTGATTGCCGTCAGCAGGGTCATGGTGGTGTAGGAGCCGGTTACCGGTTTCAGCTCCAGTTCCGCCAGTTTGTCGTTACTGTGGCTACGCACATCGAACGGCGGCGGCATGATGCTCCAGTAGACTCCCAGCAGAAACAGGATGATGATCAGTGTGATGGTGGCTAAGCCACTCGCCCAGAGCTTACCTTTCTCCTGCAGAGTACGGGGATGGTAGAGGGATAAGGTACGATTGAACACTGCCACTGTTTGGCGGGCAATCCTGGCGAAACTGTCCTTCACTGATGACCTTCCTTTCATTGAGATTGAACTATTCCCTGGTACAGGCTGCCAACGGTAAATTTTACAACCCGCAAGGAACTATCTCACGATTCTCTTGGAGACATACTCTATATGGTGTCGTGAGCTTGAGATTTCAAGCTCATTTTACAACTGTTCAGATCAGCATGATGTAGTGATCTGCCAGCAACAGGGTGAAGAGCAGGCTCAAATAGAGGATTGAGTAGCCAAAGGTTTTCATGGCATGGGTACGACCTGGGCTATGCAGCAGTTTGACTGCGTGATAGACGAAACCGATCCCGAGCGCAATGGCGCCGCTCAGATAGAGATAGCCGCTCATATGGACCACGAAGGGCAGCAGAGTGACAGCCAGCAACATGATGCTATAGATCAGAATCTGCTGCTTGGTAAAGTCGATACCATGGGTTACCGGCAACATTGGAATGTCAGCCCTGGCATAGTCATCGCGCCGGTGAATCGCCAGAGGCCAGAAGTGAGGGGGGGTCCATACAAAGATGATCAACATCAGCAGAAAGGCCTCGATGGTCACCTCGCCGGTAATCGCAGCCCAACCGAGCAGTGGCGGTGCAGCGCCGGCCAAGCCGCCCCAGACGATATTTTGCGGTGTCGTACGTTTCAGAAATCGGGTATAGATCAGTGCATAGCCGATCAGCGCCAGGAATGTCAGCAGTGCTGTCAGCGGATTCACCAGAAAGTAGAGCATGGAGATCGAAACCGTACCCAGCAACAAAGCAAAACTACCGGCATGCTGGCTGTCCATATGGCCGCTGGGGATTGGTCGACGCTGGGTGCGGTCCATCATTTTATCAATCCGCTGATCGACAATATGGTTGACCACCGCCCCGCAGGCAGCTGCCAAAGAGATACCGAGCAGTCCGAACAGCATTGGTTGCCAGGGGACTAAACCTTGTTTTGACAGCAGCATACCGACCAGTGCAGTAAAGGCGATCAACAACACCACCTTGGGTTTGGTCAGTTCATAGTAGTGTTGCCAGGCAAATCCAACGGATTGGCGAGCGGTAAGATCACTGGTGGCCATATTGACCTCCTTGGGACCAGGTTTGTGAGGCCTTGAGTAGGCGTTCCAGATCTTTGAGAATCTGTTTGGAAGTGACCTGTGGGGTGTCATAACGCATCATCAAATCACCTCTGGGATCGATTACAAAGATCGGTACGCTATCTTCAAATTCGGCTTGTGGAAAGAGTGTTCTAACGGCGTTCTGCTGGTCATCATCGGGTATCAGCAGATGGGTGCCTTCAAGGCCGTCGAGGGAGGGTGTCTGCAGACTTCCGTCACTCCCCGGCAGAATGATCAGCCCACGGGCAATGCGCTGTCTGTTGGCCGCCGTAGCTCTACGTATCTGGCGAACTTTGATCAGGGTTTCCAGGCAGGCCGCATCACAACTCCGTTCGCTGATCACCAGCAGTGTCCACATGCCTTCAAGGGTCTGCCAGTCAAAACTCGATTGATCGGTTGTCTTGAGATCGATTGATGCCACCGCTCTGGGCGGATCGATCAACACCCCATGATGTGTCCTGCCTGAGGGGAGCCATTGTGGATTCAGAAAATACAGCCAGGCGGCGATCAGTGGTAGCGCAGTAATCCCAACCAGGATCCATAGCGAGGTCAGATTGCGTGAAGTAGGGGGTTGTTGGGCCAGGCTGTTCATGTAGTTTCGCTCGCCACTTTTTGATACGAGAGACGTAGCCAGACAAGCAGGGCGATGATGGCAAACGCAAACCACTGGATAGCATAGCCGATATGCATCAGATCACTGACTTTCGGTGTTGGCCATTGGCGGATGAAATCCTGATCATCTTTAGATGTCTGCAGTACCAGTATCGGTAGTACCTCCAAACCTGACCATTGACGATAACGCTCCAGAGTCAGATAGGGCCAGCGTGGCGGGAACTGACTGTCGTCGTCGATTGGTGTAAGCTCTATGGCCGGGGCTTGGGGAATGGTGATCTCCCCACTTATCTTCAACTGACCACGGCTGTTGATCAGTAAACCGCTGTCTGTGGAAGGCGTTTCTGCGGTCCAGCCACGATTTACCAGAACCAGTTCACCGCTGGCTGAGAGTTGCAGTGGCGTCACCACATGAAATCCGGTTTTACCCAAGTGTTTGCGGTTGGCAATGAAGATGGTCTTCTCTGTCAGGAATTCACCTTGCAGATTTACCTGTCTGTATAGAAGCTGATCCGCTTCAGGGCGTGCAGATACGGTTAGCGAGATGGGGGGCATCTTACGGCGCATCTCCAAAGCAGTCGCCTGGTTGCGTTTCTGCTCGGCGCGCTCGAGTTGCCAGAATCCGAGACTGCATAATAGGGGAGTTACTATTACCATAACAACTGTAGGGATTGTTTGAGCGCGAAATTGCCGGGTACTGCGTGTCATAACAACTATATTCAAATTATCCTAAATTAAAACAGTACTGAAGATCGGTATTTCATCGGTACCTCAGAAGAGGGAATAATTGTGGACATTATCTTTAAGTTACCTGTACTTCTGGTTCTGTTATTCATTCTCATCTCCCTCTTTCAGGGAATGTACTACATGGCGAAGGATGACGGTAAGAACAGTAGCACCCGTGTGGTACGCGCCTTGACCATCCGGGTGACACTCTCGTTACTGTTGTTCGCCATTCTCATGGCCGGTTACTTTTTTGGGCTGCTTACACCTCATGGTCTAACATCTTGATTCATTTTGTAATGGGTGATGAGCAGGCTCACAACCAATAGACAAAAACAAACAGGCCAAGCCAAACCACATCCACAAAGTGCCAATACCAGGCCACGGCCTCGAAGGCGAAGTGGTTGTGCGCGCTGAAATGGCTTTTCATACTTCGACCCAGGATGGCCATCAGCATCACCGCTCCCATGGTTACATGAAATCCATG
Organism: Candidatus Thiodiazotropha sp. AKAK2; assembly: GCF_058244685.1. Taxonomy (NCBI): domain Bacteria; kingdom Pseudomonadati; phylum Pseudomonadota; class Gammaproteobacteria; order Chromatiales; family Sedimenticolaceae; genus Candidatus Thiodiazotropha; species Candidatus Thiodiazotropha sp. AKAK2. Next base: position 5,192 of record NZ_JBSYOP010000033.1, on the reverse strand, counting down.
GAATCCAGTCAGCATATAAAAGGTTGAGCCGTAGGCTCCGGTTTCCAGTGTCAGGTTGAGCTCCTGATAGGCGTGCCCATATTCATAAGCCTGCAGGATGACGAAAAAGACCCCCAGGGCGATGGTTGCGATCAGTCCGTTTACCAGCTGCTTTTGGTTGTCCAGCTTCAAACCCCAGTGGGCCCAGGTGATGGTCGCACCGCTGGTCAGCAGTATCAGAGTATTGATTGCCGGTATACCCCAGGCACCCATCGGTAGGAAATCGCCACCCAGTTCTCCAGGCCCATGGGAGGGCCAGGCATTCTCAAATCCGTGATAGAGAATTTCGTTGGTTACACCAAGATAGCCATCGCCACCCAGCCAGGGTAGGGCGATATTCCGAATGTAGTAGAGGGCGCCAAAAAAGCTGAGAAAGAAGAATACTTCCGAGGCAATAAACCAAAACATACCCATGCGGAATGAGGTATCGACCTGACGATTGTAACAATCGCTCAAATTCTCCTTGATCACATCCCGAAACCAGCCATACAGCAGGTAGAAGAACATCAACAGGCCTGCAACCACCAGGTAGCTGCCCAGGGAGACCCCGTTCATCGCCAGAGCGCCGCCAAACAGGGTGATTAACAGTGAAAACATGCCGATGATTGGCCAGGGGCTTGGATCGGGTATGAAGTAGTCCCCACTATGCTCCTTTGCTGACATTATAATTCTCTCCCCGATATGAGTTTTGTTTGGTTGATTGTCATCGGTTATCTATTGGGTAAAGTACTTTCAGTTGCTGACTGCTTGGCAATTTGCGGTAGCAGTTCCGACAGATCAGTTTTGTTTTTTGAGGCTTTTAAACGCATAAAGCTATAGGACAGGGTAAGGGATTGAATATCCGCTGGCAGGTCAGGGGATACCATAAACCTGAGTGGCATGTCGGTCTGCTGATTGCCGGCCAGGGTCTGCTTGTTGAAACAGAAGCACTCCAGTTTGCTGAAATAGGGAGTGGCCTGCCAGGGGGCAACACTGGGAATTGCCTGTCCGGTCGCAGCATCGCCACTGCGGTTGCGGGCGACAAAATTGACTTCATAGGTCTTACCTGGATGTACCCGCATGCTGCGGGTTGTCGCCTGAAACTCCCAGGGCAGATTCGGATTTACCGTGGCATCGAATTTCACGGTTACCCACCTGTCGCTTTCAACCTGTTTGACCACTTGAAGATCTGCTGGGTTGATTTTTCGTTGAGACAGGGACTGTGTGCCTGTCACTTCACAAAACAGGTCATACAGCGGTACCAGAGCGAAACCAAAACCGAACATACCCACCACCAGGCCACTCAGCAGTAAGGTGGTGCGACGGTTCTTATTTTCTCCGGAACGCGCGTTGTTCATGGCATTGCCTGGGTGCCTACGATGCGGAACAGGCCTGTCCAAAACGGAAAGGAGGTAACCAGGAAGAAAATCGCCATGCCACCAAGCACCCAGGCCAGGCGGACATTTTTGTTTCTCAGCTCCGGTGTTTGATATCTCGGTATTCTCATTACCACTCCTGTTTCTATTTGATTTGTGGCGCTACGGTCCAGGTGTGAAATGCCGGTGGTGAATCCAACTCCCATTCCAGGCCTTTGGCGCCTTCCCAGGCTCTACTTTCCGCTTTTTTTCCACCACGAATGGTTTTAATGACGATATAGAGCAACAACAGGTGGCTAAGACCGAAAATGATTGCACCGATACTCGAGATGACATTGAACTCGGTAAACATCATGTTGTAGTCGACGATTCTTCGTGGCATGCCAGCCAGACCAAGAAAGTGTTGCGGGAAGAATGTGATGTTGAAACCGATTACATTGGTCCAGAAAAAGATTTTGCCCAAGGTCTCGTCATACATATGACCTGTCCACTTGGGTAGCCAGTAGAAAACACCGGCGAACAGTCCGAATACAGCGCCTGGCATCAATACATAGTGGAAATGGGCAACAACGAACATACTGTCGTGATACTGCATATCAGCTGGAACGACAGCCAGCATGACGCCACTCAATCCACCGAAAGTAAACATCAGAACGATCGCCACGGCAAACAGCATGGGCGTTTCAAAGGTCATGGCACCGCGCCACATGGTGGCGATGAAGTTAAAGATCATCAGACCCACCGGGATGGAGATCAGAATGGTGCCGATCATAAAGTAGGTTACTGCGCCCAATGACATTCCGATGGTGTATTGATGATGGGCCCACACCACCATACCGATTGTGGCTACTGTCAACATCGCGCCAACCATCGACTTATAGCCGAACAGGGGCTTGCGGGAAAATGCGGGAATCACATGGGAGAGCACGCCGATTGACGGTAATAGCAGGATGTAGACTTCCGGATGACCAAAGAACCAGAACAGATGTTGAAACAACACCGGGTCTCCACCACCGGCTGCATCAAAGAAACTGGTGCCGAAGTGTCTGTCAAACAGCAGCATTGTGACACCACCGGCAAGTACCGGTACTACCAGAATCAGCAGGAAAGCGGTTACCAGCCAGGTCCAGCAGAACATCGGCATGGTCATCAGAGTCATCCCTGGTGCACGCATATTTAACAGCGTAACAATAATATTGATTGAGGCCAGCACTGAGGAGATGCCCAACAGGTGGATGGCGAAGATGAGAAAATCCATCGACATGCCAACCTGAACTGACAGTGGCGGATAGAGGGTCCATCCGGTATTGATCTGTGTGCCGCCACCAGGAAAGAAGGGGACTATAAAGGAGAGAATCAACATGGTTGCAGCTGCAGGAAGGATCCAGAAGCTGAGATTGTTCATTCTCGGCAGAGCCATATCGGGTGCACCGATCATCATCGGAATCATCCAGTTTGCCAATCCTGCGGCAGCCGGCATAACCGCACCGAATATCATGATCAGGGCATGGTTGGTCACCAGATTGTTGTAGAGATCCGGATCGAGCAACTGGATACCCGGTTGGAACAGCTCCAAGCGGATCAACATGGCGCTTGCGCCACCGAGAAACAGCATTGTCAGGGCAAACAGAAGATAAAGAGTCCCGATATCTTTATGGTTGGTGCTGAACAGCCAACGTCGCCAACCTGTTGGCATATCATGATGATGCGCTTCATCGTGGTTTAAGGTGGTTGTGGTCATGTTCAAACTCTCCTCTATCTCGCCTGCTTCACATCTGAAGGTTGCACCACATCGCCTGTGTTGTTATCCCAGGCATTTCGTTCGTAGGTCACGATGGCTGCAATTTCAAGATCATTCAGTGAGCCCCAGGGTTGCATGGCAGTGCCCTCTTTACCTTTGATGACGATCTCCAGGTGGGCTTCGATGGATCCGGTTGCCATTGCCGAGCCTTTCAATGCCGGGAAGGCGGGTGGCAAGCCCACGCCGGTGACCTGGTGGCAGGCGGCACATTTTGTGTCGTATAGGGTTTTTCCTTTCGCCATCAACTCGTCCATGCTCCAGGTTTTGTCTGCGCTGGCTTCAGCCGCGGCTGCGACCTTGATGGCTTTTTGATCGTCTACCCAGGTGGCAAACTGTTGTGGCGAAACGGATTCAACCACAATCGGCATACGGGAGTGCCAGGTGCCACAGAGTTCTGCACATTGACCACGGAAAACACCCTCCCTATTGAGCTCAGCCCAGGTTTCGGTGACATATCCGGGGATGGCATCCTTCTTGACAGCCAGTTCAGGTACCCAGAAGGCGTGTAAAACGTCAGCCGAGGTGTGTAAAAAGCGAATTTTCTGTCCAGTCGGTAACACCAGGCGGTTATCGACCTCTCTCAGATAGAGATCCCCCGATTCCTTCTCTGGCACATAGCGGCTTTCCACCTTGATGCCATGATCCAGATAATCGAATTCCCACCACCACTGATGGCCGGTGACTTTGACATCCAGAATATTCTCCGCTTTCGGTACATCCCAGACTTTCTTCAATACCGCATCCGCTTTACCGGCTATGGTGAGATCCACACCCAGCACCATCACGGGAACAACAACCCAGGACCAGTTACCAAACCAGGAATTATGGAAATCCTGATCTGCCTGAAAGCCTCGGCTTTTTCGATGATAGTAGAGGGAGTAGAAGACGAAGCCGAAAACGATCAACAACAACACAGTTGTGATCTGCATCGTCAACATATGGATGTTATAGATCTCCTGGGCTACATCAGCAGCCGGAGGAGGGAAATTGATACCATATTCCGCTCTACATTTATCAGCAAAAAACACACCGGCAACTAGGATGCCGGTTAATGATGTTGTTTTAAGCTTGTATGATTGGTTATTGATCAGCTGCTGAGTTACCGACATGGGATGATTAACCTGTCGTTTAAAATTGTTATTGAACTTCATACGGCTCAGATGCCCTCGATTGCACTTTTCAGGTTGTGGGCGAGTGTTTCCCGCTCCTCTTCAATCAAATACTTTCCTACCTCGATGAATTGTCCATGGGAACCGATCAACAGCCGGCTTGGGTACCAGCCACTGGGATCACGGTTTCTGATGATCTTCAGCCAGGATTTGTGAAAACACTGTTCCGAATCGACTCGACCGCTATTGATGACTCTGACATGTTTACTGTCTATTCGGATGATCTGTTGACTATGGGCACAGCAACTTTGGCAATAGATGGAGATGCCGATCAGGAGAATCTCCAGGCCGGCAAACGGCAGCACCAGCCAGGCGCCAATCGAGTAGAAATAGACGGCAACTGTCGAGCAGCAAAAGGTAAAAAATAGAAACAACCACTTGGACTGCTGCCAAGTCAGGTTTCTGTTTGGATTGATGATGAGAACTGCTTCATCAGAATCACTGTTTTGACTATCCCTTAGGATCATCTGCTATTCCGCACATCAGTGACGGCCGGATTCTGCTAGGCGTCGTTTTATTGATCTAATCTTATTTAATAGGCCCTAGGTCCGAAGAATAAGTCATAAACCAACTAAAACGCAATAACTAAGTTAATTTGTCGAGAATTAATTAAGGCATTGATTATTAATTAGAATAATTGAATATACTTCAAAAAGGGCACAACAGCTTTCTTTATGGGGACGTCGGGTCGTGGGGAGAGGCTAGTGGGTCATGCGGAAAGTAATGTAACTAATGATGATTGAGTGTATAATTCGTTATGCGCTTAGCCAAATCATTTTCTATTTCCCCAGATGCCGCCACAACGCTGACTCAGTGGTGTCGATCCAC